>NZ_CP012099.1:4942500-5292526 GCF_001182785.1 Bacillus thuringiensis | reverse complement strand
AAATGTGGACAACTATTTACCCACATGTGATTAAAACTGTCCACATGTTATACACAAATTGTGGATAAGATAAAGATGTGGAAAACTTATTCAAAGTGAAAACACAACTATAATATCAAAAAAAAGTGGCTATAGCAATGAATTTAAGAAAGTTATCCACAAAATCAATACCTTGTGGAATAAACTTGTCCACAACACGATATACTGTGTAAAAGTGGGAAAAAAGTTTGTGGATATAAAAAACGTGAAAAAACATTTATCCACAAGGAAATATAGATGCTGTGAAAAAGTATGTGAATAGGTTCAAAATGAATATTTGATGAAAATTTCTAGAACCATTGACATTTTCCTAGTTGATTAACTATAATTTATAGGACTGTCTTTAACAGATATTCCTCAGGGAGGTGTCATATAATGAAAAGAACTTACCAACCAAATAAACGTAAGCGCAGCAAAGTACATGGTTTCCGCAGCCGTATGAGCACAGCGAACGGACGTAAAGTGCTAGCAGCTCGTCGTCGTAAAGGAAGAAAAGTATTATCTGCGTAGACCACTGATCGTTCAGTGGTCTTTTTTTCTAATAATAGTGAATTTCCGCTGATGAAATACAGGAGTGTCAATTGATATGAAGAAAAAACATCGTATAAAGAAGAATGATGAATTCCAGGCGGTTTTTCAAAAAGGAAAATCAAATGCGAATCGTCAGTTTGTTGTATACCAATTAGATAAAGAAGAACAGCCAAACTTTCGCATCGGCCTTTCTGTTAGCAAGAAAATAGGAAATGCAGTAGTTCGTAATCGAATTAAGCGCATGGTCCGTCAGGCTATTACAGAGTTAAAAGATGAGATAGATTCTGGAAAAGATTTTGTTATAATAGCAAGGAAGCCTTGTGCAGAGATGACATATGAAGAAGTAAAGAAAAGCTTAATTCATGTCTTTAAACGCTCTGGTATGAAAAGAATAAAAAAGTAGCGTAAGGAAATGAATTACACTATATACATACCGATACAAGGAGGAGTAGGCTTTGAAAAAGAAATTAGGTTTACTAGCCATGGTCGTTGCATTAATGGCGATTGCCACCGGTTGTAGTGAAACAGGTCAGCCGATTACATCGAAAAGTACTGGGATTTGGAATGAATATTTCGTATATCCGCTTTCTCAGTTAATCACGTATTTTGCCGACTTATTTAACAGTAATTACGGTTTAGCAATTGTTATTACAACTCTTATCATTCGTTTTGCATTATTACCATTAATGATTAAACAAACAAAGAGTACAAAGGCAATGCAAGCGTTACAACCAGAAATGGTGAAGTTAAAAGAGAAATATAGTTCTAAAGATCAAGCAACACAGCAAAAACTACAACAAGAAATGATGCAGTTATATCAAAAGAATGGTGTAAATCCATTGGCAGGATGTTTACCGATATTTGTTCAGATGCCTATTTTATTCGCGTTTTATCATGCGATTATGAGAACAACAGCAATTAGTGAACATACATTTTTATGGTTTGATTTAGGACAGGCAGATCCGTTCTATATCTTACCGGTTGTTGCAGCAATTACGACATTTATTCAGCAAAAGCTTGCAATGGCAGGAACAGCTGGTCAAAATCCGCAAATGGCAATGATGCTTTGGCTTATGCCGATTATGATTTTAATCTTTGCGATTAACTTCCCAGCAGCATTATCACTTTACTGGGTTGTTGGTAATATCTTTGGGATTGCTCAAATGTACTTTATCAAAGGGCCAGAGATTAAGGCTAGCAAAGCTGGAGGCTCAAGCAAGTGAGTGTAATTACTGCTAAAGGACAAACAGTCGAGCTGGCAGTAGAGGATGCTTTAAGGCAATTAAATACATCAAAAGATCAAGTAGATATAAATATTGTCGATGAGGGTAAAAGAGGATTCCTTGGTTTATTTGGGAATCGTCCTGCAGTAGTAGAAGTTGTATTGAAGAAAGATCCAATTCAGGAATGTGAAGAATATTTAAGAAATGTTATTCACAATATGGGTGTGGAAGTTGAAATTAGTAAAATTGTAAAAGGACGCGAAATCGAATTTACAATTTCTGGTGATGATGTAGGGGTTTTAATTGGAAAAAGAGGTAATACATTGAACTCTTTACAGTATTTAACAAAACTTGTCGCGAATCGTAACACGAAGCAGTATATCGGTATTACACTAGATGCTGAAAATTATCGTAGTAAAAGAAAAAGTACGTTAGAATCACTTTCTTATCGATTAGCGAAACAAGTATCTAATACGAAAAAAAGAGTTATTTTAGAACCGATGCCATCTTTTGAACGAAAAATTATTCATCAGGCATTATCAAATCATCAAGGTATCAAAACAACTTCTGAAGGAAATGAACCACATCGGCATGTTGTAATATCTCCTAAATGACCGGTTGCTCAAATGAGTGCCGGTTTTTTTGAGCGAAAAATAGATGTGGATAACTAAAAAACACTAAACTTATCCACTGTGAATAAGTTTAGTGTTTTTTACATGGGGATATAATAAAATGAGTTATTCTTCTTTTGTAGATAGGTTCGTTATGGTATCCTAATAATTTAGTGAAAGAAATAATCATGTTGAAATAGAGATAAATAAGCAAGTGAGGTGAAAGGACATGGAATTTGATACAATTGCTGCGATTTCCACAGCGCTTGGAGAGGGTGCAATTGCCATTGTTCGAGTAAGTGGGGATGATGCGGTTGAGAAAGTTGACCGTATTTTTAAAGGGAAGGATTTAACAGAGGTTCCTTCTCACACTATTCATTATGGTCATATCATTGATTTAGATACAAATCAAGTTATTGAAGAAGTTATGGTGTCTATTATGCGCGCACCAAGGACTTTTACACGTGAAAATATAGTTGAAATTAACTGTCATGGTGGACTTGTTTCAGTAAATAAAGTATTGCAACTTATTCTAGCACAAGGAGTACGATTGGCAGAACCGGGCGAATTTACAAAACGTGCTTTTTTAAATGGACGTATCGATTTATCACAAGCAGAAGCTGTTATGGATTTGATTCGAGCAAAAACAGATCGTGCGATGAATGTAGCAATTAATCAAATGGAAGGGCGATTATCTAAATTAATTGGTCGCCTACGTCAAGAAATATTAGAAACGTTAGCTCATGTTGAGGTAAATATAGATTATCCAGAATACGATGATGTAGAAGAGATGACACATAATATTTTAATTGAGAAAGCGACGCATGTTCGTTCGGAAATCGAAAAAATATTAGAAACATCAAAACAAGGGAAAATTTTACGTGAAGGTATTGCTACAGCAATTATCGGTAGACCTAACGTTGGGAAATCATCGTTATTAAATAGTCTTGTTCAGGAGAAAAAGGCAATTGTAACTGATATTGCAGGAACAACTCGTGATGTTATTGAAGAGTACGTTAATGTGCGTGGTGTACCTCTTAAACTTATAGATACAGCCGGTATTCGTGAGACAGAAGATGTTGTTGAACGAATTGGTGTGGAGCGTTCAAAAGAAATGATGAGCCAAGCGGATTTAGTATTAGTTGTTGTCAACTATAGCGAGGCTTTAACAAATGAGGATGAAGATCTATTCCGTGCGGTACAAGGAAAAGACTTTATTGTTATTGTGAATAAGACTGATTTACCGCAAACGATTGATATGGAACGTGTTACAGAGTTAGCCGCGGGAAATCGTGTTATTACAACATCTTTAATCGAGGAACAAGGAATAGATGAACTAGAAAAGGCAATAGCTGATTTATTCTTTGAAGGAACAATTGATTCTGCAGATATGACATATGTTTCTAATACGAGACATATTGGATTATTAACACAAGCGGGACAAACAATCGGTGATGCAATTGAGGCGATAGAAAATGGTGTGCCAATTGATATGGTACAAATTGATTTAACAAGAACGTGGGAAATACTTGGTGAAATTACTGGTGACACAGTTCATGAAAGCTTAATTGACCAGTTGTTCTCTCAATTTTGTTTAGGAAAATAATATAGTGATGTTTTAGAAAGATAGAGATTATTAGGAGGAATAAACAATGGGATACAATGCCGGTTCATACGATGTCATAGTAATCGGTGCAGGTCATGCAGGATGTGAAGCTGGTCTTGCGGCAGCACGAATGGGCTCAAAAACATTAATGTTAACAATTAACTTAGATATGGTAGCGTTCATGCCATGTAACCCTTCTGTTGGTGGACCAGCAAAAGGGATTGTTGTTCGTGAAATTGATGCATTAGGCGGAGAAATGGGACGTAATATTGATAAAACTCATATTCAAATGCGTATGCTAAATACAGGTAAGGGCCCAGCTGTACGTGCGCTTCGAGCACAAGCTGATAAATTCTCTTACCAACATGAATTGAAGAAAACAATTGAGGAAACACCAAACTTATCGTTGTTCCAAGGAATGGTAGAGCGTTTAATCGTTGAAGAAGGTGTATGTAAAGGGGTAGTTACACAAGCTGGTGCAGAATATATAGCGAAAACCGTTGTAATTACGACTGGAACATTTTTACGTGGCGAGATTATCATGGGCGATTTAAAATATTCAAGCGGTCCAAATAATCAACAACCGTCTATTACATTATCTGAGCATTTAGAGGAGCTCGGATTTGATCTTGTTAGATTTAAAACAGGGACACCTCCGCGTGTAAACAGTAATACAATTGACTACAGTAAAACAGAAATTCAACCAGGTGATGATAAGCCGCGTTCGTTCTCTTTTGAAACAACGAAATTTATTATGGATCAAATTCCATGTTGGTTGACATATACAAGTACAGAAACACACCGTTTAATAGATGAAAATTTACATCGTTCAGCTATGTATTCTGGTATGATTAAAGGAACAGGTCCTAGGTACTGTCCTTCTATTGAAGACAAAGTAGTAAGATTTAATGACAAACCACGTCATCAAATTTTCTTAGAGCCAGAAGGGCGTAATACACAAGAAGTATATGTACAAGGTTTATCCACAAGCCTACCAGAAGATGTACAACGTGACATGCTTAGAACAATTCCAGGCCTAGAAAATGTTGAAATGATGCGCACAGGTTATGCAATTGAATATGATGCAATTGTGCCAACACAATTATGGCCAACACTTGAAACGAAAAAGATTAAAAATTTATATACAGCAGGACAAATTAATGGAACTTCTGGTTACGAAGAGGCCGCAGGACAAGGGCTTATGGCTGGGATTAATGCAGCATGCCGTTCTTTAGGTAAAAAAGAAGTTGTTTTAGGCCGCGAGGATGCTTATATTGGTGTCTTAATTGATGATCTTGTAACGAAAGGTACAAATGAACCATATCGTTTATTAACATCTCGTGCAGAATACCGTCTATTATTACGCCATGATAATGCTGATCTTCGTTTAACTGAAGTTGGTCGTGAAATTGGGTTAATTAAAGAAGAGCGCTATGAGCGATTTACAAATAAAAAATTACAAATTGAACAGGAAAAGGAACGTTTAAGCAGCATTATTATTAAACCACGTCCTGAAGTTCAAGAATTAATTCGCAATATTGGTGGAAGTGAATTGAAAGATGGAATACGTGCAAGTGACTTATTACGTCGTCCAGAGATGACATATGAGCATATTCATCTTTTAGTACCAAGTGAAGTAGAATTAAGCGATGAAGTTACAGAACAAGTTGAAATTCAGATTAAGTACGAAGGATATATTGAAAAATCTTTACAGCAAGTAGAGCGTATGAAGAAAATGGAGAATAAAAAAATCCCTGTAGATATTGATTATGACGCGATTTCTAGCCTTGCCTCAGAAGCTAGACAGAAATTGAAAGATGTTCGTCCACTTTCAATGGGGCAGGCTTCACGTATTTCGGGTGTAAATCCAGCGGATATTTCCATTTTACTTGTGTATATTGAACAAGGAAAAATTGCGCGCGTATCGAACCAATAAATAGTAAGGAGATATTGCTAGATGAACATAGAACAATTTCAATCTATGCTAGAAGAGAAGGGAATCACCCTCTCTTCTAGACAGTTAGAGCAGTTCAAAATCTACTTTGAAACATTAGTAGAGTGGAATGAAAAAATGAATTTAACGGCTATTACAGAAAAAGAAGAAGTATATTTAAAACACTTTTTTGATTCCATTACAGCTGCTTTTTATTATGATTTTTCAAAACCATTCTCAATTTGCGATGTTGGTGCAGGGGCTGGATTCCCAAGTATTCCTTTGAAAATCTGTTTCCCGCACTTAAAAGTAACGATTGTAGACTCATTGCAAAAACGTATTAATTTCTTAAATCACTTAGCACAAAAGTTAGAATTAAGTGACGTTGCATTTTGTCACGATCGTGCTGAAACATTTGGGAAAAAAGAAGGTGTACGTGAATCATACGATATTGTAATGGCACGTGCAGTTGCGCGTCTTTCTGTATTAAGTGAGCTATGTTTACCACTTGTAAAAGTTGGAGGAACATTCATTGCAATGAAAGGTGCAGCAGCAAACGAGGAAATTGAAAATGGCAAGTATGCTTTAGAGGTGCTAGGCGGAGAGTTAAAAGAGATGTCTACGTTCCAATTACCGTTTGAAGAGAGTGAACGTAATATTTTATTAATCGAGAAAAAGCGCAAGACACCAAAGAAATATCCACGCAAACCGGGAACACCCAATAAATTACCTATTGAAAAATAAATCTTATTAGACGTAAGATTAAATTATATAAATGAAAACGTAAATGTTTCATAGGAAACATTTTATGGAGAATAGTCAATAGGCCTAAAAGGTGGTGGAATATGTATGAAAAATACGTTTTCTCGTTTATTTGGCTTTGGAGATAAAGAGAGCGAATTCGAATTACAAGACGAAAGCCATGAAGAGATAGATAAAAAGGTATATGAAGAAATACAAGAAATTCCGATAGTAAATATTACCCCTAACCGTTATCAACCAAGAACAGTTTTTGATGATGCGCGTATTGATGAGCTAGCATTAACGATTCGTACACATGGACTTATTCAGCCGATTGTTGTAAGGCAATATGAGGATGACAAGTACGAGATTATTGCTGGAGAAAGACGTTTTCGTGCAGCAACAAAGTTAGGGTGGGAAAAGGTTCCTGCAATTATAAAGAACTTAAATGATACAGAGACAGCTTCTGTAGCTTTAATTGAAAACTTGCAACGTGAGGAACTAACGGCAATCGAGGAAGCTGTGGCATATCAAAAGCTAATTGAGTTACATAATTTAACACAAGAAGCATTGGCACAACGACTTGGAAAAGGACAATCTACAATCGCAAATAAGTTGCGATTGTTAAAGTTGCCTGAAGAAATAAAAAGTGCATTATTAGAAAAAAGCATTACAGAACGTCACGCCCGCGCTCTCATTCCTTTAAAAAATGAGGAATTACAACTGAAGGTTTTACAGGAAATTGTGGAGAAACAACTGAATGTAAAGCAAACAGAAGAACGAATTGCGAAGTTACTAGAGGAAGCAAAACCGAAGCGTAAGGCAAAGCAAAAAGCAGTAAGTCGAGATACGAGGATTGCTATGAATACAATTAGACAATCTTTACAAATGGTTACTGAAAGTGGTTTGAATGTTAATTCTGAGGAAGAAGAATTTGATGAGTACTATCAAATTACAATTAAAATTCCAAAGAAAAAATAATAATGACGTGTTAGAGACCTTATCCTATTGGAGAGGTCTCTTTTACTATATTTTCTTGTTAAATGAAGAAGGAGTTTAGAAATAAATTTTGAAGTTTAATAAAGGACGTAAAAGAAAAAGTTTTATTTCATGTTACAATAAACGTAATTGTTACTAGAATAAGATAGAAAGGTTGAAAGTAGGTGACATCATGGGAAAAATCATTGCTATTGCTAATCAAAAAGGCGGTGTTGGAAAAACCACAACATCTGTTAATTTAGGGGCTGGATTGGCACAAGTAGGTAAAAAAGTCCTTCTTGTAGATATTGATGCTCAAGGAAATGCAACGACTGGTGTGGGGATTGAAAAATCTGAATTAGATCAATGTATTTACAATGTTCTTGTGGAAGATGCAGATGTTCAAGGGGTTATACAGAAAACCGCAACTGAAAACTTAGATGTTCTACCCGCTACAATTCAATTGGCTGGTGCTGAAATTGAATTGGTACCGACTATTTCCCGGGAAGTACGTTTGCAAAGAGCATTACAGCCAGTTCGTGATGAATATGATTATATTATTATCGACTGTCCCCCGTCTTTAGGGTTATTAACGATTAATGCATTAACAGCAGCAGATTCGGTTATTATTCCGGTACAGTGTGAATATTACGCACTAGAAGGCTTAAGTCAGCTATTAAATACAGTTCGACTTGTACAAAAACATTTAAATAAAAATTTAGCAATTCAAGGCGTATTGTTAACGATGTTGGATGCCCGTACAAATTTAGGGATCCAAGTTATAGATGAAGTGAAAAAGTATTTTAGGGATAAAGTATATCGCTCGATTATTCCGCGTAATGTACGCTTGAGCGAGGCTCCAAGTCATGGGAAACCTATTATGCAGTATGACGCTAAATCAAGAGGAGCAGAAGTATATATAGATTTAGCAGAGGAAGTGATTGCAGGTGGCTAAAGGATTAGGAAGAGGAATTAATGTGTTTTTTCCTGATTTAGATGTGAAAGAAGAGGAAACAATCCAGGAGATTCTTGTAACTGAATTAAGGCCAAATCCATATCAACCGCGTAAACACTTTAATAAAGAGGCTATTCAGGAATTAGCAATTTCGATTAAGGAACACGGTATTCTACAACCATTAATTGCTAGGAAGAGTATTAAAGGATATGAAATCGTTGCAGGTGAAAGACGATTTCGTGCTGCAAAAGAAGCTGGTTTAGAAAAAGTACCTGCGGTTGTAAGACAATTAACTGAACAGCAAATGATGGAATTTGCTTTGTTAGAAAACTTACAACGAGAAGATTTAAATCCTATGGAAGAGGCAATGGCATACCAGATGTTAATGAATGAGCTAAATGTAACGCAAGAACAATTAGCAAAACGTCTTGGCAAAAGCAGACCTTACATTGCAAATTATACTCGGTTATTAAGCCTCCCTTCGTTCGTCCAAGATATGATTGCAAATGGTCAACTTTCAATGGCTCATGGGAGAACTTTACTTACGATAAAAGATGAAGAGCAATTGAAGTCCTTATTGAAACGCATTGAAAAAGAAGGATTAAATGTTCGTCAATTAGAGAAAATCGTCCAAGAGATTAATCAACACGTTTCACGTGAAACAAAAAAAGTGAAAAAAGAGCGAAATATATTTTTCGTAGAACGTGAAACGTTCTTAAGAGAAAAGTTTGGCACAGATGTGAAAATTAAAGAGACGAAAAAAGAAAAAGGTAAAATCGAAATTGAATTTTTTAATAAAGAAGATTTAAATCGTATTTTAGAACTATTATCACAGAAAAATTAAAGAGCAAACCATCTTATTATTTATAGATGGTTTGCTTTTTTTAATGCGGATAATTTTTGATCTGTCTCTTTTATACTTTGTGCGATTACATCAGCCATTTTCATGACTAAACTTAATCTTGTATTTTGAAGAACGAAAAACTCCATAAACCCATTTAGATTGACGATACCGTGTATATGCAAATCACCAACTGCAGGTAATTTCTTATTCATAGCAGCTCCAGGTTTACTAGGTCCCTTTCCAGTAGTAATTGACCCGATATTTTGGGACTTTCCTAAACATGCATCAACAGCAATTATAAATGCAGTAGGATATTCTTTCTGTATATTCTGAATTTTTTCTTCTAGATTTAGCGCATGTACGGGCTCATCGAGTGTACCGAATACTTGGAGGTTTTTGATGTCTATTTGTTCAAGTTTTGTACCAACTAACGGGCCAAGTGCGTCACCTGTAGAACGATCTGTTCCGATACAAACGAGAATGAGTGGTATATTAGTTTTAATAGGAATATGGGTAAGTAAGAAATTACTGATTATCTCAGAGGCTTCTAGATCTTGGTGCATAACGTTTTGAGTTTCTTTCTCAAAAAATGGTAAGCGAAAACTTCCAATATTCATGAAGCACCCATCCTTTTAATAAATTTTCAATATATGTTATATGGTGAGAAAAATGGAAAGCTATAAGTGCGTAATTTTTGCAAAATGTGAATGAAAACGGAAATAATAGTACTAGTATATATATATTCGTTCCATTTTATACCTGAATGGCGGGTATAAAATAGGATTAAAATCATAAAATTTTTTCAGCAATTAGAGGACTTCTGATACAATAATAAGGATAACTAAAAAGAAATTTTAGCTAGAGAGGTAGAGGTACATGGATTTATTAACGAAGTGGTTTAATTCTACGAAACAGTATTTATTAGATGCTGATCGTTGGGCTCATATTGGAGTTGCGACATTAAAAATATGTATTATTTTAATAATTGGTGCAGTTGTTGTGCGAATTGCAAGAGCGGTTGTACGAAATGCGTTTCGTATGGGGAGTCGTTCTCCAATTCAAATTTCAGAACGTCGTACAGTTACAGTAGCGAAATTACTTGAAAATATTGTAGCGTACGTTGTTATGTTCATTATGCTAATTGCGATTTTAGGTGTGTTTGATATTAATGCATCAGGTTTATTAGCGGGGGCCGGGGTAATTGGTTTAGCAGTCGGATTTGGTGCTCAAAGTTTAGTGAAAGACGTTATTACAGGTTTATTTATTTTGCTAGAAGATCAGTTTTCAGTTGGCGATTATGTTAAAATCGGTCAATTTGAAGGAGTCGTTTTAGAAATTGGACTCCGCACAACGAAAGTAAAGAGTTGGACAGGTGAAATTCATACTTTACCAAACGGAAGTATTATTCAAGTTACTAACTACTCAGTTAGTAATAGTGTAGCTTTTGTTGATGTATCTATTTCATATGAGGCTGATATTGCGAAAGCAGAGCAGGTTATTGAAGATTTATTAGTAGAGTTACCTTCAAAGTACGAAAAAATGGTAACAACACCTCAATTATTAGGTGTGCAAACATTAGCTGCATCAGAAGTTATATTACGCGTTATTGCTGAAGTAGAGCCGATGCAACATGCAGTTATTGCAAGGGCACTTCGTAAAGAGATTAAAAATCGTCTTGATTTACATGGAATTGAAATTCCATATCCACGTATGGTTTTATATAATCGTGAAGAATTGGTTAGTGGAAAAGCAATTTAGTATGGAGAGGAGTTTGAAGAGTGGAGCAAAAGGAATATAACTTGTACGATGTTGTGGAAATGAAGAAAGCACATCCATGTGGCGAGAATCGTTGGAAAATTATTCGTATGGGAATGGATATCCGCATTAAGTGCGAGGGATGTGACCATTCAGTAATGATTACTCGAAGAGAGTTTGATCGTAAGGTGAAAAAAATACTTGTGAAGCACGAAGAATAGAGGGAGAGTAACAGTTACAGTAGGTAACTGTTACTTTTTTTCGTTTGGCGGAAACTTGTCATTTTTTTCGTTACTATCTATAATGATGAAAGATTGAGACATAGGAGTGAAAAATATGGGATTAACGGCTGGGATTGTTGGATTACCTAACGTAGGGAAGTCCACTTTATTTAATGCAATTACACAAGCAGGAGCAGAATCTGCGAACTATCCATTCTGTACAATTGATCCAAACGTAGGAATTGTAGAAGTACCAGATGAGCGTTTAAATAAATTAACGGAATTAGTAGAACCGAAAAAGACTGTTCCGACTGTATTCGAGTTTACTGATATTGCAGGTATCGTAAAAGGTGCTAGTAAAGGTGAAGGTTTAGGAAATAAATTCTTATCTCACATTCGTCAAGTAGATGCAATTTGTCAAGTTGTTCGTTGTTTTGAAGACGAAAATATTACGCACGTTTCAGGGAAAGTAGATCCAATTGATGATATCGAAACAATCAACTTAGAGCTAATTTTAGCGGACTTAGAGTCTGTTGATAAGCGTATCGAGCGTGTTGCGAAATTAGCAAGACAAAAAGATAAAGAAGCTGTATATGAGCATGAAATTTTAGTTCGTTTAAAAGAAGCTTTTGAAGAGGGGAAACCAGCTCGTACTGTTGAATTTACAGAAGAGCAAATGAAGATTGTTAAAGGCCTTCATTTACTTACAACAAAAGAAATGTTATACGTAGCGAACGTAAGTGAAGACGATGTTATCGATCCTTCAGAAAATAAATACGTACAAATGGTAAAAGAATTTGCAGAAAATGAAAATTCTCAAGTAATCGTTGTATGTGCAAAAATCGAATCAGAAATTGCTGAATTAGACGAGGAAGAGAAAAAAGTATTCCTTGAAGAATTAGGTATTGAAGAGTCTGGTTTAGATCAATTAATTCGTGCAGCATATGACCTATTAGGACTTGCTACTTACTTTACAGCTGGCGTTCAAGAAGTACGTGCTTGGACATTTAAACAAGGTATGAAGGCACCACAATGTGCTGGCGTTATCCATACAGACTTTGAGCGTGGATTTATTCGTGCAGAAACAGTTTCTTACGATGACTTAATGACAAACGGTTCTATGACAGCTGCAAAAGAAGCTGGAAAAGTACGTTTAGAAGGAAAAGAGTATATCGTAAAAGACGGAGATGTTATGCACTTCCGTTTTAACGTTTAATTTAATATTTCCTAGGAAAAATAAAGATATGAGCTTGGCGAATATATTATATGTTTGCCAAGTTTTTTATGTATTGGTGAGTTGATTCATATAACTTACTATGATATAATCTAAACTCGTGAGTAATTACTATAAATTAATTGCTCCTTGCCCATTATGGGCCGTTTAGACCAAAAGGAGGTGAAAGTGTAATGAGAAAGTACGAAATTATGTACATCATTCGTCCTGGCGTTGAAGAAGAAGCTCAAAAAGCTTTAGTTGAACGTTTTGCAGGTGTTTTAACAAACAATGGTGCAGAAATCATTAACACGAAAGAGTGGGGTAAGCGTCGTTTAGCTTACGAAATCAACGACTTACGTGAAGGTTTCTACATGATCTTAAACGTGAACTCTAACGCAGAAGCGATTAACGAATTCGACCGTTTAGCTAAGATCAACGAAGACATCCTTCGTCATATCGTTGTTAAAGAAGAAGAAAAATAATTGATATATAAGGGAGAGTGGTTCGATTGATGAATCGTGTTATCCTCGTTGGTCGTTTAACTAAGGACCCTGACTTACGTTACACGCCCAATGGTGTTGCAGTAGCTACTTTTACGTTAGCTGTGAATCGCGCATTTGCGAATCAACAAGGTGAGCGTGAAGCTGACTTTATTAATTGTGTAATATGGCGTAAACAAGCAGAAAACGTAGCAAATTATTTGAAAAAAGGAAGCTTAGCAGGCGTAGATGGACGTCTTCAAACTCGTAATTACGATGGACAAGACGGTAAACGTGTATATGTAACAGAAGTTCTTGCGGAAAGCGTACAATTTTTAGAGCCGCGTAATGGCGGTGGGGAGCAACGTGGTTCATTCAATCAGCAACCATCAGGAGCTGGTTTCGGTAACCAAAGCTCTAACCCATTTGGTCAATCTAGTAATTCAGGTAACCAAGGTAACCAAGGTAACTCTGGATTTACGAAGAATGACGATCCATTTTCAAATGTAGGTCAACCGATCGACATTTCCGACGACGATTTACCGTTCTAATACAGTAAATTTGTTAGTTTTAACAAAGAATGGAGGGAAATAGACATGGCAGGACGCAAAGGTGGACGTGCGAAACGTCGTAAGGTGTGTTTCTTCACAGCTAACGGCATCACTCGCATTGACTATAAAGATGTTGATTTATTAAAACGTTTCGTTTCTGAGCGTGGTAAAATTTTACCTCGTCGTGTAACAGGGACAAGCGCAAAATACCAACGCAAACTTACAGTTGCAATTAAACGTGCTCGTCAAATGGCACTTTTACCATATGTTGGTGAATAATAGCGTATGAAATGCACAGTAGAGTCGGACTCTACTGTGCATTTTGCTATGCTTTTCTTTTTTGAAAGAGAGGTTAAAATGTGAAACAAACAAAGTTTATTACAGAAGGCGCAGCGTTATTAGCTATATATGCAATTTTATTGCTTATATCTATGTATGTTCCGATTTTGGGTACTGTTGTAACTTTTGCGTTGCCGTTACCATTTATACTATTAACGATAAGACATAAACTATCTAATGTGCTTGTGGTTTTTGTAGCGGCACTTTTTGTTACTATTATTGTGAGTCAACCCATGAATTTAGTGAAGACCATTATGTTTGGATTGATAGGGATTGTTTTAGGATATATGTATAAAACAAGAAAAAAACCAGTGGAAATCTTAATAGCGGGGACGCTTGCATACTTAATTGGTTTTGTACTTATTTATGTTGCGAGTATAAAGTTTTTCAACATAGATATAATGAAGCAAATGCAAAGTGTGTTTAGTGAAAGTATGGTGCAAAGTGAAAAGATAGTAAGTGCTATAGGTATGCCGATTAGTAAGGAACAAAAAGAGTTACTTACACAAATGAACGATATATTACAATCGTTATTTCCAAGTATACTTGTTCTAGTTTCAGTATGTTTTTCTTGGATTACAGTGATAATATCAGGTAGTGTTTTGAAAAAGTTAAAACATGACATTATACCTTGGCCTAAATTTAAAGATATACAATTACCAAAGAGTATTGTTTGGTATTACGTTATATTTATTTTGTTAGCAACTTTTATAAAAGTAGAACCAACATCATATTTACATATGGTATTTTCTAACCTATATGTCATATTTGCACTATTGCTTGTACTGCAAGGTCTGACATTCATCTCCTTTTTAGCGTATAGAAAAGGTTTTACTAAAGGGGTTCCTATTATTAGTTTTATTGTATGCATGTTTATTCCGATGCTGTTTCCTCTTGTGACAATCTTAGGTATAATTGACTTAGGGATTTCATTGCGTTCTAAAATAGGGGAATAGGGTAATATTCCTTATACTATTTTAATCTGTTTAACTAACTGGAAGGTGAGTTAGTTTTACTTTATAGGAGTTGTATACATGCCTGAATTTGATAAGAAACAGTGGTTTTTATATCCTGTTTATGTATTGGCATTTTTTGTATTTGTTCTCATTTCAATTCTCTGTTATTTTCATTTAATTATGGGGATAGCTGCTTTTGTCATTTTTTGTATCGTATTCTTTATCGTTATACGATTTGAACTTAATTTTCAAAGGAATTTCGAAAAGCATACGACAGATATGATTACGAGGGTAAAGAAAGTAAGTAACGAAGCATTTAACCAAATGCCGATTGGTATTTTGTTATACAATAAGGATTATGGGATTGATTGGGCAAATCCTTATTTATCTTCATGTCTGGGACAGCATGCATTAGCTGGATGGCACCTTTACGATGTATCAGAAACATTACTTCTTTTCATTAAAGGAGAAACTTCTGATGATATAGTCTCTTTAAATAATCGAAAGTTTCGCGTTTTTGTAAGGAAAGAAGAAAAGTTAATTTATTTCTTTGATGTAACGGAACAAACAGAAATCGAAAAGATGTACGAGGATCAACGAACTGTTTTAGCTGTCATTTATTTGGATAATTATGATGAAGTTACACAAGGATTAGATGATCAATTACGTACGAATATAACAAGTCTTGTGACATCGCGACTAAATGAATGGGCACTTAAGTATGGTGCGTATTTAAAACGTGCATCTTCAGAAAGATTCTTCGTTGTGTTAAATGAAAGTATTCTGACGCAGATGGAGAAAGGGAAATTTAGTATTTTAGATCAGGTGCGTGAGGAAACATCTAAAAGGAATATACCACTTACATTAAGTGTAGGTGTCGGATCAGGTGATTTACCTTTATCAGAGCTTGGGGCAATGGCTCAATCTGGTTTAGACCTTGCGCTTGGGCGTGGGGGAGACCAAGTAGCTATTAAACAAGCGACAGGTAAAGTTAAGTTCTATGGAGGTAAGACAAATCCGGTTGAAAAACGTACCCGTGTACGTGCTAGGGTCATTTCGCATGCGTTAAAGGATTTAGTATTAGAAAGTAGTAATGTCATTATTATGGGGCATAGGGCTCCTGATATGGACGCAATTGGTGCTGCGATTGGTATTTTAAAAGTGGCTCAGCTAAATGAGCGTAAAGGATATATTGTGTTAGATGAAAATGATTCCGATAAAGGAATTAAGCGCTTGATGGACAAAGTGAAACAAAATGAGGAGTTATGGTCTCATTTTATTACTCCAGAGCAAGCGATGGAGTTTGCAAATGATGAGTCGTTGCTTGTTGTTGTCGATACGCATAAACCTTCTATGGTGATGCAGCAAAAACTGTTACATAAAATTGAAAATGTAGTAGTTATTGATCATCATCGCCGTGGAGAAGATTTTATTGAAGATCCATTGCTAGTTTACATGGAACCATATGCTTCTTCAACGGCAGAATTGGTTACAGAATTGCTTGAGTATCAACCGAAAAATTTAAAGATGACAATGTTAGAAGCAACGGCATTGTTAGCGGGTATTATTGTCGACACGAAAAGTTTCACATTCCGGACGGGGGCTCGTACGTTTGATGCTGCTTCTTATTTACGTTCACATGGTGCAGATACTGTACTTGTACAAGAACTTTTAAAGGAAGATATGGATCAGTATTTACGGGTTGCAAAAGCTATAAAAAATGCGTACATTTATAAAAATGGAATTGCGATTGCTAAAGTTGATAGTGATGATTACTACGATCAAGTGCTTATTGCGCAATCAGCTGACACGTTACTAACAATGACAGGAATTATTGCATCATTTGTTGTTGCGAAACGTGGCGAGAATCTCATTGGAATTAGCAGCAGGTCTTTAGGTGAAGTGAATGTGCAGCTAATTATGGAAAACTTAGGTGGTGGCGGGCATTTGACAAATGCAGCCACACAAATGAAAAATGTTACAGTAGATGAAGCTGAGGAGAAGCTTCGATTTGTTATTGATGACTATTTACAGGGAGGCACACAATCATGAAAGTAATTTTTCTAAAAGACGTAAAAGGTAAAGGTAAAAAAGGAGAAGTAAAAAACGTACCAGATGGCTATGCAAATAACTTCTTACTAAAACAAGGATTGGCTGCTGAAGCAACAAATAGCAGTATGAAAACTTTAGAAGCTCAAAAGCGTAAAGAAGAAAAAGATGCAGCAGCAGAAGTTGAGAATGCAAAAGAGCTGAAAGAAACATTAGAGAAATTAACTGTAGAAGTAAAGGCGAAATCTGGAGAAGGTGGCCGTTTATTCGGTTCTATTACGAGCAAACAAATCGTAGATGCGATGCAAAAATCACATAAAATTAAACTTGATAAACGTAAATTTGAAATGGATGATGCAATTCGTGCATTAGGCTACACAAATGTAACAGTGAAATTGCATCCGCAAGTAACAGCGACAGTAAAAGTTCATGTTAGTGAACAATAAAAATAAATTAAGCAAGGAGGATTGCGTATGAGTGATGTACTTGCTGATCGTACCCCTCCGCATAATATAGAGGCCGAGCAGGCGGTTTTAGGGGCCATATTAATTGATCAAGATGCGTTAACGTCAGCATCGGAGTTATTGGTACCTGATTCATTCTATCGAACGAAACATCAAAAGATTTTTGAGGTCATGCTTGGGTTATCTGATAAAGGAGAACCGATCGACTTAGTAATAATGACATCAGCGATGGCTGATCAAGGATTACTAGAAGAAGTTGGTGGAGTGTCTTATTTAGCAGAGTTAGCAGAAGTTGTTCCAACAGCTGCTAACGTTGAATATTATGCACGTATCATCGCTGAAAAGGCACTTTTACGTCGTTTAATTCGAACAGCGACTCATATTGTCTCGGATGGATATGAGAGAGAAGATGACGTGGACGGCCTTTTAAATGAGGCCGAGAAAAAAATATTAGAAGTATCCCATCAAACAAATGCAAAAGCATTTCAAAATATTAAAGATGTTCTTGTAGATGCTTATGATAAAATTGAACTTTTGCATAATCAAAAAGGTGAAGTTACTGGGATACCAACCGGATTTACTGAATTAGATAAGATGACGGCAGGTTTCCAGCGAAATGATTTAATCATCGTAGCAGCACGTCCGTCAGTGGGGAAAACTGCATTTTCATTAAATATCGCACAAAACGTAGCGACGAAAACGGATGAAAATGTAGCGATTTTTAGTTTGGAGATGGGCTCCGATCAACTTGTTATGCGTATGCTTTGTGCAGAAGGAAATATCGATGCGCAAAGACTTCGTACCGGGTCATTAACTTCTGATGATTGGGCGAAATTAACAATGGCGATGGGTAGTCTTTCAAATGCCGGTATATATATTGATGATACACCGGGAATTAAGGTAAATGAGATTCGAGCAAAATGTCGTAGACTAAAGCAAGAACAAGGTCTTGGCATGGTTTTAATTGACTACTTACAGCTTATTCAAGGAAGTGGGAAATCAGGTGAGAACCGTCAGCAGGAAGTATCTGAGATTTCTCGTACTTTAAAAGGGATTGCACGTGAATTGCAAGTGCCTGTTATTGCCTTATCACAGTTATCTCGTGGTGTAGAATCTCGTCAGGATAAACGCCCGATGATGTCTGATATTCGTGAATCTGGAAGTATTGAGCAGGATGCTGATATTGTAGCTTTCCTATATCGTGAAGATTACTATGACCGTGAAACGGAAAATAAAAATACGATTGAAATTATCATTGCAAAACAACGTAATGGTCCGGTAGGTTCAGTAGAGCTCGCGTTTGTTAAAGAATTTAATAAATTCGTCAATTTAGAACGACGCTTTGAAGATGGGGCATAAAGGCAGTATAAAAAAGAAACACATTTCTTATAATAAAATGTGTTTCTTTTTTTATGGGATAAAGATAAGGCTTTCATAAGGTGAAAATATAATTCTTACGAACGAAAATGATTTTTAATAAAAAAATGTTCGCTTTTTGGTTGACTTCTTTTTCGGTTTTGGTACAATTATATTGTTTGAATAGATCGTTTGAAAATTGCGGAGGTGCTTTAATAATGTCTTCAGTAGTAGTTGTAGGAACACAATGGGGCGACGAAGGAAAAGGTAAAATCACTGATTTTCTTTCTGAGCATGCGGAAGTAGTTGCAAGATATCAAGGTGGAAATAACGCGGGACATACAATTGTTTTCGGCGGAGTTAAATATAAGTTACACTTAATTCCATCTGGTATTTTCTATAAAGAGAAAATTTGTGTAATCGGAAATGGCTTAGTAGTAGATCCGAAAGCATTACTTGAAGAGTTAAAATACTTACACGACCGTGGTGTAAGTACTGATAATTTACGTGTAAGTAACCGTGCACACGTTATTTTACCTTATCACTTAAAACAAGATGAGTTAGAAGAAGCTAGCAAAGGTGATAACAAAATCGGTACAACGAAAAAAGGTATCGGTCCTGCATATATGGATAAAGCTGCTCGTATTGGTATCCGTATGGCTGATCTTTTAGACCGTGAAGCATTTAAAGAGAAGCTCGAGCGCAATTTAGTAGAGAAAAATCGTTTGTTTGAAAAAATGTACGATACAGAAGGTTTCAGCGTAGAAGAAATCTTTGAAGAGTACTTCGAATATGGACAACAAATCGCACAATATGTATGCGACACATCTGTTGTATTAAATGATGCACTAGATAACAATCACCGTGTATTATTTGAAGGTGCACAAGGTGTTATGCTTGATATTGACCACGGTACGTACCCATTCGTTACATCTTCTAACCCGATTGCGGGTGGTGTAACAGTTGGAACTGGAGTTGGCCCTGCGAAAGTTACTCGCGTTGTAGGTGTATGTAAAGCATATACAAGCCGTGTTGGTGACGGTCCATTCCCTACTGAACTTAATGATGAAATTGGTCATCAAATTCGTGAAGTTGGTCGTGAGTACGGAACAACAACTGGTCGTCCACGCCGCGTAGGTTGGTTCGATAGCGTTGTTGTAAGACATGCACGTCGTGTTAGTGGTTTAACGGATCTATCATTAAATTCTATCGACGTTCTAACAGATATTCCAACTCTTAAAATTTGTGTTGCTTACAAATACAATGGCGAAGTTATTGATGAAGTTCCAGCAAACTTAAACATTTTAGCGAAATGTGAGCCTGTATATGAAGAGCTTCCAGGTTGGACAGAAGATATTACTGGTGTAAAATCATTAGACGAGCTTCCTGAAAATGCACGAAAATACGTAGAACGTGTTTCTGAGTTAACAGGAATTCAATTATCTATGTTCTCAGTTGGACCAGATCGTAACCAAACAAATATTGTTCGTAATGTATACGAAGCTTAATTGATATTTTAAGAAAAAACTCATGTCCGCATGAGTTTTTTCTTATCTTTTATAAAAAAATGAAAAAAAGTGTTGCGAAAAATACAGAATACATGTTATGATACATCTTGTCGTCACGAAAATATGACGTTGGTGAGTATGAGCCATTAGCTCAGTTGGTAGAGCATCTGACTTTTAATCAGAGGGTCGAAGGTTCGAATCCTTCATGGCTCACCATTTTATTTTTCGTGGCCCGTTGGTCAAGTGGTTAAGACACCGCCCTTTCACGGCGGTAACACGGGTTCGAATCCCGTACGGGTCATGTTTTTTTTTGTTTATTTTTGGTCCCGTGGTGTAGTGGTTAACATGCCTGCCTGTCACGCAGGAGATCGCCGGTTCGACCCCGGTCGGGACCGCCACTTTTGTTTATACCACCATTAGTGGTTTTATATATAGTTTTGGCTCGGTAGCTCAGTCGGTAGAGCAGAGGACTGAAAATCCTCGTGTCGGCGGTTCGATTCCGTCCCGAGCCACTCTCAGGATATTAAGTGGGCCCACTTAATATCCTTTTTATTTATGTAATTTTACAAAACTGAGTAGTTATTTTAAAATAGAACGAGGAGCCTCTAGCAGTTGAAGCTAGAGGTTTTTCTATAGATCGTATAGGATTCCGTGTAAAAGTGGATCATACATGAGTCTATGAGAATAGAGGAGAAAATACTTAAACAAAGGATGCGGTCATATAGGACATACTATGTAAACATCAATATGTTTAGGGATTATTGACCATATTTTTATAAGGAGGAAATAGACGATGATGGGAAAGAAAATTTTAGTAGTTGATGATGAAAAGCCGATTGCAGATATTTTGAAGTTTAACCTAGAAAAAGAAGGTTTTGAAATAGTAATGGCGCATGATGGTGATGAAGCAATTGAAAAGGCTAATGAAGAACAACCAGATATGGTTTTATTAGATATTATGCTACCAGGTAAAGATGGCTTAGAGGTTTGTCGTGAAATACGTAAAAGTTCAGAAATGCCGATTATTATGCTTACAGCAAAGGACTCTGAGATTGATAAAGTATTAGGGCTTGAGCTTGGGGCAGATGATTATGTAACGAAGCCATTTAGCACGAGAGAATTACTTGCTCGTGTGAAGGCGAATTTACGCCGTCACCAACAAGGTGGTGCTGCAGAAAAAGAAGAAAATACAGAAATGGTTATTGGACCAATTGTTATTAATCCAAATGCATATAGTGTAACGAAGCGCGAGGAAAATATCGAGCTTACACATCGTGAATTTGAGTTGCTACATTATTTAGCGAAACATTTAGGACAAGTTATGACACGCGAACATTTATTACAAACAGTTTGGGGTTATGACTATTTTGGAGATGTGCGCACAGTAGACGTAACAGTACGTCGTTTGCGTGAAAAAATTGAAGATAATCCAAGCCATCCTACTTTAATTGTAACTAGACGTGGAGTAGGGTATTACTTGCGTGACCCAGAGCAGGAATAGTATATGAAGAAAGTTGGTTTTTTTCAATCTATTCATTTGAAATTTGTGCTTATATATATGCTATTAATATTAATAGCGATGCAAGTTATTGGGGTGTATTTCGTAAGGGAATTAGAGAAGAGCCTAGTACAAGGTTTTAGGGATTCTTTAACGCAGCAAACAAACTTATTATCATATAACTTGAAACAAGAGTTTAAAAAAAGTTATACAAAAGCAGAAACAGAGTCAACAGATGAAACAATTAAAACTTCTATTCGAAAATTTGCCTCTGATCAAAAGAAAGTTATACAAGAGGTAAGTGTATTTGATTCGCATAGAAAGTTACTGGCTATTTCAGATGAGTCAAAGCAGAATAAGGTGAATAGAACATCAACTGATATAGCTGTTCAGCGAGTGTTAGTACAAAAAAAGCCAGAAGTGAAAATTGAGAAGGATGGTAGTACAGGCCATCGTGTTCAAGTTATGCTTACTCCGATTCTAGATGATAATGGCAAGGATGCGCTTGGTGTTATATACATCGTTGCATCTATGGAAGATGTATATAAACAAATGAAGGATATAAATCAAATTTTTGCTACGGGAACAGTAATTGCCTTATTAGTAACAGCCGTACTTGGAATTTTATTGGCTCAAACAATTACAAGACCAATTTCAGATATGCGGAGACAAGCAATTGAAATGGCAAAAGGAAATTATTCGAGAAAAGTAAAAGTGCATAGCCATGATGAAATTGGACAACTTGCATTATCCTTCAATAATTTATCAAAAAAATTACAACAAGCTCGTTCTTCTACAGAAAGTGAAAGGCGTAAATTATCATCTGTTTTATCACATATGACAGATGGAGTAATTGCTACTGACCGAAAAGGGGATATTATTTTACTAAACGACCCTGCGGAAAAGATGTTAAATGTTTCTCGTGAAACAGCGCTCGATCAATCTGTTTTAGAGGTATTAGGGATACAGGAAGAATTTACGCTCGATCATTTATATGAAGAGCCAGATTCTGTTTTATTAGATTTTAGTACGAGAAACGAACCATATATTTTACGTGCTAGTTTCTCTGTTATTCAAAAAGAAACAGGGAAAGCAAATGGTTTAATTGCCGTATTATATGATGTAACTGAGCAGGAGCGTATAGAAAGGGAACGCCGCGAGTTTGTGGCAAACGTTTCTCATGAATTAAGAACGCCATTAACAACAATGCGCAGTTACTTAGAAGCACTTACGGACGGTGCGTGGCAAGATCCGAATATCGCACCGCAATTTTTAACAGTTACACAAGAAGAAACAGAAAGAATGATTAGACTTGTAAATGCGTTGTTACAGCTATCTAAACTTGATAGTACAGAGCACCGTTTAATGAAAGAATGGGTTGACTTTACTGATTTCTTTAATAATATTATTGATCGCTTTGAAATGTCTAAAGAGCAAAATGTAAGTTTCAAACGATCTTTCTCTAAGAAATCTAGATTTATTGATATGGATACTGACAAAATTACTCAAGTGCTGTATAACATTATTTCAAACGCATTAAAGTATTCACCAGAAGGTGGAACAGTAACATATCGCTTACGTGATCGTGGTGATTTATTAGAAATTAGCGTAAGTGACCAAGGAATGGGTATTCCAAAAGAAAACGTTGATAAAATCTTTGAACGTTTTTATCGCGTAGATAAAGCTCGCTCAAGGCAAATGGGTGGTACGGGACTTGGATTAGCAATTGCAAAAGAAATGATTGAGGCACATGGTGGCTCTATTTGGGCGAAGAGTGAAGAAGGAAAAGGGACAACTATTTATTTCACATTACCAATGGCAGCGGATGAAGAGGACGATTGGGAATGAGTATGGAAAACTTTAAAACAATAGTTTTAATTAACCTAGTTGTAATTAGTCTATTTCTTACTTTTAACCTATGGACGTATGTGCCAGATTCTACATCCATGCAGAATGCGAAATTTGTACAAGGGAATGAAGGAACGAATCAAACTAAAATTTCCGATGTTGTCCGTCCTACTTCTATCATCGTGCATAAAGATAAAAATCATTATGGGAGCAGAAGAGAGGCAGATATAGAATCAATCTATAAGCCCTTGGAAGTAGGGGAACTACATGAGTTTAGAGAGATATCAATCACTAAGGGGGATTTCCTTTCCTATGTGCATGGTGAAGGGAAAATTGAACTTGTTTTCCCTACCGATATCCCATTTGATGCAGTTAAATCCATGTTTAACATGGAAGAGAAAAGTACAGATAAGCCTAAACATTTTAATCGTATTCTCCTTGATCCTTCTAGGAGTAAGGATCAAGAAATTAAAATTAACTTTGTTTCTGATGGTGATAACTTTAAAATATATGAGGCAAAATTAAGTGGTGTGTATTTAAAAGATATTGTAAATGCTCAAAATCAATTTATAGTATCAGCAAAGCCCTATTTTGATTATCAAATCAATGATATGAAAAAGTTATTTTTACCAGATGGAACGACAGAGTTAAACAATATAACATATATTTCATCTAATTTAGCAGTTGATACGTTTAAGAATGCTCTGTTTAGTGATCCTCGTTATTTAAGTCCGATTACTGAGATATCGAAAGAAACATTTACAGATGGTATTAGATCCATGGAAATTGAAAACGATCGTCACATGCTAAATTATAAAAACTCTTCTGTCTTAACTGAGAAAACGATAGATAATTTAATGCTGTTACAAAAAAGCTTTGAATTCGTAAGTGGTCACAGTGGAAGTTTGGATTCATATCGTTTGGACTATATGAATAAAGGAGAGACAGTATTTCGCTTACATGAAGATGGATATTCCGTATTCAATACAGATGGATTAGCTGAATTGAGACAAAAATGGGGATCAGAAGAAGTAATGGAATATGAAAGACCGTTGCTGTCTTTAAATACTAAAGGCATAGAACAGAAGGTTACTCTTCCGTCAGGGCATGTTGTAATAGCATCCCTAGAAAATAATCCAGAGATAAAGAAACAAGTAATTAAGGATATTGGTATTGGATACAAGTTATCACTAGATGGTCAAGTAGTTCGACTACAACCAATTTGGTATGTAAAGCTTGTTGAAGGTGAAACGGGTAAACAGAAAATCTATGAGTGGAGTGAGGGAGGACTAAATGGATTGGGATCGAATTAAAACCATATTTATTGTGACCTTTTTTGTTTTGGACCTCTTTCTCATTTTTCAATTCATTCAAAAGCAAGATAGTAATCAATTGGAGCTTATTGCAGAAACAAAGATAGATCAAGAATTAAAAGCAAACAAAATTACTATAGGGAATATCCCTAAGGAACCGAAAAAAGAGTCATTTATTAGAGCGGAAAATAAAGCCTTTAAAGAAGATGATATACAATCTTTGAAAAATCAAACGGCGCATATACAAAATATGTACAAGATAGAAAGTAAGCTAAAAGAGCCTTTTTTAAATACGAAATCATTATCAAAAGATAAGTATAATGAATTTTTGAAGAACTATGTATTGGATGGACAAAAGTATGAATTTGGAGCGGTGAAAGACTCTAAAATTTATTTCTTCCAAAAATATAAAGATAAGCCTATTTTCTATAATAATCAGGCGATGATTGTTGTGGAATTAAATGAAAAAAATGAACTTGTTTCATATACGCAGACAATGCTAACTGATTTAAAAGAAATGGGCGAAGGTGAAAAAACGAAAGAGCAAGAAATTATTACGGCTCAAACAGCTTTAGAAAATTTATATTTAAAAAATAAAATTCATGGAAATACACATGTTAAAGAAGCGCAAATTGGTTATGCCACTCTTACCGCATCTACTTCTAATAACCAAGTACTTGCTCCAACATGGAATTTAAAAACGGAGCAGAAGCAGGACTTCTTTGTGAATGCAATTGAAGGACAAGTTATGGAATTAGGGGAAAAGGAAAATCAAGTGGTTGATGAACATACTGGAGTGAGAAATAATGGGGTTGCATTTTAGCGTACTTGCAAGTGGAAGTACAGGAAATATGCTATACGTAGGAACCGATGAAAAAAAATTACTAGTCGATGCAGGTTTAAGTGGTAAAGCGACAGAGGCTTTATTTAAACAAGCAGAACTGAATATAAATGATGTATCAGGTATTCTTGTAACACATGAGCATAGTGATCATATTAAAGGGTTAGGTGTATTGGCGCGAAAATATGATTTACCCATTTATGCGAATGAGAAAACATGGAATGCAATGGAACATTTAATAGGAAATATCCCAACTGAGCAAAAATTCATTTTCTCAGTTGGGGATGTGAAAACATTTGGTGATATTGAAGTCGAATCATTTGGAGTTTCTCATGATGCGGCAGAACCGATGTTTTATGCTTTCCATAATAATAATAGGAAATTAGCGCTTATTACAGATACGGGATACGTAAGCGACCGTATGAAGGGCGTTATTAAGGGAGCTAATGCTTTCGTATTTGAAAGTAATCATGATGTGGAAATGCTTCGTATGGGACGTTACCCATGGAGCATTAAACGACGTATTTTAAGCGACGTTGGACATGTTTGTAATGAGGATGCTGCATTAGCAATGGCAGATGTAATTACAGATGAGACAAAGCATATTTATTTAGCCCATTTAAGCTTAGATAATAACATGAAAGAACTAGCCCGTATGTCAGTATCACAAGTACTAGAGGAAAAAGGATTTGGAGTGGGTGAATCCTTTGAAATTCACGATACAGATCCAAAAATGCCTACAAAAATTCAATACGTATAATTCTTCATTTTAGTAAACAATAAAGATGAATATAGTTGTTTTCAGGAAGATGGGTGAACAAATATGTCCTTTATTGATGAAGAAAATTATCGTATGAAACGTGCAGGAAAAAAGAAGCATAAAGGTATAGTTCTTTCTAGTATAGCGGGAACAATTGTAGGGGCTTCTTTATTTGCGTTTGGAGCCCCTTTATTTTCAAATTCTGCTGATACGCTTCCGCAAGCTGAAGCAAGTGGAAGTAATATGATGGCCGAAGCTCAAGGAATTAAACAGATTAGCTTTGTAGATGCTGTTGATCGTGCATCTGAAGCTGTTGTGGGTGTTATTAACATTCAACGAGATAACTTTTCAGAGGCAGATTCAGAGGCTGGTACAGGATCAGGAGTAATTTATAAAAAGACAGATGGTCAAGCTTATATTGTAACGAATAATCATGTTGTAGCTGGAGCGAATCGTATTGAAGTAAGTCTAAGTGACGGTAAGAAGGTTCCTGGAAAAGTATTAGGAACCGATGTAGTCACAGATTTAGCTGTATTAGAAATAGATGCAAAGCATGTGAAAAAAATAATTGAAATTGGCGATTCTAATACTGTTCGCAGAGGAGAGCCAGTCATTGCGATTGGAAATCCACTTGGACTGCAATTTTCGGGAACTGTTACGCAGGGTATTATTTCAGCTAATGAACGTATTGTCCCCGTAGATTTAGATCAAGATGGACATTATGATTGGCAAGTAGAAGTGTTACAAACAGATGCGGCGATTAATCCGGGGAATAGTGGCGGTGCGCTTGTAAATGCAGCAGGACAATTAATTGGTATTAATTCAATGAAAATTGCTGCAAAAGAAGTAGAAGGAATCGGACTTGCTATTCCGGTGACTAGGGCTGTTCCAATTATGAATGAGCTTGAGAAGTATGGGAAAGTAAGAAGACCGTATGTTGGGATTGAACTTAGGTCATTAAATGAAATTCCAAACTATTATTGGTCAAAAACATTACATTTGCCAGGTACTGTAACAGAAGGAGTTTGTATTTTGGATGTGAAAAGTCCTTCGCCAGGCGCGGATGCTGGTTTAAGAGAACATGATGTTATTGTGGCAGTAGATGGAAAACCGATTCGTGATATTATTGGATTCCGCACGGCCTTATATGATAAGGAAATTAATGATAAAATGACTCTTACGTTTTATCGTGGTACAAAAAGAGTAACAACAACAGTGAAATTAGGCATTCAAAAGTATTAAAAACAGGAGGGCCTACCTCCTGTTTTCTATTGTAGAAAAGTGAGGTGAAGAAAATGAATTTACCTTGTTGTTTAGAACATGTTGAATTAGCATTAGATATTATTGTGGATGAGTGTGAAGTTGCGCCGGTTATCAACAATGTGGATAACTCAGAAAAAGAGAAAAAAACATGTGAATTTTGTCAAAATGAGGCGACATATGTTGTATCGAACACAGATTCCCACACAATATGTGGGTAGTATTTGTGGATATGTGGATAAGTTTTGTGGATAACATGTTTGTAAGGTGGAGGATACGTGTGAATATCTCGATTATTTCAATTGGGAAATTAAAAGAAAAATATTTAAAACAAGGTATAGCAGAATACTTAAAACGATTATCAGCATATGCAAAAGTAGAAGTAATTGAATTGCCTGATGAAAAGGCTCCAGAAAATTTAAGTGAAGCAGAAATGTTAATTGTAAAGGAAAAAGAAGGTATACGTATATTGGATAAAATTTCTGATGACACGCATGTGATTGCTTTAGCTATAGAAGGAAAGCAAAAGTCATCAGAAGAATTTGCGGTAAGTCTAGATCGCCTTGCTACATACGGAAAGAGTAAAGTGGCATTTGTAATTGGTGGATCACTTGGACTAAGTTCAGAAGTGATGAAGCGTTCAAACGAATCACTTTCTTTTTCAAAGATGACATTACCACACCAATTGATGCGATTAGTGTTGCTTGAGCAAGTGTATAGAGCGTTTCGGATTAATCGTGGGGAACCTTACCATAAGTAAGGTATTCTATGTAAAACAAAGGTAAGACGCTGATATTATCATATTTATTTTATTATGCCTATAACTGGAGGCTATGTGAATGGTAAGTGATCAGACGAGATATTCTAGGCTCGCGAATATAACAAAAATAATAAATACAAAATTAGAACTACGTGAAGTATTACAGCGTGTGACAATGGCGATATCAGAGGAGATTGTTAGGTGCGATGCTGTTGGAATTTATTTACCCCAGGAAGATGGAACATTTAGAGGATTTGCAGGAAAACCAGAGACCATAAATGGCGTAACGCTCGATACTCAGGTAATTGATCCTGAAGTAGATTTATTGGCAAAAGAAGTTATTGAAACGAAAAAAACCATCTATATTCCTGATACCTCAAAGGATCATCGACCAGATCCGAGACCAGTTGATGCGTTTAAAATTAAGTCCTTATTAGCTCTGCCTATCTCATTTAGGCAAGAGTTATTTGGTCTGGTTTTTTTATTTGATTATGGGATTCCGATGAACTTAACAGATTCAGAAATTCAAAGTGTTGAAGCTTATGTAAATATGGCCGCGGTCGCAATTCAAAACGCAAATAATTTAACACAAAAGGAAAACCTTATTGCTGAGAAGCAGCTGTTACTAAATGTTACCCGTGATTTATCAATGTGTTCCTCGATACAGGAGAGTTTTGATAAATGCTTTTTTTACTTAGAACAGATTTTAGAAAGTAAAAATATGACTGCCCATCTTCTAGATCCGCTAGACAAAACAACGATTAAAACAACGAAATTAAGTAAGGGCTGTGATTGGACAGAAGCGGATTGGACAGAGAAAAGCTATGAAGCCAAGATCCAAGAGGTTATTCAAACAAAAAATATAGATAGTAAGGATTTATTGATGATTCCATTGGTTTCAATGGGAGAAGTATTAGGGGTAATCGTCGTTGGCAAAGAAGGAAAAGCTCACAATTATGATAATTCTCAAATTCAACTAGCAAAATCTATCGTTGATGCCACAGCCCCTACGTTTTCAAATTTGTTATATATGGATAAATTAGAAAGTATAGTGGAAGAGCGAACGGGAGAGCTAGCTGCTGCTAATGAAAAAGTTACAAGTGTGATTGAATGTATTACGGATGGATTCTTTACTTTAAATAATAAATGGGAATTTACGTACGTAAATAAGCACCAATATTTTCCGCAAAGAAAAACAGCAAAAGATGTATTAGGAAAGAATATATGGGATGTTTTCCCGAGTGACATCGACACAGTTATGTATAAGGAATTTCATCGTGCAATGTCAGAGCGAACTACAGTTCATTTCGAATTTCTTTCTACTGCAGATGAATATTGGCACGAAGTTATTGCATACCCGTATGATGATGGTATTTGCTGTATTTTTAAAAACATAACGGAAAAAAAGAAATATGAACAGGAATTGAAAAGGTTATCTAACATTGATTTAATAGGGCAAATGGCAGCAGGTATCAGCCATGAAATTAGAAATCCAATGACAACGGTACTAGGATTTTTGCAGTTATTAAAAGAAGAGAATACCTATGAGAAACATAATAAGTACTTTCATTTAATGATTGAAGAACTTAACCGTGCCAATTCTATTATTACTGAATTTCTCTCAATGGGGAATACAAGGAAATTGGATTTGCAGATGTTAGATTTAAATTCAATTATCCGCGATATTATTCCTTTAATAAAGGTTGATACGCACAATCAAAATAAGTATATTCAAGTCGATACAAATGACATTCCGGAATTACTTTTAAATCGTAATGAGATACGGCAATTATTAATGAATCTATATCGTAATGGCTTAGAAGCGATGAATACAGGGAAAGTTCTAACCATTAGCACCTACAAGGAAGGTCAAAATTGTGTGGTGCTTGCAGTGCGCGATCAAGGAAAAGGTATTAGGCCTGAAGTATTAGAGAAACTGGGTACGCCATTTTACACGACCAAAGATAATGGAACTGGATTGGGGATAGGTGTATGTTATGCCATTGCTGCCCGCCATAATGCAAAAATAGAAATTAAAACAGGATCAGAAGGCACTACATTTTTTGTTAAATTTAATTATAAAGATAATAAAAAATAACCTTATTTAGGTTAGTTATGATGAACCGTATCATAAATAAATTTATTCTTTGCATATAAAAAGGATAAAAAGACCATTGGACAAAAATTACCGATGGTCTTTTAAATATTATTAGATGGTATGTAGATTTCCTAAAATAAGTATGTTTCTATTTCCATAAAAATATGCTGTAATATGAAGAGGAAAAAGTATAAGTAGTTAGAGAAGTGAGGAATTAAAGGTGAAGAAGTTTAAGAAGTTTTACTTGGAGATTACGAGTGTGTGTAATCTTGCGTGTAGCTTTTGTCCGCCGACGGAAAGGCAGAAGCAATTCATTTCTGTAGAGGATTTTGCTAAAAGATTAGACCAAATTAAACCTCACACAGACTACATTTATTTGCACGTGAAGGGTGAGCCATTGCTCCATCCGAAAATAGATCAACTATTAGACTTAAGTCATGAAAAAGGGTTTAAAGTTAATATTACAACGAACGGAACGTTAATTAATAAGAGAAGGCATAGACTGTTAAATAAGCCCGCGTTAAGACAAATGAATTTTTCACTGCATAGTTTTGATGGGCACCCAGGTTCGCAAGATAAAGAAGGCTATGTAAGGAGTATACTTTCCTTCATTAGGGAAGCGACAAGTCAATCAGATTTAATTGTATCGTTAAGGTTATGGAATTTAACTCAGGATAATAAAACAAATGCTGAAATCCAGAAAAATAGAGAGTTATTATCCATAATTGAAAATGAATTTGATCTATCTTATCAGATTGAAGAGAAGCTTACACCAGGAAAAGGTATAAAAATTGCAGAACGTGTCTTTATTAATCAAGACTATGAATTCCAGTGGCCAGCATTACATGAAGAAGAGGATGATGGGAAAGGATTCTGTCATGGACTTCGTAATCAGGCAGGGATTTTAGCCAATGGGACGGTTATTCCTTGTTGTTTAGATGGTGAAGGGATTATTAACCTTGGAAATATTAATAATGATTCATTTTCTAACATTATAGAAGGTGAAAGAGCAACAAACATTGTCGATGGATTTTCAAAAAGAGTTGCGGTTGAAGAACTTTGTAGGAAATGTGGATACCGCAAAAGGTTTGGGAAGTAAATATAAAATAAGCCCTCATAAAGCGAGGGCTTATTTTTTTATTCTTGATAAGAATGCTCTAATTCATCAATTAATGAACTAACGTAAGAAACAGCTTTACGGATTGCATCTGGTTTTGACATATCTATTCCGGCATGTTTCATTAGTTCAAGTGGTTTCATTGTACCACCAGCGCGAAGCACATCTAACCAGCGATCAATAGCAGGTTGTCCTTCTTCTTTAATCATTTGAGCTACTGCAGTAGATGCAGTGAGGCCTGCGGAATATGTGTAAGAATATAGCCCCATATAATAATGAGGCTGACGCATCCAAGTTAAGCCCGCACCTTCATCGATTTCCACAGAATCTCCCCAGAATGTCGAAAGGACATTTGTTTTAATTTCAGTTAAAGTTGTAGCTGTAAGGGCCTGTCCTTCTTCTGCTAGAGCATATACTCTACGTTGATATTCACCCTCAAGTAAATGAGTAACAAAGTTGTGATAATATGTGCCGAGTAGTTGTAGAATGACCCATCTGCGCATTCTCTTATCGTCGGTAGTCGCTAGTAAATGCTGAGCTAATAGTAATTCATTCATAGTTGATGGTGCTTCAACAAAGTACATAGATGGACGTACGTTCATGATACGTTGATTTTTATTTGCTAAATAGAAATGACCAGCATGTCCAAATTCATGTGCTAATGTGAAGCATCCACGCATCGTATTTTGCCATGTAATTAAAATATAGGGATGAGAGCCGTATGGACTTGAGCAAAATGCCCCTGTTGATTTGCCTACGTTATCTGCAAGATCTACCCATCTTTCTTTGAATCCTTTTTCGATTATGGAACTATATTCATCGCCTAATACTTTTAAAGAATCTTGAATGAGCGTGCCTGCTTCTTCATAAGTAATCGCCGGATTAAATTCGGGATCTAAAGGTGCATGTAAGTCACAGAAAAGCATTTGATCGAGTCCTAATACTTTCTTTTTTAAATCTGCAAAACGGCGCATATGAGGTGCTAATTCTTTATAAATAATATCAAGTTGGTTGTTATACATTTCAAGTGGAACCTTTTGTGGTTCTAATAGCATATGGGTAACGGATTCATATTTACGTAAACGAGAAAGTGTTACTTGTTTTTTTACTTCGGTAGCATATGTAGTCGCAACTGTATTTTTATAGCGCTTCAAAGTGGAAACAAATGATGAGTATGCTTTTCTACGTATGTATGCGCTTGGAGAAAATTCATATTTGCTTTCAAATAATGCGAAAGAAACAGGGAGTTCGTTTCCTTGTTCGTCTTGTATAGAAGTGAAATCCATATCTGCCAATTTAGTCATGCCGTAAATTTTGTATGGAGAACTATGAACTTCGCCAAGTGTAGCAAGTGCTTCTTCTGTTTCAGGAGAGAGTGTGTGCTGCCTTTTTTGGAGTATTTCTAGTAACGACTTACGGAAAGGTTCGAGTTTTGTTTCTTCAGTTAAATATTTTTCAATTGTTCCTTCGTCGAATGAGAGGATTTCATTATGAATAAAGGATAGTGCAGTATGTACTTTCGTCCATAAAGCAGAAATTTTGGAAGAGTTCGCTTGAATGATTGGATTTGTACGATCAGTAGATTCTTTTAAATTTGCATATGAGTACAGTTTTGTTAACTTCATTAAAAGCTCTTCTTCTAAAAGTAGACAATTTAATAAAGTTGTGGAGTTAGTATGTAACCGTCCTTTAAATGCATCAAGTTTCTGTATATTATTTTCTAATACGTTTAATGCGGTATGCCACTCATCATCAGACTTATACAAATCAGACAAATCCCATTTTAGTTCGTTAGGTACTTCCGCACGAACAAGACGATTCTCAATTATAGTTTTCATGTCTTACATCCCCCTTATTAAAAGCATCTAAAAATATGATACTAGAAAATTCAGTAAAATAAAAATATTTTACATTTTTATATATGAAAAAGAAGGAGAAGCATAGAAATGCTTCTCCTTCTTTTTAAATTTAAGAATTAATATACTTTGTCACCATTGAAAATCGAGTTTTTCACGACAACATAATCTACAGTACGAATAGCATCTAGTTTTGTTCCACCAGCGTAAGAGATAGAAGATTGAAGATCTTGTTCCATTTCGATTAACGTATCTTCTAAAGAACCTTTATGCTCAACGAACATTTTCTTACCTTCAACGTTTTTCTTCTCACCCTTTTGGAATTCAGAAGCAGAACCGAAGTATTCTTTATAAAGTTTGCCATCTCTTTCGATAGTTTCCCCTGGAGACTCTTCGTGACCAGCGAATAGAGAACCGATCATTACCATAGTTGCCCCAAATCGAATAGATTTAGCTACGTCGCCGTGTGTACGAATACCACCATCAGCGATAATTGGCTTACTTGCAGCTTTTGCACACCAGCGAAGTGCAGCTAGCTGCCAACCACCAGTTCCGAAGCCTGTTTTAATTTTAGTAATACAAACTTTACCAGGTCCAATACCAACTTTTGTTGCATCAGCACCAGCATTTTCTAATTCTCTTACCGCTTCTGGAGTTCCAACGTTTCCAGCGATAACGAAGCTCTCTGGTAAATGTTTTTTAATATGTTGAATCATGTTGATCACAGCATTAGAATGACCGTGTGCGATATCAATCGTGATATATTCAGGTGTAAGTTGCTCAGCAGCTAATTGTTGTACGAATTCATATTCGTCCTCTTTTACACCAACGCTGATAGAAGCGATTAATCCACGTGATTGCATATCTCTAATGAATGAGATTCGTTTCTCTGGTTGGAAACGATGCATGATATAGAAGTAATTGTTTTCAGCTAAATAAGTTGCGATTCTTTCATCAATAATCGTTTGCATATTTGCAGGCACGACAGGTAATTTAAATTTATGTTTTCCTAAAGTGACAGTTGTATCACATTCAGAGCGGCTATTTACAATACATTTTGCAGGAATTAATTGAATATCTTCATAGTCGAATACGTTTTCCATCATTTACACCCCTAAAATACGAATATTTTATTTTTATTAATCAAAAATGTTCGTCCATAGGATAATTTACATTATTTTTATTAAGAAGTCAAAGGATTTCTTAACATTTTTTGAAAAAGTAGATTTTATATCTGAAAAACAACGTTAAAAACGAATTTAAAACGTTTTTTCAATTGTATTGTTCGTTTATGGGAAAGGTTGAAAAATTGAGATAATTACACAAGGTTGTATGTATTCTTTTTATTTTTTGGTAGGGCGAGGGTACTATGAAAGGGTTAATGCTAACAATACGAGCAAAAGATGTTATCAATTAGTTGAACAATATATGAAATGATAAGGTTTATTTCTATATAAAAAGATGAATCTGGCATGATCCACCTTTTTATGTGAGGTTTCAAGTATAATAAGTAGGGTGATAGTAACGTATACAAAAGATAAAAAAGAAAATAATACAGAATAAAATGAGGTTAATATATGAGTAAAAAAAGTTTTTCTGATTATAAATTAAGTAAGGAAATTGTAAGGGCACTTACTGGGTTAGGATATGATCATCCAACAGAAGTACAAGGTGAGGTTATTCCAGTCGCATTACAAAAGAAGGATCTTGTTGTGAAGTCCCAGACTGGAAGTGGAAAAACAGCTTCATTTGGTATTCCACTTTGTGAAATGGTGGAGTGGGAAGAGAATAAACCACAAGCATTAGTTTTAACACCAACGAGAGAGCTTGCGGTACAGGTAAAAGAAGATATTACGAATATAGGTCGATTCAAAAGGATTAAGGCTGCGGCAGTTTATGGGAAATCTCCATTTGCACGTCAAAAATTAGAATTAAAGCAAAAGACACATATTGTAGTTGGGACTCCTGGTCGTGTGTTGGATCATATTGAAAAGGGTACCCTTTCTTTAGAGTGTTTGAAGTATTTAGTTATTGATGAAGCAGATGAGATGCTAAATATGGGCTTTATCGATCAAGTAGAGGCAATTATTGATGAATTACCTACAAAAAGAATGACAATGTTATTTTCAGCAACACTTCCAGAAGATGTTGAAAAATTATCTCGTACATATATGAATTCACCAATTCATATTGAAATTAAAGCGGCCGGGATTACAACGGATAAAATTGAACATACTCTTTTTGAGGTGATAGAAGACGAGAAGCTTTCACTACTTAAAGATGTAACAACGATTGAGAATCCTGATAGTTGTATTATTTTCTGTCGTACACAAGAAAATGTAGATCATGTATATAGACAGTTAAAACGAGCAAACTATCCTTGCGACAAAATACATGGTGGTATGGTACAAGAAGATCGTTTTGAAGTCATGGATGATTTTAGAAAAGGGAAATTCCGTTATTTAGTAGCAACAGACGTGGCTGCGAGAGGAATCGATATTGATAATATTACACATGTTATTAATTATGATATTCCACTTGAAAAAGAAAGCTATGTACATCGTACTGGAAGAACGGGACGAGCTGGAAATAGTGGAAAAGCTATTACATTTATAACACCATATGAAAATAGATTTTTAGAAGAGATTGAGGATTATATTGGTTTTGAAATTCCAAAGGCAATTGGACCTTCAAAAGAAGAAGTTATGAAAGAGAAAGCTGCATTTGAAGAAAAGATACATGCTAAACCAATTATAAAGAAAGATAAAAATGCGGACATAAACAAAGGCATTATGAAGCTGTACTTTAATGGCGGGAAGAAAAAGAAAATTAGAGCGGTAGATTTCGTCGGTACAATTGCTAAAATTAAAGGTGTTACAGCAGAAGATATAGGCATTATTACGATACAAGATAACGTTTCTTACGTTGAAATATTAAATGGAAAAGGACCACTTGTCTTGAAAGTCATGAAGACTACAACGATTAAAGGGAAACAATTAAAAGTTCATGAGGCAATTAAGTAAATAAAAAACTATCCACTTTAATAGGTGGATAGTTTTTTATTTATGATTTTTTCAAATCATCAACTAGTTGCTCTGCTAAACGTCTATACATATTACTCATAGTCACGAAGGATGTTAGTAGTAGAAATTTTTCTAGCTTTGTATCTTCTAAGGAAGAAATCTCATTTACTTCTGTAACACGTTTATTTACGTCTTGTTTAAAGCTTTCGACATTGCTTTCAGTAAGAGTAAGATAATTTTTATATACCGCATTTAATTCAAATGAATCATCGTTTAATAAGGAGTCATTTATATTTTCTAATGAACTTTTTATATCGTTAATGGAGAGTGCGCCCTTTAATTGGTAAATCAGGCTAATTAAAATCATATGCTCTTTTGAATACTTTTTATTTTTGATAGGGATAAATAGTTTCCCTTTTGCGTAATTATTAATCATCGTTTTTGTTAATACTTTTTCATCATCAGTTCTCGTTGTATCTGCATAAGTATTCTCAAATAGTTGGACAACTTGGTCTACATATAAGTCAACATTTGGAATATCCTCAAGTTTAATATTTTTTTCTAAATGTAATGTCTCAAGTAATTCATTTATATTTTCCACGTAGAATCCCTCACTTTTATAACTTAGTGGAACTTAATGTTTAATATATCTTTAAATATGGTATTACGAAACAAATGAATTGTAAATGTTGACCTTAAAAAGAAATGTGTATATAATTACATGTAGTTATCAAAACTACATGTAATTATATGAGGGGTGTTATTATGAATACTTATGTAAGGGAACCAGTTAACGCATTTACTCACTTAGGTGGAGCGATATTATCATTTATTGCCTTATTAGCTATGCTTGTGAAAGTTTCTATTAAGATGCCATCATTTGCTGCAATTACAGCTGTTATTTTGTTTGGTATTGGAATGATGGTCCTTTATACGGCGTCAGCTGTGTATCATAGTGTTGTGGCCAATGAACGTGTTATTTACTTCTTTAGGAAGCTAGATCATTCTATGATTTTTATATTAATTGCAGGTACATATGCACCCTTTTGCTTGATTACATTAAATTCAGCAAGTGGTTTACTATTATTTTGTTTAGTCTATGCAACTGCGATTTGTGGCATTGTATTTAAAATGTTTTGGTTTAATTGTCCAAGATGGTTATCGACAGCAATTTATATTACGATGGGTTGGTTAATTGTTTTATTCTTTGCACCGTTAGCTGAGAATTTAAGTACAGGAGGCATTATTTTCTTAGTACTTGGAGGCATTTTTTATACAATTGGTGGATTTATTTATGGAACAAAGCCAAAATGGTTAGAGTTTAAATATATGGGGCATCATGAAATTTTTCATGTTTTTGTATTATTAGGTAGTCTTGCGCATTTTCTAAGTGTATATTGTTACGTAATTTAATAAAAAAACGCCACATAATAAAAATTATGTGGCGTTTTTTTATTACCTGATGAGAATCGTATATGTTATAAAATTATTATGGGATAAAATGTAAGTTTCTGTGTTCGCATGTTAAACATAGGATAAGAAATATGTGATATACTTTGAGAAGTTTATAATGAATGAAATATGGAGGACTATAATTATGGCAATACTTGTAACAGGTGGAGCAGGATATATTGGTAGTCATACATGTGTAGAATTACTAAATAGCGGTTACGAAGTTATAGTAGTGGATAACCTTTCGAATAGCTCGGTAGAATCTATAAATCGAGTGAAAGAAATAACAGGAAAACAATTTAAGTTTTATAAAGAAGATGTTTTAAATCATGAAGCAATTGACGCAATTTTTGAAGAAAATGCAATTGACGCAGTTATTCACTTTGCAGGATTTAAAGCTGTAGGGGAGTCAGTAGCGATTCCATTAACATATTATCATAACAACATTACAAGCACGTTAGTGCTATGTGAAGTAATGCAGAAACATAATGTTAAGAAGATGATCTTTAGTTCATCTGCAACTGTATATGGTATCCCGGAAACGTCACCGATTACGGAGGAGTTTCCATTAAGTGCAACAAATCCATATGGTCAAACGAAATTAATGATTGAGCAAATTATGCGTGATGTAGCATTTGCAGATGCAGAATGGAGTATTGCATTACTTCGCTATTTCAATCCATTTGGTGCACACGAAAGTGGGCGTATCGGAGAAGATCCAAATGGAATCCCAAATAACTTAATGCCATATGTAACGCAAGTAGCAATAGGTAAGTTAAAAGAATTAAGTGTATTCGGAAATGACTATCCAACGAAAGATGGAACGGGAGTCCGTGATTACATCCATGTTGTGGACTTAGCAAATGGTCACGTAAAGGCACTTGAGAAAGTACTGAGTACAACAGGAGTAGATGCTTATAACCTGGGCACAGGTATGGGCTATAGTGTACTAGAGATGGTTGAAGCGTTTGAAAAAGTTTCGGGCAAGAAAGTTCCTTATAAAATTACAGAGCGTCGCCCAGGTGATGTGGCAGTATGTTTTGCTGATGCATCGAAAGCAAAGCGTGAATTAGGCTGGGAGGCAACACGTGGATTAGAAGAAATGTGTGCAGATTCTTGGAAATGGCAATCAAATAATAAAAATGGCTATTTAGAAGTTTAATGATGAATATAAAAAAATGACCTTTGCATAAAAGCAAGAGGTCATTTTTTATATTCATTTTCTATTAAGTTTATTAGCGAACCTAGAAAAGAACGTTCGCTATTTTATAGGAATATTTGGCTGGCAACACATGTAGGAATCAATATTTTCAATGTAAGTAAAGGTATTGATTATTAAGTATGCGTTCTATTTCTCGTTTTAGAACGAAATTGTATTTAATATAGCCTAGTAGTAAGTGAATGAAGATTGAAAAGTGCTACAGAGGTATTGTTATAAATCAGGAAAATTATCGGAAAGGATATAGATGGGGGATCAACTGTCCGTAAAATCCCCCACTAATTAAAGTTTCACTTTATGATCAGCCAGCAACACAAGAGAAATTTCAGCGAGCATATGTAAATTTATTAAAAGAAATTAAAGGTTTTGAATCAAGCCTATTCCTTATACAAAATTGAGGGTTTGAAACAATCAAAAACTGCTAAGGGGTACTATCGCGTTTTAGGTCCCGTAATACAATTTTCTTATAAGAAAGAATGTATTACGGACCACCACCTATTACATAATAGGAGGAATTAATGAATTCGAACAAGTTGTTTGTGATATACTGTGTTTCCCTCTTGACTTGTATATGGTGGGAGACTTCGCCCGAAACAATTTGCAATAATATTGGAGTGAGCGGGATAAGAAATACGTATTTCATACAAATCAACAGTCTCATCTAAATTAGCATAAAAGACTGCGAGATGATTGCCTTGTAAAACATATGGGAATTCTACTTCTACATTTTCACCAATTAATACAGGTAACTTTACAGGATTAGAATAATTAGACCAATCCCACACTTCTATATTTACATAGTGAGCGTAATATGCATCTAAATTTACAATGTTTACGACTGCTGAAATAGTTGCAGGCTCTCTTGTTAACACACCTGTAGAGTGAAAAACAGAATGATTTGGATAATGAAGAGGCATAAATATCAAACCTTTCTTAAAATGATATGATTTTACAATATCTTATGCTAGAAGGTAGTAGAATGAGATAGAGGAATGTATTATTTTATTAATTTTTTATAGAAATTGAAAGCGTATTATTGAAAAGTATTCCAACACTTGTATCATTGCTAGAGTCCGTTTATAATCAAGGAATCCTAGTTCATGTTTTGATAGGATTATTTATTATTGAAAGCGTTTTAAGTTCGCTCCTTTTTAAGGTAGGAGGTCTGACTTATTTGGATGAAAAATTATGTATGTAGTTTTAAATGAGAAGAAAAATAATATAAGTATCACTTTATAGTGTGGGGAGGTTAAAAGTGTGAAAGGTAAAGATTTTCACACGAATATATATGGGTTATGTAGGATTATTACTTTCAGGGGCAGCTTTATTTTTAAATAGTCTTGTTATATTAGGGAAAGCAGAGATGAAAAGTGCGGGTGTTTTTAATTTATTTGTGGGTGCACTACAAATTATCATTCCGTTTTATTTGATCATGATTTCTGACCAAAGCAATTGGACAGTGTATTCATATGCGGCTACGTTCTTATTTGGATTAACTTATTTATATGTAGGTGTTACTTTTATAAAAGGAATGGATAGTAGTGGTCTAGGATGGTTTTGTATTTGGGTAGCAATTATTGCTTTATTCTATATGGTTGTTTCATTTGTTCAATTCCATGATGTTGTTAATGCATTAACGTGGTTTATGTGGGCATTACTTTGGTATTTATTCTTTGTGCTAAATACACAAAAGAAGAATATCAATCAATATCTTGGAAGGATTGCCTTCGTACAATCATGGGTAACATTGACTTTACCTTCACTATTTTATTTTATGGGAGTATGGGGAGAGGGATTCGTATATGAACTATGGGTTTATGTATCAGTAATTTCTATTTTGTACTTCTGTTATTGTATTTATAAATATCGAGTACGTTAATATATGATCTGCATAAAAGCATGGAATCGTTAAACTGATTTCATGCTTTTTTATATATTAGCGTTTTATAATAAAAAAGGTGGTATCTCATAAATCATGAAAATGGGGATGATGAAATTGAAGAAAGTGTTGGTGCTAGGAGGAACAAGGTTTTTTGGTAAACATTTAGTAGAGTACCTTTTGCAAGCTGGACACGATGTAACAATTGCCACGAGGGGAGTTACTGAAGATTCTTTTGGTAGCGCAGTAAAAAGAATAATTGTTGATAGAGAAGATGGAAAGCTACTAGAAAAGCGTCTAGAAGGAAAAAGTTATGATATTGTATACGATAATTTATGCTATAGCTCAAATGCAGCGAAAATGGTATGTGAAGTTTTGAAAGGAAAAACGAAGAAGTATATTATGACATCTTCAATGGCTGTCTATGAACCTGCATTAAGCTTGTTAGAAGAGGACTTTAATCCATACGAATATGCAATTACATATGGAGATAGGAATGATTTTAATTATAGTGAAGGAAAGCGATTAGCCGAATCGGTTTTATTTCAATATGCAACATTCCCAGTCGTTGCAGTGCGTTTTCCAGTTGTTATTGGAGAAAATGACTATACGAAAAGGTTACAATTTTACGTTGAATGTGTTGTGAACCAAAACCCTATCGTTGTGGATTATATAGATGGAGCTTTGTCATTTATACATGAAAAAGAGGCAGGAGAGTTTCTAGCTTGGTGCGGAATGGAAAATGTGAAAGGACCAATTAACGCCTGTAGTAACGGAGTAGTTTCTACGGAAGAAATTATTCATTTCATAGAAGAGAAGACGGGAATAAAAGCACTTATCCAGGAAGTTGGGGAAAATATAGCTCCTTATAATGAAGTAACTAACTGTACGCTACATAATGGAAAGGCTCGTGAATCCGGATTTTTATTCCGAGAGCTGAAACTAGAAATAAAAAATGTTTTAAAACATTATATAAATAAAATGAAGTAATCATAAATCCCCCGGTGGCAATCCGGGGGATTCTGGAGGATTTCGACAATACTGATTTTACATTACCAAATTTACCTTATACGTACGACTAATGTTTTTGCGATTGAATTGCTTGTAAATACTTCTCGTTTACTTGGTCCCAGTCTACTGTATGCCACCAATTGGTAACAAACTCTGGGCGCCGATTTTGATACTTTAAATAATAAGCATGTTCCCATACATCAATTACGAGTAAGGGGATTTTCCCTTCTTGCAAAGGCGTATCTTGATTTGGTGTACTCATAACAGAGAGTTCCTCACCGTCAAGAACAAGCCATCCATAGCCACTTCCAAAACGACTAATAGCTGCTTTGGAAAGTTGATCTTTTAAGTTGTCAAAGGTATTGAAATAATAATCAATTACTTTTGCAACGTCTCCATTAGGCTCACCGCCACCTCGTGGGCTCATCACTTCCCAAAAAAGACTATGACAATAGTGACCACCACCGTTATTTCGTACAGCCGTAACAATTTCCTTCGGTAAAGCATCTAAATTACATAGCAATTCTTCTAAAGATTTATTATGTAATTCAGTATAATTTTCTAAAGTAGCATTTAAATTATTTACGTATGTCGCATGGTGCTTTCCATGATGAATGGAAAGTGTATTGCTATCGATATGTGGCTCTAGTTCATCATAGTCATATGAAAGCTTTGGCAATTGGAATGAAGACATAAGATTACCTCCTTTCTATTTAAAAGTTGGTCTAGGTAAAAATACTTTACCTGAGTCAAAAATACACTCATTTTCCATGTAAGTCAATAGTAAGCTTGTTAATTTTCTGAAAAATATTACAATAAAAGTAACACTCTCACTTTCATTTGTGACTCCTATCCTTTTTGCTTATACTGTAAAGTAGTAGCGTTTTGTTGAAATAGAAGGAGATCGTTTATGAGTAAAACGAAACAATTAATAGAGGAAGCAAGTAATTTTATTACGATTTGTTATAAGGAGCTTCATAAAGAGAAATTGATAGAAGAACGTATAAAAGAAGTTCAAATTGAGATAGAGAAGACAGGGACATATGAGCATACATTTGAAGAACTTGTTCATGGTTCACGAATGGCATGGCGTAACAGTAATAGATGTATTGGAAGACTATTTTGGAGTAAGATGCACATATTAGATGCGCGCGAAGTAAATGATGAAGAGGGTGTATATAATGCATTAATTCATCATATTAAATATGCAACGAACGACGGAAAAGTTAAACCAACCATTACGATTTTTAAGCAATATCAAGGTGAGGAAAATAATATACGAATTTATAATCACCAATTGATTCGATATGCAGGATATAAAACAGAAATGGGAGTGATCGGTGACTCTGATTCCGCTGCATTTACGGACTTTTGTCAGGAGCTTGGCTGGCAAGGAGAAGGTACGAATTTCGATGTATTGCCACTTGTGTTTTCTATAAACGGGCAGGCGCCTATATATAAAGAAATTCCGAGAGAAGAAGTAAAAGAAGTGCGAATTGAACACCCAGAATACCCTATTTCATCACTTGGAGCAAAATGGTATGGGGTTCCAATGATTTCAGATATGCGCTTAGAAATTGGCGGTATTTCTTATACAGCCGCTCCGTTCAATGGATGGTATATGGGAACAGAGATTGGGGCGCGCAACTTAGCGGATTATGATCGTTATAATTTACTTCCGGCTGTTGCGGAGATGATGGATTTAGATACATCGAGAAACGGTACGTTATGGAAAGATAAGGCGCTAATTGAGTTGAATATTGCCGTACTACACTCTTTTAAAAAACAAGGAGTTAGTATTGTTGACCATCATACTGCTGCACAACAATTTCAGCAATTTGAGAAGCAAGAAGCTGCTTGCGGTCGTGTTGTAACAGGTAATTGGGTGTGGCTTATTCCACCGCTATCTCCAGCTACCACTCATATTTATCATAAACCGTATCCGAATGAAATTTTGAAGCCAAATTTCTTTCATAAATAATATTTAGTGCAGTTTTTTTCTGCAAAATATAATTTTTTTAAATTACTGTTATGTAGCAAATGGAAGCCTTTACTCTCGGTTATTTTTGGAAGAGGATTTTTGAACCAAGGAGTTCCTTATGTTATAATCAAATTTCTGTTTCGAAGACCTTATAGAAATATAAGGTCTTTTGTTTTGCTTTTTTATGTAAGAGGAAGAGATTTTTTTCTTTTAAATAAGGGATTTGGCATATTTTTAGGGACAACATAAGTATGTGGAAAGCCGATAAATTATTATGCATATATAATTATTATGTTTTGGGTTTAAACAATAAAACATAATAAAGTTGTTTTTTTAGATTGCTGAGGAAGGAGGAAGTGTAAATGAGGATGAAGAGTCGAAAAACTGATTGGCCTGTATTTATTATTAGTGGTGGTTCACTTTTATTATTTGTAATTGCAGTTTTTTTGAATAAGGATTATGTAGAGAGTGCGATTAATACCAGTTTTGCTTTTTCAATTAAATATTTCGGTGCCTTCTGGCAAGTTTTATTGTTAGGTACATTTATTGTTGCGATGTGTATGGCGTTCTCGAAATATGGGAGGGTCAAACTAGGTAATTTAGAAAAACCTGAGATTAGTACGGCAAAATGGCTTGCTATTATTATGTCTACATTACTTGCCGGAGGTGGCGTTTTTTGGGCAGCAGCAGAGCCAATGTACCATTTGATGACGGTGCCACCAATACATGACGGTATATCTGCTGGAACGAAAGAAGCAGTCATGCCTGCTTTAGCACAAAGTTATATGCATTGGGGATTTTTAGCATGGACGATTTTAGGTACAATTAGTGCGGTAGTTATGATGTATGGACATTATCATAAAGGTATGCCGCTAAAACCTCGAACGCTTTTATATCCTATTTTTGGGGAAAAATTAAGAAAGAGCCTGCTTGGAACGATAATTGATGCAGCTGCAATTATTGCGGTAGCTGCAGGTACAATTGGCCCAATTGGATTTTTAGGTTTACAAGCAAGTTATGGATTACAAGAATTATTTGGAATTTCTGATGTGTTTACTACTCAATTAGCAATTATTGTTTGTGTAGTGGCCGTGTCTACCATATCGGCAGTAACAGGTATTGATAAAGGGATTCAAATTATAAGTAATTTAAATGTTAGATTAGCAATTTTATTAATGGCATTCATATTACTATTTGGGCCAGGTGGATTTATTATTGATTCGTTTGTTTCTTCGTTTGGATTTTATGTAAGTGAGTTTATACCGATGAGCACATACCGTGGTGATACAAGTTGGTTAGGATCTTGGACAATCTTTTTCTGGGGATGGTTTATTGGATACGGACCAATGATGGCAATTTTAGTGAGTCGAATTTCAAGAGGGAGAACGATTCGAGAAATCATCGTTGCAATTGGAATTATCGCACCTATTATTACAACGTTTTGGTTTACTATATTAGGGGGATCAGGTGTGTTTTATGAGTTAATGAATCCTGGGTCTATCTCGGACGCATTAAGCGAATCTGGTATGCCGGCAGCTATGATTGCAATTACAGGGCAATTGCCACTTTCTAATATTATTGGACCAGCATTTCTTTTATTAACAATTTTGTTTGTAGTGACAACAGGAGATTCAATGGCGTATTCCATTTCGATGGCAGTGACTGGAGACGGAGATCCTAGAATTAGTTTGCGAATTTTTTGGTCGCTTATTATGGGCGCAGTTGCAGCAATTCTTTTATATATGGGTGAAGGAAGCATTAATGCGCTACAATCGTTTATCGTGGTGACGGCAGTTCCGGTATCAATTTTGTTATTCCCAATGCTATGGTTAGCGCCTAAAGTTGCGGGAGAATTAGCACTAAAACAAGGTATTGTAAAAGAAGAAGATAAAACTGCATTCTTATTTCAGAAGGCTAGTAAATCAAAATAAATAAAAACGTAAAAGAGGAAGCATCTTAAATGAGTTGCTTCCTCTTTTATGTTTAATCTAATACTTTTCCCTTTGTTTCTGGTACACATAGTAGCATTGTAATTAACCCGATTGGGTAGATGATAAAAATCAAGGACAATGCTCCAAGTAGGTTGCCACCTGTAGCGAGTAAGCCGATAATAACAGGCCCAAATCCAGCTAACCCACGTCCTGTACCGAAAATAAAGTTTTCTGCGGTAGATCGAGCTTCAGCAGGATAGTTTTCAGCTAAAATTGCCCCAAATCCTCCCATCATGCCATTTGCAAAGAATCCAAGCAATGCACTTCCCCATAATAATAATGTTGAATCTGTGAATAAGAAGAAGTAAATGAGACAGTATACTGTACCGCCAATATAATAAATTGCAAAGGTTTTACGACGACCAATTTTATCAGCCAGAATACCAAAGGTTGCAATTCCAATTAGCATACCGATGGTAGAAATGAACATCCAGCCACTTGCTTTTGCTAATGTATAGTTATATTTATTTGCTAAAATAGTTGGCATCCATGTGAAGATTCCATAATATCCGAAGTTCTGGATAAACGACATAATAATAAGACCGATTGTTGTGATTGTTACTTTTTTACTGGCAAATAACTTTCGAAGTGGGAATTTTTTTATATGTTTTAGTTGTTCTGCTTCAGTAGGTGTTAATTTACCTGCAGCTTCTTTTTGCAATAGTTCCTTTTTGTAGTGTTGTTTTTGCTCCCATATTTTCGGTTCACTTAAACTTTTACGGACATAGACAGCTAGTAAAGCTGGAATTAATCCAAATAAGAAAACGGCTCTCCATCCAAAGTGCGGGACAATAAATGCTGGAAGGAGTGAAGCAATTAGTACACCAAATTGCCATCCAAGTGCAACAACCGATGTCGCTTTAGCGCGCATTTCTTTAGACCATGTTTCTGTTACAATGGCCATTCCGATTCCGAATTCACCACCAACTCCCATTCCAACTAAAAAGCGAAGAATTAATAATTGCCAGTAGTCTGTTGCGAAATAAATGAGTGCGGTTGCTAGTGAAAACAGTAAGATTGTGAAGGCCATTGTACGAATACGTCCAAATAAATCAGCAATAAATCCAAATAAATAAGAACCAATTAACATCCCTATTGTGGTAGCTAATGTTAAGTTTCCACCTTCAACAGGACTTAAGTGAAACTCTTTTAAAATATAGACAAGTACGAAAGATAATAGCAACATATCTAAACCTTCTGCTGCATATCCTAGCGCAGAACCAAATAATGTTTTATACCTTTTCGCTTTCGTCTCCTCTGTTGTTTGTTGTACATCAGTAATGACGTTCATTATTACTCCTCCTTATTTTCTACAGTCGCTATGGAAGAATAACAAAAGGCCTTCTCACCTGATATGATGAGAAGGCCAAAAAAGCATACGTATCCCCAAAAAAGAACATACGTATATTGTATTCCGACTTCCTTCTCAACCTCACGGGGGTGTGTTAAAGGACTGTATTATATTACTTTATTTTTAGCACTCTTCTATTGTATTGTCAAATAAAGAGGGGATTATTATGTGTAAAATATTTCAAAAAACATTTCGTTCTTCTTGACGCCGACTTCATTATTTTCCCATAATAAAACTAACTAAATAAAAAGGAATGAATCAAAGATGCTAAATTTAGTACTCATGATGATTGAACGAGTCGGACTTATAGTTATTTTAGGATTTTTACTCTCTCATATTAAAACTTTCAGGCGCCTCCTTCATAAACAGGACGGCTATGTAGATAAGCTTAAGCTTATTTGTATTTTTTCGGTATTTACAATTGTAAGCAATTACACTGGGATTGAAATAGCAGGAAATACGATTATGAATGAAAATTGGTTACAAGGTGTTTCTTCGTCAAGTACAATTGCGAATACGCGTATTATGGGTGTTGGTATTAGTGGCTTACTTGGTGGCCCTATCGTAGGGGTTGGAGTCGGGTTTATTGCTGGTATTCATCGTTATATGCTTGGTGGTACGACAGCGCTAAGCTGCGCAATCTCTTCTATTTTAGCGGGGATTATAACTGGTTATATCGGATATATTTTCAAAAAATATAATCGTACAATTACTCCTAAGTTTTCAGCAGTTTTAAGTGTTTTTATCGTATCTTTAGAAATGGTTATGATTTTATTAATTATAGAGGATGGAATTAGCGTTGTGAAAACAATAGCGATACCGATGATTCTTGTAAATAGTTTTGGGAGTTTTATTTTACTTTCTATGATACAAGCTATTTTGCGTCAGGAGGAGAATGCAAAAGCACTTCAGACTCATAAAGTATTGCGTATTGCTGATAAAACGTTACCGTATTTTCGTCAAGGCTTAACAGAAGAATCGTGTAAGCATGTGGCACAAATTATTCACCGCTTTACAGGAACGGATGCGGTATCTTTAACAGATACAGAGAAAATATTAGCGCACGTTGGATTAGCATCAGATCACCATATTCCTTCACATAGTTTAATAACTGGTTTATCAAAAGAAGTTTTACATACAGGGCAAATAATGAAGGCGAAATCACGTGAGGTTATTAATTGCCAACATGAAAGCTGTCCCTTACAAGCCGCTATTGTTATTCCACTAACTTCACATGGAAATACGATAGGTACATTAAAACTGTATTTCAAAAATTCTAACCAGTTAAGTCGCGTTGAAGAAGAATTAGCAGAAGGGTTAGCAAAAATATTCTCCACGCAGTTAGAGTTAGGAGAAGCTGAGTTGCAAAGTAAATTACTTCAAGATGCGGAGATAAAAGCATTACAAGCGCAAATTAACCCACACTTTTTATTTAATGCGATTAATACAGTATCAGCTTTATGCCGAACAGATGTAGAAAAAGCAAGGAAGTTATTATTACAGCTTAGCGTGTATTTTCGTTGTAATTTGCAAGGGGCACGTCAGTTATTGATTCCACTAGAGCAAGAATTAAACCACGTACAGGCATACTTATCACTAGAACAAGCAAGGTTCCCAAATAAGTATGAGGTAAAGATGTATATTGAGGATGAGCTAAAAACAACTTTAGTACCACCATTTGTTCTTCAACTATTGGTTGAAAATGCATTGCGACATGCTTTTCCGAAGAAGCAACCAATATGCGAAGTGGAAGTGCATGTTTTTGAAAAAGAGGGTATGGTTCACTTTGAAGTAAAAGATAATGGACAGGGAATTGAGGAAGAACGTTTAGAACAATTAGGAAAGATGGTAGTTTCATCAAAGAAAGGGACTGGAACAGCTTTATATAATATTAATGAACGTCTTATTGGGTTATTTGGGAAAGAAACGATGCTTCATATCGAAAGTGAATTAAATAAAGGGACGGAGATTACCTTTATTATTCCAAAAAAAGCAGGGGAGGAAGAGCCGGGTGTTAAAAGTATTAGTAGTTGACGATGAAATGTTAGCACGTGATGAACTAAAGTATTTATTAGAGAGAACGAAAGAAGTTGAGATAGTTGGTGAGGCTGATTGTGTGGAAGATGCATTAGAAGAACTAATGCAAAGTAGACCAGATATTGTGTTTTTAGATATTCAATTATCCGATGATAACGGATTTGAAATCGCGAATATATTAAAGAAGATGAAAAATCCACCTGCAATTGTATTTGCTACTGCCTATGATCAATATGCGTTGCAAGCATTTGAAGTAGATGCATTAGACTACATTTTAAAACCATTTGATGAAGAACGTATTGTGCAAACATTAAAGAAGTATAAAAAACAAAAACAAGCGCAAATAGAAACGAAGCACGAAATAAAGGGGACAGATGTAGCAGCAGAGATGCATAAATTAGCATTACCAATTGAAGAATCAATCGTACTTGTGAATATTGAAGACATTATATATGTAGGGCTTGTAGATGGGAAAGTAACAGTAAAAACAATGAGGGAAACGTATGTAACACATGATACACTTGTAATTTTAGAGAAGAAGTTACCACAAGCAAGCTTCATGCGCATCCATCGTAGCTTTATTGCGAATATTAATCATATTACTGAAATTCAGCCATGGTTCAATTCTACTTATAATTTAATCATGAAAGAAGGATCGAAAGTACCTGTTAGCCGTACATATGCAAAAGAACTCAAGAAGCTGCTTCGTATTTAAGAAGCGGCTTTTGTATTTCATCCTTTTATATTTGTAACTGATTCTGTATATTTGACGTTCCATTATGTAAACGCTTACTTGGGTGTTTATATCCTATACAATAAAGGTACCAAATCGAAAGAGGTGGCCAAAATGAGTACGAAAAAAGTATATAGTTTCTTATCACAAGCATTTATATTCTCAGCTATTATGTTAATTTCAAATATTATTGCAACGCATTTACCAATTCCAATGCCTTCATCGGTAATCGGGTTAGTTATTTTATTTAGTCTATTATGTTTAAAAGTAATTAAATTGGAGCAAGTTGAATCACTTGGAACAGCTTTAACCGGTATTATCGGATTCCTTTTCGTCCCATCAGGTATTTCAGTTATTAATTCTCTTGGTGTAATGGGGCAATACTTTGTACAAATTTTAACTGTAATTGTTGTAGCAACAGTTATTTTACTCGCTGTAACAGGATTATTTGCACAATTCATTTTAGGAAAAGATGAAAAAGAAACAGAAGATACAAAAGAATTGAAAGTAGTAAATAAAGGACGCAAGCACGGAAAGGTTGCGTAACCATTGCATTTATATATTGTTAGGAGGTAATGAATATGGCAAGCACAATGACTCCATATTTCGGAATCGTCGTTTCATTAATCGCATACGGAATCGGAACATTATTATTCAAGCATTCAAAAGGGTTCTTCCTATTTACACCATTATTCGTAGCGATGGTATTAGGCATTGTCTTTCTAAAGGTAGGTAACTTTACTTTTGAAGAATATAATACTGGTGGAAAAATGATTAGTTTCTTCTTAGAGCCAGCAACAATTGCATTCGCTATCCCACTATATAAACAAGTTGATAAGTTGAAAAAATATTGGTGGCAAATTTTATCAGCTATCGTGGTTGGATCTATTTGCTCAGTAATTGTCGTGTTCATTGTTGCAAAAGCAATCGGTTTAGATACAGCAGTAATGAATTCAATGCTACCGCAAGCAGCAACAACAGCAATTGCGTTACCAATTTCAGAAAGTATTGGTGGTATTCCTGCAATTACATCGTTTGCGGTTATTTTCAACGCAGTTATCGTATATGCATTAGGAGCATTATTCTTAAAAACATTTAGAGTGAAACATCCGATTGCAAAAGGTTTAGCACTTGGAACAGCGGGCCATGCATTAGGAGTTGCAGTAGGAATTGAAATGGGTGAGGTAGAGGCAGCGATGGCAAGTATTGCTGTAACGGTAGTTGGGGTTGTAACAGTAGTTGTCATCCCAATGTTCATGCCATTCATTGGATAGTAAAACTTACTTAAAAAATAAGAAAAGCAAGCTATTTGTAGGACAGATTTCTACTGATAGCTTGCTTTTTATGTTACAGTAGTGGTAAGACCTATTTAAAAAAATGTAAGTTTCCTTAAATCTTCATTAATACTATGTAGAATACGTTTTGAATTAGGTCATTGTATTGTAAAATAAGAAGTAAGCTACTATATACCTGTTAAGGTAGGCATATAATGAGTTTATAAAAATCTTAATATGAATGAATAATTAAAAGTAGAAAAGAGAGAGAAATCTACTTATTAACGTTTTAGTTTATAGGACAGGAGAGAGTATTCGTCGATTATGCAAATAAAAAACCTGTTTCAAAGCAAAGGATTTCAGAGGTTACTCGTATTAGTAATACTTGCTCTCGTGTTATACGGGCTGCAAAGTATGGTGAATTTAATATTAATTACGTTTATTCTCACGTATTTAATGGATCGATTCCAAAAGTTTATTTCCCGCAAATTAGATCATTTCATGCCTATTAATCGAAAAATTATTATAGCATTTCTATATGTAATGTTAATTGGTGGAATTGCTATTACGCTATTTAAATATTTACCAGTATTAACGATACAAATTTCACAATTGATTTACCAATTCAATGTATTTTTAAGAAACCCACCAGATAGTGAACTAATTAGGTATGCAGTTAATGCTGTCAATCATATGGAGCTTTCTAAATATGTAGGACAAGGCGTAGACATTTTGTATAAATCGATTACGAATGTTGGTAAATTTGGCCTTCAAGTTTTACTTTCTTTAATTTTGAGTTTGTTTTTCTTACTAGAAAAATCTCGTATTGTTGGTTTTACTGCAAAGTTTAAAGAAAGCAGGCTTGCAATTTTCTATACTGAAATTGAGTACTTTGGAAAGAAATTTGCACGCTCATTTGGAAAGGTAATCGAAGCACAATTTTTAATTGCTGTTGTTAACTGTGTTCTTTCAGTTATCGCATTATGGATATTAGGATTCCCGCAATTATTAGGTTTAGCGTTAATGATTTTCTTGCTTGGCTTAATTCCAGTAGCGGGGGTTATCATTTCGTTATTCCCACTTTGTATGATTGCTTACAATATTGGCGGTATTATGTACGTTGTTTATATTTTAATTATCGTAACAGTGATTCATGCGCTTGAAAGTTACGTATTAAATCCGAAGTTTATGTCGCAAAAAACAAATTTACCGATTTTCTATACTTTTATGGTATTAATTTTCTCAGAGCACTTCTTAGGTGTATGGGGACTGATTATCGGTATTCCAATTTTCATTTTCTTATTAGATGTCCTAGATGTGACAAGTGATGAAATGGAGAAGGATGTTGGAACGAAATAAAGTGAAGTAGAGAAAAAGCATCGATGTTCGATGCTTTTTCTTTTATAACATTATGTTTCTTATGCCATACTGTAAGGAGAATATAGAATAGGGGTGAAGTAATGGCTGTAAATGAAAAGGTAGAAGTGGCTACATTTGCTGGAGGGTGTTTCTGGTGTATGGTTTCTCCATTTGAAGAGATGGAGGGAATTATACAAGTTGTTTCAGGTTATACAGGCGGTCATAAAGAGGACCCAACGTATAAAGAAGTGTGCTCAGAAACAACAGGACATTATGAAGCGGTACAAATTACATTTGATGCAAACAAAATGCCGTATGAGGAATTGTTACATATATATTGGAGACAAATTGATCCTACCGATATTGGAGGACAATTCCACGACCGCGGACAGTCTTATGAAACAGTGATTTTTTATCATAATGAAGAACAACATAAAAAAGCAGAAGCCTCAAAAGAAGAACTTGAGCAGAGTGGGCGCTTTTCAAAACCAATTGCGACAAAAATATTGCCAGCAGCTACATTTTATCCAGCTGAAGAATATCATCAAGGATATCATAAGAAAAATACATTCCGTTATGAGTTATATCGTAAAGGCTCAGGACGAGATGCTTTTATTAAGCAACATTGGCCAAAGGATAATGCTCATTTAAAAGAAAAACTCAATGAGATGCAGTTTTATGTAACGCAGGAAAATGGTACAGAACCACCATTTCGAAATGAGTATTGGAACCATAAAGAGGAAGGTCTTTATGTAGACATCGTTTCAGGTGAGCCGTTGTTTACTTCTCTAGATAAATTTGATAGTGGATGTGGATGGCCTAGTTTTACAAAACCAGTTATGTCAGCAAGTGTGAAAGAAAAGATGGATGTGAGTCATAATATGACACGTACAGAAGTGAGAAGTAAAGAAGGAGATTCACATCTTGGACACGTATTTCCAGATGGTCCAGGACCGAATGGACTTCGTTACTGTATTAATTCCGCAGCTCTTCGATTTATCCCGAAAGGGGAGTTAGAAAAAGAAGGATACGGTGATTTCTTAATCTTGTTTGGGAATAAAAAATAACCTCGCAGTTAGCGAGGTTATTTTTTTGCTATTTTGTTTTTTTCTTTTTAAATTTGCTTAATACTTCATAAACGATTGGAACAATAAGAAGTGTTAATAATGTTGAACTTGTTAATCCACCAATTACCGTTACACCAAGTCCTTTAGAAATTAAGCCGCTACCTTCAAATCCTAATGCAAGCGGGATAAGAGCCCCGATTGTTGCAATTGCAGTCATTAAAATCGGACGAAGGCGTGTTGCACCAGCTTCTAATAAAGCTTCACGTGTTGATAAACCTTCATTTTCTTTATGAATAACGCGGTCGATAAGCACGATTGCGTTTGTTACAACGATACCGATTAACATAAGCGCCCCAATCATTGCAGATACACTTAATGTTTCACCAGAGATTAATAAGGCAACAAGAGCCCCAATAATTGTGAATGGTAGCGAGAATAAAATTGCGAATGGTGCAAGGGCACCGCCAAATGTAACGACAAGAACGAAGTATACAATGGCAATCGCAGCTAACATCGCTAGGCCAAGTTGCTTGAATGATTCTTGAATATCTTTAGTAACACCGCCCATAGAAACATCTACACCAGAAGGAAGATCCATTTTATCTACTTCTTTTTGGACTGCAGCAGATGCTTTTGAAACGTCATCAGATGTTAATTTTGCACTAACCTCTGCATAAACACGGCCATCTCGGTGTGTTACTGTATTCGATGTTTCACCTTCTTTTACAGTCATAACATCTTTCACAGCTACTTCATTACCAAGTGGTGTTGTAATTTTGCGATTTGTTAAGTCATCGATTGTTTCATAATTTTGTTTTTCAGCTTCTACATATACATTGATATCTTTACCGTCTTTTTTAATAGTTGTCAGAACAGGGCGGTCATGTTGATTAGAAAGTCCCATTCCAATTTGAGCAGCCGTTAAGCCCATTTTACTTAGCTTTTCTTGATCTGCGACTAAAGTGTACTCTGCATATGTTTTTGCAATACTAGAATCTATATCTTTTAAGTCTTTATTTTTCTTCATGATATTTTGAATATCTTTTACGACAGGCTTAATGTCTTCTGAGCTATCTCCGTAAACGTATAGTTTAATTTCATTACTACCGCCACTTGCTCCGAAGTCTTGGTTTTTCCATTCACCTTTGCCAGACATCTTCTGTAAATCTTTAACGACTTGTTCTTTTTCTTTTTCGAAGTTTTTCGTGTCGTTATCATATTGAACGAAGAACATAGCTTGATTTGTTTGACCAGGGCTCATTGGGTTCTCTCCACCTAATGAGAACTGAATTGTTTTCACGTCTTTATTATCTTGGAAGTGCTTTTCAGCTTTCGTTGCAATTTTTTCAACGTCTTCTAATGTTTGACCTGGTTCAGGTTTGTATGTTGCGATAATCATTTTTTCTTCTTCAGAAGGTAAGAAACTTACACCGATAACGGGCACAAGTGCGAGACTACCAACTAATAGAAGGACAGCAATACTAGATGTAATAATTTTGTGATTTAAAGCCCATTCAAGTATACGTTTATACCCATTTGCTAATTTGCTCGGTTTCTCTTCATGATGTACCTCTTTTTCTCTCATGCTTTCTTTCTTAAATAAGGAATGAGCAAGCATTGGTACGATTGTAACAGCCACTAGTAACGACGCTAATAAAGCGAAGACGATAGTTAAGGCAAATGGTAAGAACATTTCACCAATCATACCTTTTACAAGTCCTAGAGGTAAGAATACAGCGATTGTCACAATGGTAGAAGACATAATAGGGATAAACATTTCTTTCGTAGCTTCACGAATTAAATCTTTTCCGCGCAATTTCTCTTCTGATAACGACATACGTCGGTAAATATTTTCAATAACAACAATTGAGTCATCAACAACACGGCCTATAGCCACTGTCATTGCTCCAAGCGTCATAATGTTAAGCGTAATATCCATTTGCTTTATGACTAAAACAGCAATTAATAAAGAAAGTGGTATTGAAACGACAGAGATTAACGTTGTTCGAATATTTCGTAGGAACAGCATAATAATAACAATCGCAAAGATAGCGCCGAAAATTGCTTTGCTCAGCATTGTTTCAACTGATTTTTCAATAGGTGCACCTTGGTCGAATGTTGAAATGATCTCTAAATCTTTATATTTTTTCTCAAGATCTTTTACTTTATCTTTTACTGCATTTACAACATCAACTGTATTTGCATCAGAGGCCTTCACAATTTGAATTCCAATTGCTTCTTTTCCATTTGTTCGAGAAATGGATTCTGCTTTCCCAACTTCTTTAATGTCAGCAATTTCGTCTAATGTAACTGTTGGAATTCCGTTCATAGCAGCTGGATTCATTTGCGGCGTTTGTGCACCAGCGCCAGCATTTTGACTACCTTGACTGTTAGGTGATGAAGGTATAGCTGGGATTTTGATTTCTTTTAACGCTTTAATTGTTGTAATATTGCCATCTACAACAACTGATTTTTCCGTGTCTTTAAACGTGTATAAGCCAAGTGGTAAAGATACGTCCGATCCCTTAATCACATTTTTTACAGTATCTTCACTTAGTCCTAATTCTTTCATTTTATCTTTCTTGAAGACGAGCTGTACTTCATCTACTTGTTGACCTGCAATTTGAACAGATGCAACACCATCAAGTCCTTTTAATCCTGGTACAACATTTTTCTCTACATTTTCAGTTAAGGTAGCTAAAGATTCATTCTTGCTTGCTACGCTTAACGAAATAACAGGAAAAGCATTGAAGTTTACTCGTGAAACTTTAGGATCTTTAACACCTTCTGGGAGTTTCACATTCGTGAGAGCCTCTTTAATTTCCGTTTCTGCTTTTTCCATATTTTTATCAAAATCGTATTCTACTTGAATAGAAGATGCGTTTTGAAAAGATGATGAGCTCACAACGTTAACACCGCTTAAATTTTGTAGTTGTTCTTCCATCGGCTTTGAAACTTTATCAGCTACTTCTTCTGGTGTAGCACCAGGATAGACCGTAGTTACTGTCACAATCGGTGTTGTAATATCAGGAATTGTTTCCAGCTTCATATTGAGTCCAGAGTAGATCCCTGCAATAGTAACAATAATGGTTAGTAGCCAAACTGCGAACTTATTTTTTAATGAGAAATTGATGATTTTGTTCATGTTTGCGCTCCCTTTTTATTATATTGACCGAATGGTCAGTCTAATACATAATATAACTGACCATTCGGTCAAACGTCAATAAAAAGAGATGGTATAATACATTTATAATAAGATGCGAGATTAAATTTAGGAGAGAAGATATGAAAGAAAAAGAGCGTTTAATTATAGAATCGGCTATGAAGTTGTTTGCGAATAAGGGTGTAAATGCAACGTCGGTACAAGAAATCGTCACCACTTGTGGTATTTCAAAGGGAGCTTTTTATTTGTATTTTAAATCAAAAGATGAGCTTTTATTAGCGACGCTTCGATATTATTATGACAAAATCCAAAAGAAAATGCTGGATATTGAAAAAGAGTCTTTACTACCACGTGAAAAATTTGAAAAGCAATTATACTTTCAGTTTACTGATGTGCAAAAACATAAAGAATTTATTATTATGCATGCAAGAGAAAATGCCATTCCGTTTAATAAAGAAGTAGAAGAGTTTATGCTACGGATGAAGTTAGAATCTCATGCATTTTATCGAGGTAGCTTACTGTCTATTTATGGTGAAAAGGTCAGTCCATATTTATTAGATTTAGTAATTATGGTAGAAGGTATATGCCATGGTTATTTACAATTAATTATTTTAAATGAACCAGAAATTGATTTCGCTCATGTTGCTTCATTTATTTTAAAAAGAGTAGACGATTTAGTAGAAGGGCTTCTAGAATCTTCAGAAGGGCCTGTTTTAAATGAAGAAAAAATGGGAGAGTTTTTTTGTAGCTCAGAGCTTATTAAAGAACAAGTGAAAGAGCATTTTTTAAATGAAATTATTATATTAAAACGAACATTAGCAGACCAACTAGAAAATGATGAGGTTTTAGTTACTTTAGATGTTTTAGAATCCGAAATGAGAGTGCCGAATCCAAGGATTCCAGTTATTCGAGGGATGTTAGCGAATTTAGAAGCGTATAATGATTTGAAGGATTTTAGATTGAGATTAGCTCGATATTACTATATAAATTAAGGCTTTAATCAGTGGGGGTTCATTCCCACTGATTAAATTTGAAAATAGTTTTTATTTTACATTTTGAAATTTATACATGTCACCATAAGCGTTGGTGTCGTTGTATATAAACAATACAATATCTGCATTTTGTTCTTCTAGTTGCTGCTTCACACTTTTTCCTTGCGTGTAACGAGGGTCAATAAAAGTTGTTTTAGCAAAATTATGTGCAAATAAAGGATATGTAGCATCAGCATACGAATCTTTTAAGATAACAAGGTGTAACTCATTGTCCGCCTTTGTATTAATGATATTTATTTCAGGGAAATCTGTTTGATAAACATTAGCATATCCAGGAGCAGGAATATCTTTTTCTTTTCCATAAAACTGAGTCATTGATTCCTTAGCGGTATCATCTTTAATAGCACCATAGTAAACTGTGTAGTCGTCCCAAGATTCACCGAAATTATAGTGGACATATGGAATTTGTACGGATGAAGTATCGATTAAGCGGTATAATTGATTATTCCAGCTACCAACAAACTTTCCTTTCGGTTTTTCCCAGTTAATAGTGTAGTTGTCTTTCTTTATTGGTTGTCCTTTATATTTGTTTGAATGAGAATTAATAAAGTTCATCGTATCCTCATATGCATAAAAGGCACCTTCCATATTCCAATGATGATCTGTAGTTAAATACATTCGTTCTAGTTTTTCGTTAGTAAATCTTTCTTTAAACATTGGTAATACATCAATAATAGGGAATTTCGTTGCTGTCAATTTCTCAGCAAGGTGATCCCTAAGAATTTGTTCGTAACCAAGATTTAGGTAAGAGGGAAGCTTATACTGTAACGCTGTCTGCTTACTAGGAACTAAAGAGAAATAGAATTCTGTTTGTGGAAAATCTTTTTTCAAAGTGTTTAATTCCTGAACACCAGCATCAACATCATTTAAATGATTTTCCATATTAGGTCTATTAAAAATGAATTGATCGTTTGTAACATGAATGTTGTTTACGAATGTTCGATTCATAGAGAGTTGGAATTTTATATAGCTTTCAAGAAAGAGATCCCTAGGTCCAACATGGTCTGTAAAGTGTGTTTCGATACCTTTGAATAACTCTCCAGTTTTTATGGTAGAAGCATTTACAGCAGGTCTAATTGCTAAGTTTCTGTTTTCAAATTCAGAAAATGTTTTTTTATCTATAAGGATAACTTTTGCTGTCCAAATACCCACCCCAAAAATAACTGTAAGGAACCCCATTATTAAAGTGAGGTTTTGAAACTTTTTCATAGTGAACCTCCTTTAAAAACGGAAATAAATAAATGGATTATAAGTTGCATTTGTTAGGAATACTAAAACAATGACTAGAATACTTAAATAATATACTGGCGATAAAACAGCAAATCTTTTTGTCGATAACATTTTTTGTAACCATGGGAATACGGGTGCTGCAGTAATAATAGCTAATAAGAAAATTCCCCAATAATTCATTATATAGAAGTAACTGTTAATATCTGTTAACGGACCGTTAAATCCGAACATGGATTTTAGGAATTCAAAGCAATAACTGAAGTTATCTGCACGGAAAAACACCCATCCAATAATAACTAAAAACATCACGTAAATATGTTGAAGAGGACTCCATAATTTTTGAAGTAGGTTTTCGAGTCCAGCTTTTTCAAGTGCAATTAGAACTCCATAATAAATACCCCAAATCATAAAGGTCCAACTAGCACCATGCCAAAAACCGGTTAGTCCCCATACAATGAAGAGGTTACGATAAACTTTCCAAGTTGTAACGCGATTTCCTCCAAGTGGAATATAGACATAATCACGGAACCAAGAACCGAGCGAAATATGCCAACGACGCCAAAATTCAGAAATGGATTTTGAGATATATGGATAATTAAAGTTTTCTAGAAAATCAAATCCAAACATCTTTCCTAATCCAATTGCCATGTCACTATATCCAGAAAAATCAAAGTAAATTTGTAGCGTATAGGCAATGGCTCCCATCCAAGCTAATGATACACTCATATCAGAAGGATTCATTGCGAAGATCTCATCGGCTATAACACCTAATTGGTTAGCGATTAAAACTTTTTTACCTAAACCAATAATAAATCGGCGGACACCTTCAGAGAATTTGTCGGCATCAACAGTTCGCTCGTGTAATTGATGAGAAATTGTATTATAACGAACAATTGGTCCTGCTACTAACTGTGGAAATACAGTAAAGTATAAGGCCAAATCAAAGATATTTCGTTGAGCATCGACTTTTTTCTTATAAATATCGATAATATAACTCATCGCATGGAACGTGAAAAATGAAATACCAATTGGTAAAGGTATTTTTTCAAGAACAATATTGGTATGTAAGATAGAGTTAATATTATCTACTAAAAAGTTTGCATATTTAAAATATCCTAAAATAGCGGTATTCATTACAATTGCAAACGTTAGTAATAATTTTCTTTGACCATTTGTGAAGCGACTATTCCCTAATAAAATCCCAAACCAATAGTTAACAAGGATAGAGAACAGCATTAGGAAAACATAAATGGGTTCGCCCCAAGCATAAAATACTAAACTAAAAAATAATAAAACTATATTTTGTAGTTCTTTGCGTACAGCATAATAAATTAAGAGTACGGCAGGTAAAAATAAACATAAAAAGACAAGGTTACTAAATACCATTTCAATTAATTCCTTTCCTATTTTATCTAAATAATACCAAAAATATCATTGAAATGTAATAATTAAAAAACTAGGATATGATTAACATATTTAATTTTTTATATTGTGGGAGATATAAAAAATCCTTGTTTATAAAAAAAGGCCGTCCCTAAATATTTTTAGGAACGGCTTTTTTACCAATATGAAATAATTTAGTTATTTTTTTCTGACCATTTTTCAACATCCCAAACCTTTGTGATCCAATCTTCATAGAATTCCGGTTCGTGACATACAAGGAGAATTGTTCCTTTATATGCTTTCATAGCCTTCTTAAGTTCTTCTTTTGCTGTAACATCAAGATGGTTTGTCGGCTCATCAAATAGTAGCCAGTTACTTTCTTCACCCATTAACTTACATAAACGAACTTTTGCTTGTTCTCCACCACTTAATTGACTTAATGGGCGAGAAATATGTTCATTTTTTAATCCGCATTTTGCTAACATCGCACGAATTTGATGTTGGTCTAGGCCAGGGAATGTATTCCATACATCATCAATTGGTGTTATATTATCAGCTTTAACTTCTTGCTCAAAGTATGCAGGCTCTAAGAAGTCACCAAGACTTGTTTTACCGTTTAAAGGTTTAATTTTACCTAAGATTGTTTTTAGTAACGTTGATTTACCAACACCATTACATCCAACAATAGCAATTTTTTCACCACGCTCAATTGTCATTGATAGCTTTGGTAGTAGCGGATGTGTATATCCGATTTCTACATTTTCACCTTCAAAGACGAAGCGACTACTTGCACGACTTTCTTTAAATGAGAATTCAGGTTTAATTGCTGTTTCCGGACGATCAATAAGTTCCATACGATCAAGTTGTTTTTGACGACTCTTTGCACGACCTGTCGTTGAATAACGAGCCTTGTTCTTTGCAATGAAGTCTTCTTGCTTTTTGATAAACTCACGCTGCTTTTCATAAGCGTTTATATGTTGATTTTTATTGATTTCTGCTAGTTCTAGGAATTTTTCATATGTCGCTGTATAGCGCGTCATTTTTGTGAATTCTAGATGGAAAATAACATCAACACATTTGTTCATAAATTCTGTATCATGAGAAATTAATAAGAATGCATGTGGATATTCTTTTAAATAAGTTGTTAACCAATGAATATGTTCAACGTCTAAATAGTTAGTAGGTTCATCAAGCAATAACACTTCTGGTTGTTCAAGTAATAGCTTTGCAAGCAATACTTTTGTACGTTGTCCACCACTTAGTGCTGAAACATCACGATCTAAACCAATAGCATCAATTCCAAGACCACGTGCAGCCTCTTCAATTTTCATATCTAGTAAATAGAAACCGCCTGCTTCAAGTGCATCTTGTATTTCTGCCATTTGTTCAAGAAGTTCTTCTAGTTCTTCTGGTGTAGCAGTTCCCATTTTTTCTGTAACTTCATTTAAAGCTGTTTCCTTTTCGAATAACGGTAAAAATGCATCCGCTAGTACGTCACGAATTGTACGTCCAGGTGTTAAAACCGTATGCTGATCTAAGTAACCGTAATGTGTGCCTGGTGTCCATTCTACACGACCTTCGTCATGAATAAGCTGACCAGTAATGATATTCATGAATGTTGATTTACCAACACCGTTTGCACCAACTAATCCAACGTGCTCACCTGCTAATAATCGCATAGATACATCTTTAAATAATGTACGATCGCCAAATGTATGTCCTAATTTTTCAACTGTTAATAAGCTCATAGTATCCTCCGTCCAACTTGAAATAGTACCTTGAATCATGATACTAAATTCTTTCATATAATGCCATCATTTCAAAATGTATATTTTTTCAAAAAAAGGGTTGCATTAATTTTCTGAAAATATATAATATAATTGAACAGTGGTTAATTAAATGTGTGAGGTATGAAATATGTCGCCAAGGAAAGCAGTTAAACAAGAACTAACAAGAGAAATGATTATGAATGTAGCTAGGGGGCTATTTATAGCACAAGGATATCAACATACTTCAATGCGCAAAATTGCAACAGAACTTGGATATAGCCATGGTTCGATTTATTATCATTTTAAAAACAAAGCAGAGCTATTTTACGCAATGGTGGAACAGGATTTTCAATTATTAAATAAAAAGTTAGATGAAATTTGTAATCAAAAATTATCGAGAGAAGAGCAACTAAGAGCAGTTTTATTCGGTTTTATTGAATTTGGTCTAAGAAATCAGAGTCATTATGAAATTATGTTTTTAATTAAAGATGCCGAATTAAAAGAGTGTTTGGCAAATAGTCCTAATGTTAGCTATGAAAAATTTGCGAAGGTTATTTCTTCTTTATGTGATGGGAAATTAAATGCGATGATAATATGGTCTGTTTTTTTATCATTACATGGATTTGTAGCACATTATTGCAGAAGTGGTCAAACGTTTGAAGAACTACAAGGTTTGGCTAAAGTACATGTAGAGTTTATTTCAAAATCGCTTCTTATGTAAGTGATTTTCTTTTTAACATTAATTGAACGGTGGTTAATTATTTTGGGAGGGGATTTATAATGAAAAAGGCTTTAGTATTAGGTGCTTCTGGTTCAATGGGTTATGCAATTGTAAACGAATTATGTGACCGAGGGATTCATGTAGTTGCTTTTGCAAGAAATAAGGAGAGATTAGGTGCATTATTTTCTGGGAACAAACATGTAGAAGTTGTAGCAGGCGACGTATTTATACAAGAGGATATAATGAATGCTGCTAAAGATGTTGATATTATATTTCATGCTGTAAATATTCCGTATTCAGATTGGGAGAAACAACAAGAGAAATTATTAATAAACATATTAGAGGTATCGAAACATTACGGTATCAAACTAGGAATAGTTGATAATATTTATGCGTATGGAAGGCAAGGGGAAGGGCTTGTAAAAGAAGATGCTAAAAAGAGACCACAAACAAAGAAAGGGAAGATTCGTTTACAACTTGAAGAGATGGCAAAACAAGCTAATGTACGAATGTTTATTGCTCATTTCCCAGACTTTTATGGTCCAAATGCAGAAAATACACTTGTCCATCATACATTAAAGGGAATACTTGCAAATAAAATGTCTAGCTTTGTTGGAGATAAAAAGATTGCCCGTGAATATATTTTTACACCAGATGGTGCAAAAGCGATGGTTGAATTAGCTTCACATGATGAGGCCTATGGACAAAATTGGAACATACCAGGTTATGGTGTCATTACAGGTGAGGAAATGATTCAACACATACGGGAATTAACGGGATATACCAAACGAATAATAGCTGTAAAAAGAGGAATGATCCAGTTCATTGGTATGTTTGATAAGCAGATGAAAGAATTTGTGGAAATGCTATATTTGACGGAAAAACCAGTTGTATTAAGCGGGGAGAAATATGAGAGGTGTATCGGGGAGATACCAAAAACTTCGTATTATAATGGGCTAAAAGAAATGATTATATCTATGCAAAAAAAGGGTGTGTAAATGTTAGGATATAAAAAAGTTACTTCTACCTATAGAAGTAACTTTTTTGTTATGCCTTTTGTTTAACTTCACTAACTTTCTTTTCAGCTACAATAAAATGTGGTCTACGTTTTGTTTCATAATAAATACGACCGATATATTCACCAATAACCCCTAGGAATATGAGTTGAATACCGCCAATAAATAGTATAGCGGAAATGAGAGTAAAGTAACCAGGAACTTCCACACCACCAAGGATGATTTGAACGAACGTAGTGATTACATATAAAAGTCCAAAAATGGTTGTTAGTAATCCAAGATATATAGATAGACGTAACGGTTTATTATTGAATGAAATTACACCATCAATTCCGTAATTTAATAATTTCGAGAAGGTCCATTTACTTTCTCCATCAGAACGTAATACATTTTCATATTCAATGATTAATTCGTTATAACCAATCCAAGAGAATAAGCCCTTCGAAAATCGGTTGTATTCACTTAAAGATACTAAAGAATCCACTGCTCTTCGGCTTAAAAGTCTAAAGTCACCAATACCATCTACTAATTCAATATCTACAAATTTATTCATTACTTTATAGTAAAGACGAGAGATGAAAGAGCGAACGGGTGAATCACCAGTTCTTGTCCTTTTTGCAATGACTTGGTCGTAGCCGTCGTTATATCCTTCTAACAGTTCTTTTATTAATGTAGGAGGGTGTTGTAAGTCAGCATCCATAATAACGATTGCATCGCCTGTAGCATATTTTAAACCTGCTAACATTGCAGCTTCTTTTCCGAAGTTTCGACTAAACGATATATAGTGTACCGATGAATCTGCACTAGCTAAATCACGTAAAATATTTAAGGTATCATCTTTACTACCATCATTAACAAAAACAAATTCATAATCGGTAGTTAATTTATGAATTTCAAGAGAAGTCTCTGAATAAAAGGCACGAAGCACCTTTTCCTCATTGTAGCATGGTACTACTATTGAAAGGGTCATGTTAGGACCTCCTTAGGTGTAATTTTAAACTGGGCATGAAGTAAAAGTGAAGCAATCATCTTCAACTTTTACTTCACTTCATTTTAATAACTTTTTTTAAAACGATTTTTTAATTTTGAATATCTTTTCGTATCTCCAAGAACTAGAAGCGAGATGCAAATGATAAATGAAATGATAGAAATAACGAGACCCATTTTGAAATAAGGTGTGACGTATTTCATTTCAACTACATGTTGCCCTTTAGAAATAGGAACGCCAATAAAGGCGGAATTAGCCTTCGTAAATTCCGTTTCTTTACCGTCAACTTTTATTGACCATCCTTTACTATACGGTACCGATAAATATAGTAATCCATCCTTATTGGAATTAATCTCACCTTTTAAGGAGTTACCTTCATAGTAAATGTTTTGTAGACTATTTTCTTTTAAAGTATTTACTTTTTTAGGGACAGTCTGATAGTTAGTACTGTTGATTTGTAAGTCTTTCAACTCATATTGACCAGGAGTAGGAATAGAAATGATTAGCTCGGTTGGCTTCGCATCTTTTCCTAAGTTGTAAACAAATCTTTCTAACGGATAAGCATAAGCTCCATCCTCATTACCTTTTATCATAGATTTGTCATTCACAGTAACTCCAAATGATTCCTTGTTTATATTTCTAATTTTAATTTCAACAAGAAGATCACCTAACATATCGTTATTATCAATAGGTACTATTATACGCCCATTTTCATGAACAGTGAGTATATCTTTCTCTTTCTCTATATTTTCCCACTTCATTTTATTTGCATTAATCTTAATTTGTTTTGAATCTAGCTGTTTTGTATTAAATTGTTTTAATGGAAGACTTCCAACATCATTTACAACTACAGCATCTAATAAAAGTTGATCTTTCTCAGCAAAATTAAGTTTTGAAAATTCTTCATTACTTATTCCAGCTTCGTATACATAGCCTAATGGTAGTGCAAATTCATTTTTATAAATGTTGTAAGGACCTACTTGTTGTAAATGCGTATAGCCATAAGGAATTTCGGTTTTATTAGCACCTTCACTTAGTACATAATATTTTACCCCTAGCATGTTCTCAAGGAATAATCGTTTATCTAACTGGAAGAACATAGATGGGCTATCATATCCTTGAAAAACATTGTACTTATTCTTCATAAAGTCATGAACATGATAATTGACTAAGCTTTGATAAGTACTTGTACCATGATAACCTTGCAACATCGGCGTATTTTTATAATTATTGTTTGGATTGATAATTCGATAAAAATCTTTATCTTGATTTTGTATATAACGAATTGCGTCAATTTCATCCTTATTATCAAGACCTGGCCCATGTAATGATTCTTTTGTCACGCCTGCTTGATTAAAGTGTTTACTAAGAGCAAAATCTGAATAGAAGTAATTAATAAATATTACATTGACGAGTACATTTAATACAATGAAACATTGTAAGGCTACTTTTGATAAATAGCGCCATAGTAATATTGTAATAATAGATAATACAGTAGTGCAAATTAAAATTTTATCAATCGTTTGTAGCGGCTGTGCGTTTATATTTACTTTTCTATAGAATGCGTAAATAAATAATGCTGTTGCTAGCAAAGGACCTATTAAAGAATTGACATTCTTTTTGTGGAGCAGCATCCAATCTAGAATGTAGGCGACAGTTTGCGCAACCACAAATGCAAATAAGTAAAACCATCTGTATTGCATAGCAGAAAAGCCATTAAATACGGAATACGTATATGGAAGCATATATAGCACTAACATAAACCCAGTAAAGAGCAATTTATTTGTGACAAGTTTATTGCGTATTAGAAGCGCGCTAGTAATAAGGAAGAGGATGAAAACAGGGAATGCAAGCTGATAATCCTCTGTATTATTAATGAAAAAGATACTTTCCATTAAGTTTTTATAAAACGTATCTTCAAAAAATAACGGTATAGTAAATTTTGTAGCGAGTCGATCGGAACTAAATACACCATTTACAGATGGTATAAAGCAAACAGCAGATAAACCTAGTGATAAAGCATATAGAAAAGCAATTCTAATATAATAAATTATAAATGTTTTAATTGTTTTGTTCTGCTGTGTAGCGAAATATTGGAAAAAGGCATAAATATAGATAAAAATACTAGTAATGAAAGCGAAATAGAAATTTGATGCAAGCATAAGTGCTGTTGCAAACAGGAATAATCCCTTTTTTCGCTCTAAAATATATTTATCTAATCCCCATATTACTAAAGGTAAAAACACTATAGCATCTGCCATGAAATCCCATAATAAAGAATGGCGAATGAAAGTTACACATCCTCCATATATAATGGCAGAAATGAAAGAAGAAAAAATAGTTTTATTGTGATAACGTAAAGAACCATACATGAATAACATCGCTAATGTACTTTTTAAAATACTCATATATAGCTTCATCTCAAAGATTTGGTCAAAATTTAGTTTAGGAAGTAGAAGTGTAAGCCAGAAAAATGGTGCTGTACTATAGTAATAACTAAATTCTCCGAATAAATCTCCACCTAATCCATAATCCCAAGACCAAAATAAATTCCCATCTTTAAATGCGTGTTGTAAAAGGAATGTAAAGAAACTGAATTGTGATAATGCATCTCCCGTACTAGAAAATACACTGTCTGATTTTAGGAAAAAGTAATGAAAAGCAAATGCACATATTATTAATAATGGAATAATAATAAGTGTGCTTTTAGTGAAAAATGTTCTTTTATTTACTTCTGAAGTCATTAAATAAATAAGCCTCCTTAAATGCAATTGCCACATTCTTCATCTCTGGATATCGTTTTAGGATGAAGAAAAACTATGTATGAATCGGCGATTTTTAATAGTATTAATAAAGTGTTCATTTGTGCAATTTGTGTTAAATTTAGGGCGTGAATAGTTAATATTTACATGAAGAATTAACTATGAATTACCTTAATAATAGCTGTTGTACATCTAGTGCTGTTCGTTTCCAAGTATAATCATTCCAGAAAGGCAAGTCAATTTAAGATATAGATTGGAAAAGGGCTCATTTTTTAAGTGAAGAAGATAAAAATAAAAACTTCAAATTTGATTTGAAGTTTTTATTTTTATTTATTTTCGAGCCAGTTTTTTATTTATAAATCCTAAAATCAATCCGCGTATTTGTGGATCGATTGCAAGACCGATAATACCGTATAATATACCAGTAATTGTTAAAGCAACTAGTGGCGGTAAGGTAATTAATATTGTACGGTATAGAATATAGCTGATTATAAAGGCTAAGGTATTGAATATAATCCCTTTAAATAGTAAAGAGAAGCCTTTACGAACAAATAGAGTGAATCCGATTAATAACGTAATCTCGGTAAGGATAGCGGCAATAGCGGCTCCCATCATTCCGAACTGACCACCTAAGACGATGTAACTTATAACGGCAACAGCTAGTCCGATTCCCATTGTTGTTGCGCGTTTCCATTGTTGACCAATTGTCGTTAAATTATCAGCAAGTGGATAGTTAATAGATTGTAGAATGACCATAAAGGCTAAAATGGCAAGAGCATCACCAGCTGGAGCATATTCTTCACCTAACAAAGTAACAATCCAAAAGCTTGGATCAGCGATAAATGGAATGGAGATCCCCATTCCTAAGAAAGACATCAGTTTTAATTCAAACTGAGATAGTTTTCTATGTTCATCAATATTCTTTTCATTTCCAAACGCAAATAATTTTGGATAGAAGGCTGCTGCAATTACACCAGGTATTTGATAAAGGACTGCAGGTATTTTCGATGCAGCTCCAAAGAATCCAACTTGCTCATACGTCGAAACTTTTTCTAATATAATAGGGCCTAACTGTGGTAAAAGCATAATGATAATGCCATTGATTGTGAAAATCAGCAGTTGATCTAAAATTCCTTTGTCCCAGCCCTTATGAACTGTTGTATGGCGGAGTACCATTATGAAGGCGATGACTCCTGTTACAAGACTAGATATCCCGTACATGGCAGCGACTGTCATAAGTGACCATTTCAACGACATTCCTAGTAGAAGCGCAGCTGCGGCTGTTACACCTTGTAGTACAGAAATAATCGCTGTAAATTGCATACGTTCTGTTACTTGGAAATAAGCCATTCCAACGCCTTGTAAAGTTGCTCCAAACATTGTCGGTAGTACAACCCAATATACCATGGCGCGTAAGTAGACATCCGTATAGAAGAACTGAGCAAAAATAGCGAAGAGTACAGAAATTACGACAGCTAATACGAAACGAATGCGTAAATAACTACTGATTAGTACGCTAATATTTGCATCCTTTCTCGTTCCTTCACGCATAAACGTATGTGTCAAACCTGCATCTGTGAAATAACAAATAACAGCGGAAACTGCTAATGCAGTTGTAAACATTCCATACTCACCAGGAGAAACGTATCTTGCAAAGAGAATCGTCGCGATAGCAAGTACAAATCGAACAGTAATATTTCCTACAAATAGGTAGGAGGCATTTTTAAGAATCTTATTTGTTTTCATGAGAAAAAACCTTTCTATTCTTTAGGACTTTTTTAGTTTGTCCTATTTGTAAATTTGATTTGTTTACGGAAAGAGAGGTGAGTACTATATTTTCGGTTTAAGAAAACAGAAATTTAATTCGCACAAACCAAAGCATTGCATATAGTTTTTTACTACGCTTTCCGTTTTTTGAATAGATTTTACGGCAATATTTCTTTATATCTTTTTTGATTAATTGAACTTGAGCATTATCCAATTGAGAGTTTTCTTTAATGTATATACAAGCATTATTGATAACCGTATAAGGGAATAAATAAGTCTCAAGAATCTCAATAAGTGACTGAGGGTCTTTCGTAATGAAGTCTTGAGATTTATTATGTACCCAGTCTTTCATACGATTGAATACTTCCAGTTCTTTAGTAGTTTTTAATTCGTAATCTTTATATTTAGAAGAAAGATTTCCTTCCGATAAGATTCTATAATATGTTAAGTATTCATCGACATAGCATACATTTGTCACACTCATTAGTTTAAATAAAAACTCCAAGTCTTCTCCCCAGCTACATCCTGGTGTAAAACGGATATTATAATTCATTGCGATAGAGCGTTTGAAAATCCAAGTACTTGTTTGAGCAACAACTTGGTGTGTTAAGAATGCTTTTGCCATATCACCTTTAATAAAGTTTGTTGTATGCTCAACCTTTTCACCTGTTTCTTCGTAGAAATTCATATAACCACAATAGCACGCGTCCATGTTGTTTTTATGCATACTCTCGATTTGTTTCTCAATTTTAGTTGGATGCCATAAGTCATCACTATCAAGGAAAGCGACATATTCTCCGCTAGCATTTTCAATCCCTGTATTACGAGCTACTGAAACACCTTGGTTTTTTTGGTGAACGTATTTTACTTGACCCGGATATTTTTCGGCAAGATTTTTTACGATAGAAGGTGATTGATCTTTACTTCCATCATCTACAATTACAATTTCAATGTTTTTATATGTTTGATCCAGTATTGACTGCATTGTTTCTTCAATATATTTTTCTGTGTTATACAGGGGTATGACAACAGAAACAAGTTGTTTTTGTTCCATCATAGAATTTTTATCTCCTCAAATTTTTTATGTCTTGCACCATATATACAAGCCTTTTGAAAGGAAGAAGATTACAAGAACATCTGTATCAGTTTAACGCATATAAACTTTGTAAATCAACTTTCTATTATTGTACTTTGTATAAAAAGTATTTATTATAGAATATATTGTCTTGTAAAAATATAGAAATATAATTTGAAAATTATGTATTTGAAGGGAGAAGATGAGATGTTAAGGCGATTTACTCGCAAATCTAATGTAATTCTTTTAGGGATTATTATGATAGTCGGTTTTGCGCTTCGTTTTGCAACTTTACAAACACATGGTGCAGATTTGACTCTAGCTAGCGATGATCTAGGCTATCAAAAAACGGCAAATATTTTATTGGAAACAGGAATGTTAACATATCATGAGCCGGATAAACCAACTATTCATATTATGCCAGGTTTTCCAGCGTTTTTAGCTACTGTATTTTACTTTTTTGGAAATGGCAATGAAGGCCTTTTTGTAGCTAAATTAATTATTATCCTATTAGGGGTACTTAGTATTTTACTAACTTATAAGATTGGTACTTATTTATTGAATCCCGCTGCAGGATTAATAGGTGCTTTCTTATTAGCTGTGTATCCTCCAGAGATTGTTGTGGAAAATTTAACTTTAACAGAAGGACCGTTTCTATTCTTTTCATTGGGATTATTATATTGGAGCTTAAAATTAGCTGATACTCATAAAACGAAACATTTTCTAATTGTATTAATTTTCTACTTTTTAGCATTGTACTTACGCGTACAAGTTGCTTTATATCCAATACCATTATTTATATATCTCTTAATGAAGCGCTATCCATTCCGCATTATGATGAAGCAAGCGATTATAAGTATAGGAATAGGACTTATCGTACTTGGACCATGGTGGGCCCGCAATTACATTCAATTTGATAAGTTTATTCCACTAACTGCTGGGGCAGGGAATCCGTTATTACTTGGAACGTATCAAGGGAAAGGTTACCCAGAAGGTAAGAATATGGCAGAACTTGAAGTAGAATTACACGCCAAGTACCCTAATTTGGAAGCACATGAATTTATGGAATTAGAAGAAAAAATAGCGAAGGATAAAATGAAAGAATGGTGGAAAACAGATAGGAATTCCATGATAGAGAGTTATTTAATCTTGAAGCCAGAAATTATGTGGAAAAAACCGTATTATTCTATAGAGCATAATATTGAAGTATTTAATGTTTCTGCAAAGGATATGAATGAAATACATAATTTTATTAAGACAATGTTTTTAATATGTACAATACTTTCATTTATCTTCCTTTTAAAAAGGTGGAGAGAGACTACATTTTTATGGTCAATTCTTTTACTGCAAACAGCTTTAACCTGTTTTTATGCCGCATATGAAAGATATGCATTACCATTAATTCCATTTTTATTTATTATAATTGGAGTAGGAACTGTGGCAACGGTTATGAAAATTAGTAAATTATTAATTAGTAAAAAATAGTTTGAAATAAAAAAACATCTTAATTTTTTAAAGAAATTAAGATGTTTTTTTATATATATTCATATTTAAATAGAAAACTATTCGTTATCAGTTTCAGTTTGTGTTACGTTTAATTTTTGCTTTAATAATGCATAATCTTGCGTTAATGTTACAAGTTGATGGTGTAGCTTAGAAATTTTTCTTGTTAGGTCAAAAATTAAGATGAAACAGAATAATAATCCAAATAAGAATAAGATGGATGGTGGATATTCTACTTTTAATAGTTTTCCAATCCAATTTATAATTTTATCAGTAGAACTTAAAATAGCCATTGCAACACAAACGAAAATCCACAAAATAGCATATTTTGTTTCTAAAGCCCCGCGACGAATGGAATTAATAATTAAGAAGAATAATAACAAAATAAAGATGAATGAAAAGGTAATTATATGCATTCACTATCAACCTTTCACGATTTTTTGCATCAATATAGCAAGGCTTACTTTAATCATGTAATATGCAGATTTAAGAGGTGTGATGGAAGATTGTCCACCTTGTCGCTCTTGCATATTTACAGATATCTCATTAATGCGAAGTTTTTTCTTTTTTAAATGAATAAGAACTTCTGGCTCTGGATAATCTTTTGGATAATTGTGTGCAAAAATCGTAATTACTTCTCGATTGATAGCACGATATCCAGAAGTTGGATCCATAAATGTTTGTTTCGTTAAAACTTTCAGTAGGGCAGTAAAATAAAAAATACCGATTCTCCTTGAAATACTACCTTTGTAAGCTGTTTTTTCTGTAAAGCGTGAACCTAGCACCATATCACATTGGCCTTCAGCAATAGGCTGTATAATTTTGTATAAATCATCCGGATTATGTTGTCCATCAGCATCGAACTGAATTGCAATATCATATCCGTTCTCATATGCGTATTTATAGCCAGTTTGTACAGCTGAACCGATGCCCAGATTATATGGTAGATTAATAAGATGAACAGGGAAATTTTTTACGATTTGAGCTGTTTTATCTTGTGAGCCATCATTAATAACGCAAATGCTTAACGCTGTAAAATGTTGTTTTAGTTCTAGTAATCTTGTTAATGTATCTGCAATTGCTTCTTCCTCATTATAGGCTGGAATAATAATCAAAGTTTTTGGTATTGAAATTGGTACCTCGATAGACATTACCGCACCACCCCTTACATATTTAACTATATTATGGTTATTTATAAACAACTTTACTTAATATACCATTAAAAGTATAAGAAAATAAAGGAAAAACTGATGGGTGATTTTAGGAGGAAGCCACTGATACAAAGGCAAGCGATAGTATTTTTTTATAATAAAAAATACATGCAAGGCAGGACCTGTGCATGTATGATGAGAAGATTATGTTAAATATTCCAAGGCTTACTTAAAGTTAAAACTTCAGCCATCTCTTTACTTTTTAAACGTCCCTTTTTTCGGTTTTCCGCGCGTTCTAAACCGGTTGTGTGTAACCAATGTTCTTCCTGAGTTTCAGGTAGTACTTGTGGTACGGACGAAGGTTTTCCATCTTTTATAGCCACAAATGTAATGAAGCAAGTAGCAGCAATTCTACGCTCGCCTGCTAATAAATTTTCTGCGATTACTTTTACGAAAACTTCCATTGAAGATTTCCCTGTATAACATACAAATGCTTCATAACAAACAGAATCAGCTTGGTGAATTGGAGTTAAAAAATCAACTGAATCAATAGATGCTGTTACGCAATGTTTACGACTATGTCTTGCAGCCGCAATTGAAGCAATACTATCAATTTCTGCTAATAATTTCCCTCCAAAAAGTGTTTGGTGATTATTTAAATCGTTAGGAAAAACACGTGTTGTCTTAATTGCTTTAGATTCTCGCATGAATTTCTTTTCCATATATTCAGCCCCTATAGTCTGTTTTCAATCAGAATAATATGTGTAAGCGGAGTACTCATATTAGATATTTAATGAAGTAAAGTGTATTCCAAAAGAGGATTATTTAAACTTCTGTATTTGTATTCATGTAACTGAAAGAAAATTTATTTTATCTAAAATGTAGTGTAAAAGAGGATTCGCTTACATTGCAAGTAAAAAGTAATGACTATGTATTCGTCATAGAAATTCCCTATCAGCCGTGTACCCATTCATGATAGAATCATTTTGTTATGAATGGAAATAGAGGTGCAATGGACATATGAATCATATACAAACAAATTTTTCATCTTTCTTCAATAAAATTACGATCAGTGCGATGCTCGCATTTTTCGTTTATAGTTGCTGGGTAGCATTTGAGACAAGTAAGCAATTCTTTGGAGGAAGTACAACAAGTGTAACAATCATATTGGCAATTTTCGTCATACTTATTTTGTTAGTGGCATCAATTCTACAATATCGTTTTACAGATAAACAATTTCTTATTTTTCTTATAAGTATATCTATAGTTGTGAGGCTTAGTATGCTGTTATTTGTAGATGCTCCAATAATTGGTGATATGAAAGTGATGTATGAGTCTGCAAAGCAGATTGCAATTGGTAATAATATAGAGACTGTAACTCATTTGCCTTTTATTATATATGAGTCAGTAATTATTCGTATATTTGGTGATACATTATTCGCTTTACAACTATTTAATGTGTTATTTTGCGCAGGAACCGCATTTTTTATTTATCGTATTGCGGCAATGGTTTTTGGAGAAGAATGTGGTCGTATTGCTTCTATATTTTATGCTCTGTATATTCCAAATATATTGCTGAGTTCCGTATTAACTCCTGAGTCACTTGCAATATTTTTATTTTATTTTGCTTGTTACATACTTTTATATAAAGGGTTAGATCATCCTTATATGTGGGTGTTTTCAGCGGTTTTATTTGCATTTAGTAATATGATTTTTCCAATGGGATTATTTTTTCCTATTTTTATCACTGTATATGTATTATTAATTGAAGTGTTTCAATCAGCAACGAAACAAAAAGTGTTACTAAAGATGGTAGGGATACTTATTCTATTTTATAGTACTCATTTTGGGGTGAATTATGGAATTAAGGCAATGGGATTGTCACAATATACGATTTCGAATGAGACGTATGTTCAATCTGTCTTAATTGGAAAAACGAAACATGAGGAAAAAATAACGAAAAATCAAAGTGTAACAGAGCATATTGATCAAAAGTTAAAAGAGATTGAGGGAGAAAGATTTAAACTTTTAGAGCCGATGATAAATCAGTTTTCAGATGAGGGGATAAATTCTATTCTTTTCAAATGTGAAAAACTGATATATATAGCGGTAACATTGTTTATGACTATAGCTCTATTACACTTCCTTATTAAGAAACAACAAAATGAGGGATATATGTTGTTCTTATTTTTAATTAGTGGCTACGTATTGTTAAGGCTCTTCCAAGTAGATATGGCATATTACAATGTAATTATGCCGGCATTGTTTATTTTGCAGAGCTTTGGTGTTTATATGAGTTATGTGTATTGTCAAAAAATATTTTTCAGAAAATAAAAAGAATCCATTCTGGATTCTTTTTTTTGATGGAAGATGAAATTTAGTAGTCAGTGCAAATGGAAAGTATGCCTGACTTGAATTTTATCCCGCTATTTTCCGGACAGTAAGCCCCCCACCTCAAAATTCAGCGAAAGCAAAGAAGTTAGGTGGGGGCCCTGCTACTCGTAAAATCCCGATTGGTGAGGGCTGATTATATCTTATCGATTTAGTTCTAGTTGTAAATTATCGGCTGTTAGAGCCATTTGTGAGGAATCATCTTGAATTCCTTTCATTACTTGTGAAATAGCTTGTAGCTCATGTTCAATTTTCTTATTCTGTTCTTTTGAGTTAGACATATCTTTTACAATTTCTTGGAAGTATCGATCTGTTGCCGACATACTATCCGTTCCTTCTGATACGAGAGAGCTAATTTGTTTCACGGAAGACGAGACACGAGTAATTTGTTCATTTGTTTTTTCGACGAGCTTTGTAACGTTAAATATAGATTCTTTCGTTTGCTCTGATAATTTTCGGATTTCACCAGCAACAACAGAAAACCCCTTCCCAAATTCTCCAGCACGTGCAGACTCGATAGCAGCATTTAGTGCGAGTAAATTTGTTTGCTCCGCGATTGATTTAACGATATCTATGATTTCGTTAATTTTGTTAGAAATATCGAGAAGTTCATGAGTATCTGTAATAATCGTTTCCATATTCATTTGAATAGATCCCATTCGTTTGTTTTGCTGGTTTAATTGTTCTTTCCCTTTATTCGCTTTTTCTTCAGATGTTGTAGCTAATGATGTACCTGTTTTAGCAATTTCTACAATAGTTTCAGATTTGGCGGTTAGTTTTTGAATAGAAGAGCTTGTTTTTTCAGATACAGCAGCTAATTCTGTTGCGATATGCGTAATTGTCATAGCAGTTAGTTCTTTTTCTTTCTCATGTTCTTTTTGCATTCTTTCATATTCAGATTCATAAGCTGCAAGAACGAGTTCTTGTTCAAGAGTGAATAATTTATTTATGACATTTATAGAATAAGAAAAATCATCGATTGTTGATATTTTTGTTTGTAAAATCTTCATGATAGAGCGGAATAATTCTTGATAAGCAGCAGTATACCATTTTCGATGTAAACCAATTTGTACATGTCTTTTGGCAATCCTAACACGCTGTTCAATAAAATCTTCATGCATATTGCCGCTGAATAATTCTTTAATATGTGTTTTTAAAGTTTGTTTTAGTTTTGGAATAGAGCTGTAACGTTCAATAATAGTAATTAAATTAGGTTGTTTTGTAATGTTGGCATAAAATTTTTCAGTAATCCAATCAATTTCTGCATAAATAAAAGGCTGTAGTACTTTTACAACTTGTAAATCTTCTTTTGAAATATGTAGCATATCCATTTGAATTTTTAATTCAGAATTAGTAGGTACATTAAAAGTTATTTGTTGGTCCTTACTTAATTCGATTATACTGGCATTTGTTTTATTAATATTTTTTTTGAAAACCCCAAGCATCATTCTTCCCCCTGTTTATAAAACGTTTTCAATTTTAAAACTAATATAGAGTAATTATATATGCTTATATATAATTACTCTATATTAGTTCGTTGAATAGTATATAAATTAAGAGAATTCTATCTAGAATTCTCTTAATGGCCTTTATTAATTTTAGCATGTGTTTTAAAGAAAACAGGGAAATGCACATTATATATTACAGTGACGACACGAATAACGAATGTTACTAATAAACAAACATAGAAAGCTAATACGTGCGCCCCCATAGCGTGTGTGATTAGGAAGCTAATTGCTCCTAAGATAGAAGCGATTGCGTAAATCTCTTTTCGGAATACGTAAGGGATATCTTGAGCACAAATGTCACGCAAAATACCGCCTCCAATACCTGTAATGACTCCCATTGAAACAACTAGAAATGAGGCATCAACATGATGTGACATTGCCGCATTTGCACCAATAGCTGTAAAAACGCCTAAGCCAACAGCATCAGAAAGCATAATAACGACTTGAAGTTTATTGATGCGCTCAAAAAACATACAAGTAAATAATGCTGATAATACACTTACGAAAAAGTAAATGGGTTTTACAAATGCGACAGGGGGCAGGTTACCAATCATGATATCACGAATAATACCGCCGCCGAGCGCAGTAGCTACAGCTAAACAAAGGACACCAAATAAATCTAAATCTTTTTTTAAACCAACTAATGTACCAGAAATGGCAGCGGCGATAATGCCAAGAAACGTAAATATATCGATTAATAACATGGCCTTAATCCCTTCCTCTTAAAGATGTTCCAGAGAAAAAATATACACTAAAGTATTGGAAATAACAATTACTTTTCGTTACATGTAGAAAAACGGATAAAATACATAAAGAAAGCGTTTGAAAATGTTTAGGGGAAAACGAAGCAAGGTTAATTTTTCATTGTAGGGTAGCCGAGTGGATGTCATTTTGTAATTATCGAATTTTATATGTTAATACATAGATTAACAAATGTTACTATAATACTGATAATAAGTGAAAGAGTGTTAGATAGTTTTTATAGAGATAGGGAAGGATAGCTAAAGGATAATATTTTCTAGTACTACTTAAGGTGGATTGGCTAGTTTCGGTATAAAAATAGTTCTCAATTTAAATATGAGTTATGTTATAATTGCTAGGTGTGTTTTAACGATAATAAATTATGATTAAAAGATAATGTTAAGATTTTGTATGGAGGTCTTGGAATGTTAGCAAATCAAGCTAGGGTTAGATTTGAGCATTTTTTGCTCTTTTTTATTATTTTACAGCCTGTTTTAGATTTATTAACGTCTCTTAGCATCACTTTATTAAAGTCAAATGCTACCGTTGGAATTTTAGTAAGATTCCTTATTATGGCTGTTGGTGGTATTTACATTTTAATTCAGGCAAAAGAGAAGGAAAATAGAAAGTTTTTAATTTATCTTATATTATTAGCCGGAGTTTTAGGGGTAGGATTTATTAATAACAAACTAGTTAAGGATCCTATTGTACTTGGTGAAGAAGTTAAGTTCGTTGCGAAAGCATTATATATATATATTATGCTGGGGTCATACATTTTAGCTTTAAAATCATTGAAAAAGACAGTTAATATTAGCGATAAGGTTCGAAATAGTATTGTATATTCTACATTAATCATTAATGCAATTATGGTTATTTCTATTTCAACATCTACTGACTTTGGTAGTTATGAATGGATGAAGGTTGGTTCTCGAGGTTGGTTCTATGCAGGAAATGAACTAGGTTCAATCTTAGCTATTATTTTCCCTATTGTGGTACTATATTCTATTCAAAAAACAAAAAGCGTGAAGCACGTTTTATATTGGATCCCATCACTTTTAATGATTTATTCGCTAATCCAAGTTGGTACGAAAGTAGGAATGGGCTCAATTGGTGCTACGTTAGCAGCAGCAATCGGGATCATTGTACTGCAATTATTATTTGATAGAAAAAATCCGAATAAAAAATCTCTTGCACTTAACGCAGTAATTGCTATTATCCTATTAGCCGGTGTAGTTGGGACGTTTAAACAAACACCATTAGCGCAAAATATGGGTATTCACAATAACTATTTAACAGAGCAAAATGTGGCACAACAAGATCAAAAAGAACAAGAAATTAAAGATAAGCTGAAAAAAGAACAAGAAATTAAAGAAAAAGAAGAAAAGCACCATAAGGTTGAAAAACCAGAAGAAAAAGCGAAGATAGAAGTAGAAGTTAAGAAAGAACTTGAAAAAGAGCAAAAGAAAGAAAATCAAGAAAATCTTATTTTCAGTGGACGTCAAGTATATGAAGAAAGACATAAGCAGTTCTTTAAAGAAGCGCCAATGTCACAAAAGTTATTAGGAATGGGTTATGCAGGTAACTTTAAATATAATGAACAAAAGCAGCCAGATCCAAAACTAATTGAAATGGACTTCCATGATTGGTTTTATGATTTCGGGATTATTGGCTTTGTATTACTAATGATTCCATTTATTTATTACGGGCTAAGAATTCTACTAGCATTTGCTACGAGATTTAAGGACATATTTAATATAAAATATGGAATGATTTCAGCAAGCTTATTGTTAGCGTTAGGTATTGCTTATATTGCAGGACATATTTTAACAGCACCAGGAGTTGGGATATACTTTGTAGTGGTGTTAGCTTATCTAATAGTAGACCTAGAAATTGAATGATAAAAATAAAAGCTAACTTTTGTTAGCTTTTATTTTTTAGTACAGTAAAATAAAAATAGATGGAAACGTAGCGAGGATTTAAAGGAGGAAAAAATATGAGAATATTGCATATGAATGCAGGAGCAGAAGATGGGGGAGGGAAAACACATATTATTTCACTTCTCGATCAGTTTCCAACTGGTGAAGTAGAATTAGCAGTATTTGAAGATGGAATTGTTGCGAAGGAAGCAAGGGAGTTAGGGATAAAAGTCCATGTGTTTTCACAAAAATCGCGCTATGATTTATCCATTTTAAAGAATATAAGTGATTTTATTAATAAAGAAAAATTTGATGTAGTTCATACGCATGGTCCTAGGGCTAATTTCTATGTTTCTTTAATGAAAAAGAGAATAAAGGCAAAATGGGTAACGACTATTCATAGTGATCCATTTCAAGACTTTACTAAACAGGGCTTAAAAGGTTGGATTTTTACGAAATTAAATTTGAAAGCCTTAAAAAATATAGACTTATTTTTCGTTGTAACAAATAGATTGAAAAAAAGCTTGGCAGCATTAGGCATTTCAAATGACAAGATGCATGTTATTTATAATGGAATTGAATACGATCAGGAAAAAGCAGAAGGCTATAATAAAAAAGAAATGTTCAATATTGATGAAGATGTATTTACGGTAATTCAAGTAGCACGATTACATCCTGTCAAAGGACATGAAGTTTTATTCGATGCGTTACAACAAACAAAATTAGAGAAAATTAAAGTATTATTAGTTGGAGATGGCCCATTAGAAGAAAATCTAAAGTCATTAGCTACTGAAAAAGGGATTAACGATAAAGTAGAGTTTTTAGGACATCGTCAAGATGTAAAACAATTATTTGCGTCGTCACATGTAAATTTATTAACTTCCCATAGTGAAGGGTTCCCACTAGTTTTATTAGAAGCGGCAAACCAACGTGTACCATCAATTGTGACTAGAGCTGGAGAAATTGAACCATTAATCGTAGATGAAACTTACGGATGGATTGTGCCAACAGGTGATGGAAAGGCATTGGCATTAGCTTTAGAAGAAGCGTATGATAAGTGGAAAACTGGAGAGTTAGCAGCAATGGGTAAACATATTTATGAGCATGCTACTATGGACTTCTCACTTCAAAAACTATATGACGATACAAAAGAAACATATAAGCAATTAATAGCGAAAAACTTGTAATGATAGAGAGGATAGTTAACTATGGCAGTACAAACAGTTGATATTCTAGGCGTTCCTTTTTCTACAATGACAATGGATGAAACGGTCCAATATTTAAAAGAACAACTAGAAGCGGAGCGAACTCATACGTTTCAGGTAGTGACAGCAAATCCTGAAATTGTTATGTGCGCAAAAAAGGATGAAAAGTTCTATCAAACATTATTGAATACAGATTTAATTACACCTGATGGTATTGGGGTTGTAAAGGCAAGTGGCATGCTTGGTACACCTTTAAAAGAGCGTGTAGCAGGTTTTGATTTAATGTGTAATTTACTTGCGAAGTTATCAGAGGATAGTAAACCAGTATCTGTTTTCTTATTAGGTGCAAAGCCGCATGTTGTACAAGCTGCAGCAGATCACTTAACAAAGACATATTCAGCTGTATCCATCGCCGGGACACAAGATGGTTATTTTAAACAAGAAGACGAAGAAAATATCATTTCTCGCATTCAAGAAGCGAAACCAGATTTATTACTTGTTGCACTCGGTTTCCCAAGACAAGAGAACTTTATCCAAAACAATAAGCATCGTTTAGAAACGAAAATGGCTGTTGGAGTAGGCGGAAGTTTAGACGTATGGGCTGGAGAGGTAAAACGTGCACCAAAATGGATTCAAGCGATTCATTTAGAGTGGTTTTATAGATTATGCAGTAATCCAACACGCTGGCGTCGTCAGTTAGTATTAGCGGAATTTTTAAAAGAAGTAATGCGTTCGAAAAAGTAGCGAAATATCGCTGCTTTTTTATTTGTTCGTTTTTAATAAATTGAAAATTTAATCAGTTAGGCATCTCTACTGATTATTAGCCCTCACCAATCGGGATAGGCGTTTTACTTTTTGGGAATGATGAAGGAGAAATTTTTTACACAAAAGTATTTTACTTATACAATTCACACATGTAAAATGATGTGTAAAGACACCTGTGTGAGGAGGACTTCTAGTGGGCAAGGTAAAAGAAATTTCGAAGCGCAAACTACTTGGTATAGCTGGGCTTGGATGGCTATTTGATGCAATGGATGTCGGAATGCTTTCATTTGTAATGGTAGCCTTGCAAAAGGATTGGGGATTAACGAGCCAGGAAATGGGATGGATAGGTAGTATTAACTCAATCGGTATGGCAGTAGGAGCGCTTATTTTTGGGATACTATCAGATAAAATAGGGCGAAAATCAGTCTTTATTATTACATTATTATTATTTTCTATCGGTAGTGGTTTAACTGCGTTAACGACGACACTCGCGATGTTTCTCGTTTTACGCTTTGTAATTGGTATGGGGCTTGGCGGAGAGCTTCCGGTTGCCTCTACACTAGTATCAGAGAGTGTTGAAGCACATGAGCGTGGGAAAATTGTTGTGTTATTAGAAAGTTTTTGGGCAGGTGGATGGTTAATTGCAGCTCTTATCTCGTATTTTGTTATTCCGAAATATGGTTGGGAAGTCGCGATGGTATTGAGTGCAGTTCCAGCACTATATGCTTTATATTTAAGATGGAATTTACCGGATTCCCCAAGGTTCCAAAAAGTTGAAAAAAGACCATCTGTTATTGAAAATATAAAATCAGTTTGGTCTGGGGAATATCGTAAAGCAACAATTATGCTATGGATTCTATGGTTTTGTGTTGTCTTTTCCTATTATGGAATGTTCCTTTGGTTACCAAGTGTAATGGTGCTAAAAGGATTTAGTTTAATAAAAAGTTTCCAATACGTACTTATTATGACATTAGCTCAACTTCCAGGATATTTCACTGCTGCTTGGTTTATTGAACGTCTCGGTCGTAAATTTGTTTTGGTTACGTATTTAATCGGAACAGCCTGCAGTGCCTATTTGTTTGGGGTTGCGGATTCATTAACAGTATTAATCGTGGCAGGTATGTTACTATCCTTCTTTAACTTAGGTGCTTGGGGAGCATTATACGCCTATACACCTGAGCAGTATCCAACCGTTATTCGTGGTACAGGTGCAGGAATGGCAGCAGCATTTGGGCGTATTGGTGGTATTCTTGGGCCACTATTAGTGGGGTATTTAGTTGCCTCAGAAGCTTCACTATCATTAATATTTACGATTTTCTGCGGATCAATTTTAATTGGTGTATTCGCTGTAGTAATACTTGGACAGGAAACGAAGCAACGAGAATTAGTATAAAATGAAATTTTAAACGTATCCCTGACCGTTTATTATCCTACACTACTCGGCTCTTTCTAGGCAGTTAATGTAGGATAAAAGGGGAGAGGAAACCGAAGTGGTTTCCTTTTTTCTGTTTTTTTAGATAAATAATGGTATAGTAAGAAAAAGGGATTATTTCTTATAAAAGCGAATGTATACAGCAGGACATATGGACAAAGAATTAGGTGGTTGAAGAAATGAAAATTTTACTGATCATGGAAGAGGCAGAAGAGAGAAGAGAGTTAGCTGAAAATTTCACTGAAAATATGAGAAATGTAGAATGTTTTGAAGCAAAGACAGGAACAGAATCTTTATTTATGATGAAAAAACATATACCAGACTTTGTTTTTTTAAGTTCCAAATTACTAGATGGTACTGGTTTTGAATATGCAAGTTTATTACGAGAAATAAATTGCTATACAAAATTTATTTTTGTAGGTGAAAACATAGAGGAATCTATTACAGCTTTTCGTTTCCAAGCATTTTATTATTTATTACGACCATTTCGTGAAGAAGATTTACAATTTCTTTTATATAAAATAGGTAAAGAACAAGGTGAGAAAGCAAAGAGTTATTTGCGGAAACTACCGATAGAAAGTCAAGAGGGTATACGATATATGCTCCCAGAAGATATTGTATATGTAAGTAAAAATAAAGAAAATAAAACTGTTTCAATTTACACAACGAATAATCAGTATATTTCAACATATACACTTCAGGAATTAGAAAATAAGCTAAATGCATATGATTTTTTACGTGTGCATAAAAGCTATTTAATTAATATGTCATATGTAAAAGAACTGAAACCTTATTATAATGGCACGTATAATTTGTATTTAGATAGGTATGATGAGCAACCGATTCCAGTCAGTCGTAATTATGTAAAACGCCTTCGAAATAACATTGAATTATAGTAGGTAATGATAGTATTTTAACATGATAAACTGAAAATCCTTCATGATAAGGAGGATTCAAGTTAAATATTCAGAAAATTTAGTACAATCTCCACTAAGAAATAGTATTGGGGGAATTGTATGTGAAGACATTGAAATCGATCTTACTTTGGGGCGTTATTACAGCAGTAGGAGCAGGTGCTTTTGGGGTAATAGCTTTATCACAAGGTGAAACCATTAATGCTGTATGGCTCTTAGTAGCTGCCGTATGTGTATATGCAGTTGCTTATCGTTTTTATAGTAGATTTATAGCGAGAAAGGTTTTTAATTTAGATGATAATCGGCAAACACCAGCTCATACATTAAACGATGGGAAAGACTATGTTCCAACAAATAAGTGGGTATTGTTTGGGCATCACTTTGCAGCGATTGCTGGGGCGGGACCTTTAGTAGGACCGATTTTAGCAGCACAAATGGGATATTTACCAGGGACCATTTGGATTATCGTTGGGGTAGTTGTTGCGGGGGCTGTCCAAGATTTTGTCATTTTATTTGCTTCGATGAGACGTAATGGTAAATCGTTAGGAGAAATGATCAAGGATGAGATTGGACCTGTTACAGGACTAATTGCAATGATAGGTATTTTAGGAATTATGATTATTTTATTAGCAGTATTAGCGTTAGTCGTAGTAAAGGCACTGATCGGAAGTCCTTGGGGAATGTTTACGATAGCAGCAACTATTCCTATCGCTATTTTAATGGGAGTTTATATGCGCTATATTAGGCCTGGTCGTGTTGGAGAAGGGTCAGTAATTGGTATTATCCTACTTATTTTATCTCTTATTGGAGGACAGTATGTAGCAGAAAATCCAACACTTGCAAGTATGTTCACATTTAGTGGTGAAACAATTGCTATTATGCTTATTGTATATGGATTTATTGCATCTGCATTACCAGTTTGGATGTTATTAGCACCACGTGATTATTTAAGTACGTTTTTAAAAGTTGGAACAATCGTTGGCTTGGCGATTGGCATTTTAATTGTAGCACCCGATTTACAAATGCCAGCAGTTTCGCAATTTATTGATGGAACTGGTCCTGTTTTCTCCGGTAATTTATTCCCGTTCTTATTCATTACGATTGCCTGTGGTGCGGTCTCTGGATTCCATGCTCTCGTTTCATCTGGTACAACTCCAAAAATGATTGAGCAAGAGGGACATGCACAGCCAATCGGTTACGGAGCAATGTTAATGGAGTCGTTTGTAGCAGCGATGGCAATGATTGCAGCTTGTGTATTAACGCCAGGAACTTATTTTGCGATTAATAGTCCGGCGGCACTTATTGGTACGGATGTATCGCAGGCAGCTCAAGTTATTTCTTCATGGGGATTTGCTATTACACCAAATGAACTAAAAGAACTTGCTGTAAATGTTGGAGAGCAAACAATTTTATCACGTACAGGTGGCGCACCAACGTTAGCGATAGGTATGGCATATATTTTCTCACAAGTAATAGGTGGAACGGCGATGATGGCATTCTGGTATCATTTTGCCATTCTTTTTGAAGCACTATTTATTTTAACAACGATTGACGCAGGAACGCGTGTAGGACGATTTATGATTCAAGATATTTTAGGGCATGTATATAAGCCGTTTGCGAAAACAGATTCTACATTAGCGAATGTAATAGCTACAACGTTATGTGTATTAGGGTGGGGATATTTCTTATACCAAGGGGTAATAGATCCGCTCGGTGGAATTAATACATTATGGCCACTTTTCGGTATTGCAAATCAAATGTTAGCGGGTATCGCATTATTACTTGGAACGACAATTTTGTTCAAAATGGGGAAAAAGGCGTATGTTTGGGTAACACTTATTCCAACTGTGGGATTGCTTATTGTAACGATGACAGCTGGTTATCAAAAGCTATTTCACGAAAATCCTAAAATCGGATTTCTATCTCACGCGAAGGTATTCCAGGGAGCGTTAGATGAAGGAAAAGTGTTAGCACCAGCTAAAAATGTTTCTCAAATGAAGCAAATTATTTTTAATGATTATATCGATGCAGCGCTTTGTGGGATTTTTATGATAGTTGTAATTGCTGTGTTAATTTCAGCACTTCGAATTTGGATCCAAGTATTAAGAAATAAGCCAATGTCGTTAAAAGAGGCACCATATATTCCTAGAGATGAAAGTGAGTCGAGGAACTATGCTTAAAAAGCTGTGGCAAGTATGGGAGGAAAGGAAGCGCTTTATTAGTTTGCTTGTTGGGGTACCAAGTTATGAAGTATACGTAGAGCATATGAAAAAGCATCATCCAGAAGAAGAGGTTGTATGTCAAAAGCAGTTTTTTGCTGAGGCACAAGAAGCGAGATTTAACGCAAAGGGTGGAAAAATATCACGTTGTTGTTAATGAAAAAGGGCGAGCTTTCGCCCTTTTTATTTTTTTGCTGTTTCACGTGGAACAGCAAAAATAAACAAAAAACTTTGGGAATTAAAGGTATTTCGTATACAATAAAGTAAGGAAAGGGATAGATAGAAAAGTAAGGAGATTATTTTATGTTAAGGGACTTATTTGTAAATACAACAATTATTCTTTCCTTTATTTTTGTTGGAGGTCAGCTTTTAAGAGATAAGCCGTTAAAAGAAGGATTCTCTTTTGGGCAGAAATGTGTAGTGGGCATTTTTACTGGGATATTAGGTATATTACTAATGTATTTCGGTGTTCATGTTGGTACTATCCTATTGGATTTACGCTACTTAGCAGTTATTCTAGCTGTTATTATTGGAGGGCCGATAGCGAGTACTATAACAATTGGTATGATTTTAGTAACAAGGCTGTTGTTTATGGATTATTCATTAGCTTCTCAAGTGGCTTTTTATACAATCATTGCGATAGGAATAGGGAGTATCTTTATTTCGCGAATGAAGCTTTCTTTAGGGGAAAAGTGGGTATGGTTACACGCATATATTTTATCTATTCTAATCCCAGCGTTATATATATGGCTAATTAAAGACATTCACATAGTGGGATTATATTTAATTTCTAGTATTATTACAGGTTACATAACATTCATAAGTGCAAAATATGTTTTACAATCCAATGGGTTATTTCAAACGATGAAGCAATACGCAACGATAGATGCATTGACAAGCCTAGGAAACGTAAGACAATTTGATTTAGAGATGAATCGTCATATTGGTAATAAGCGTATGAAAAATGATTCACTTTGTTTACTACTTATAGATATTGACCACTTTAAGCATGTAAATGATACGTATGGGCACCCAGCGGGAGACGAAGTGTTAAAACAAGTAGGGCATATTTTGCGAGAAATGTCAGCATTTCCGGATTTGGTTTTTCGAAAGGGTGGAGAGGAGTTTGCGCTTTTGATACCAAGGAAAGGAATAGCTTATGGAATTCGTATTGGGGAACAAACTCGTATAGCTGTTGAAAAACATTCATTTCAATTGTTAGATGGAACGAAAATAAAAATTACAGTTTCGGTAGGGATTTCAGAATATAAAGAATCACCAGAGCAATTTATTCAAGCGGCGGATGATGCGTTATACTACTCGAAACGAAATGGTAGAAATAAGGTTAGTTCTGCATCTTAAAGATAAGATGACCAGAAGACATAAAGCTTATAAAAACACTCACAGAGGCAATGTATGAACCTTGTGAGTGTTTTTATTTATATATTAGACAAGTTCTTTTGATACAACGAATTTACGATATGCACCATGGTGAGTTGGACCTACGTATTCGTTAATTTTGAATGAGTAACGAATAGCAGCTGTGATGAATTCTTTAGCAGTTTTTACTGCTTCTTTCACAGGTCTTCCTTTTGCAAGTTCTGCTGTAATTGCAGCAGAATATGTACAACCTGCACCGTGTGTATTGGTTGTATCGATTTTTTCTGATTCTAGAAGATCGAATGTTTCTCCATCGTATAGGACGTCGATTGCAGTTTCTGTACCAAGTTTGCTTCCGCCTTTAATTAGTACGTATTTGGCACCTAAAGCATGGATTTTCTTCGCTGCTTCTTTCATGTCCTCAAGAGAATTAATTTTCACACCGCTTAATTGGTAAGCTTCAAATAAGTTTGGCGTTACAACTAATGCCTTTGGCACAAGAACGTCACGTAAGCAATCGTTCGTTTCAGGATGTAATGCTTCATCTGCACCTTTACATACCATAACAGGGTCAACTACTACATTTTTGAAATTGTGCTTTTCAATTGTTTCTGCAACCATTTCAATAATTTCTACTGATCCAAGCATACCTGTTTTTAAAGCGTCTACGCCAACACCTTCAATTGTTGTTTCTAATTGTGGTTTTAATGTAGAAGCTGGGATTGGAAATACGTTATGTGCCCAACCGTTATGTGGATCCATCGTTACGATTGTTGTAAGAGATGTCATTCCGTATACGCCAAGTTCTTGGAATGTTTTTAAATCTGCTTGTATACCAGCACCGCCACTTGTGTCAGAACCAGCGATAGTAAGTGCTTTATTTAATGTCATTATGAAAGCCCCCTCAAGTGATATAATGAAAACTATGTTTTCACCATTATATCAATGTTACGAATAAGTACAAAGTGAAAAGTAGATGATTTATTTTAAGAGCTATTTAAAATCTTGTATGCAGGAGACTGAGTATGTTTCGAGATAATCGTACAAATGAATTAGTTATATTAAAGGAAATTGCAGAAACTTTAAATACATCAAATGATACATATCATGTATTGCAAGCTGTCCTAGAGAAATTACTAAGTGTGACAGGCTTAACGACAGGATGGATTTTTCTTGCGGATGAAAATGGGAAGTATACGAAGTTGATTGATTACCAATTACCAGAGGCACTTACATATGAAAATAAACGCCCGATGTGCGAAGGTGAGTGTTGGTGTTTACGAGGTTTTGTAGATGGGAAATTAGAGAGAGCCGTTAATATTATTGAATGTAAAAGAATTAATAATGCAATTGAATATAATTGGGGAGATACGGAGGGTATTCTTCATCATGCTACGGTGCCTTTAAAAGCTGGAGGAGAAAAATTTGGGTTGTTAAATGTTGCAAGTCCGGGTAAAACACATTTTTCGGAAGAAGAATTAGTATTACTCCAATCGGTTGCTTTCCAAATTGGTACGGCTTTAAAGCGAACGAAATTATATGAAAATGAAAAGAGAAGAGCACATTATTATGTGAAATTAGAGCGTTTCATTCAAGATTTAAAAACGATTCATAAGTTTAATGTACTACCTGAAAAGGTGGTAAATCACGTAGGTGAGGTATTTCAATGGAATCAAGTGGCACTTTTTATTAGGGAGGAAAAAGAACTATCTTTGCGAGCGTCTTACGTTCAGGAAGAGTTACAAGAGGATGTAAAAGAGGCGGCCAACAAGGCGTTAGAACAAGATGAACCAGTTCTAATAAAACATCAAATAGGACATAATGTACATCTAAATCGAGCTGTTATCGCTACGCCAATACATATTCAAAACCATATATTTGGTGTTTTATGTGTTAGCTTGAATAATGGAGAGTTTGATGCTAATACAATAGATGTAATTCAAGCACTATCGAACCATGTTTCGTTAATAATAGAGAATTTGAGGTTAAACGAGCAGCGCCGTGAACTTGTACGAATGGAAGAAAGAAATCGGCTAGCAAGAGATTTACATGATTCTGTTTCGCAAAAATTATTTTCATTAACCTTTATGACAAAAGGCGCCGAGGCAGTTTTAAAAGGTAAAAATGAAAAGGTAGATCAATCTTTGCATGAGATGCGTGAACTTGCGCAAGGAGCTTTGAAAGAAATGAGGACATTAATTTGGCAGCTTCGCCCGGCAGGATTAGAAAAAGGATTATTGCCAGCTCTAAAGCAGTACGGTGAAAATTTGGGACTGAAAATTAGGGAGCAAGTTACAGGTGTTCGTGATTTACCTCGTGTAGTAGAAGAAGCTTTGTGGCGCATTGGCCAAGAAGCACTGAACAATGTAAGTAAGCATGCAGGTGTAAAAGAAGCGACGATTTATTTTACAGTGAATGAGAAAAATGTATCATTAGAAATAGTTGATCAAGGAAAGGGCTTTGTGGAAAAGAATATAAAAGAAAAGAAATCACTAGGTATGACTACGATGCGTGAAAGAGTAGAATTAGTTGGTGGAACAATTAAAATTGTAAGTAGTAATAAACGAACGAGCGTAAAAGTAAATGTACCATTATGATGTGAAAATGAGGGAAGTTTGTGAAAATAAAAGTATTGTTAGTTGATGATCATACAGTCGTTTTAAAAGGATTAGCATTTTTCTTAAGTACGCAAGAAGATTTAGAGTTAGTTGGAGAAGCGAATAATGGGAAAGAAGCGTTAGTGAAAGTAGGAGAAACAAATCCTGATGTTATATTAATGGATTTATATATGCCTGAAATGGATGGTGTTGAGGCGACGGCATATATTAAAAAAGAGTATCCAAATGTGAAAGTAATTGTGTTAACTAGCTTTTCTGATCAGGCGCATGTGTTACCTGCATTAAGGGCTGGAGCAAGTGGATATATTTTAAAAGATGTAGAACCGGATCAGCTTGTTGAAGCTATTCGAAGCGCATATAAAGGTAATATTCAATTACATCCGGATATAGCAAATGCTCTTCTCTCTCAAACATTACCTGTAGAAGAAAAGGAAGAAGAGCCTTCTATTCAAGTGGATGTACTAACAGCGAGAGAAAATGAAGTATTGCAGCTATTAGCGAAAGGGATGAGCAATAAGGAAATTGCATCTGTTTTAGTTATTACAGAAAAGACAGTTAAGGCGCATGTAAGTAGCATTTTGAGTAAGTTGAATTTATCTGATCGTACGCAAGCGGCATTATATGCAGTGAAAAATGGAATTGTATAAGACGAAAGTCGTAAGACCTAGTTCGCCTTTAGAAGGTGGACTTTTTTTATGGAAAAATACGTCTATGTGAGGACGAAATTGTCCTGATATAAAGATAAAATATGTTTGTAAGCAACAAAACAACAATTACAAGGGATACCTTTTTTGAAAGCATATAACAACATAAGAGTGAGTACTAGGAGGAAGAAATAATGGCAACAGTTTTATTCGTTAAAGCAAACAACCGTCCAGCGGAACAAGCAGTTAGTGTGAAATTATATGAGGCATTTTTAGCAAACTATAAAGAAGCACATCCAAATGATACAGTGGTAGAACTGGATTTATATAAAGAAGAATTACCATATGTAGGTGTAGACATGATCAATGGTACATTCAAGGCAGGTAAAGGATTTGATTTAACAGAAGAAGAGGCAAAAGCAGTAGCAGTTGCTGATAAGTATTTAAATCAATTCCTAGAAGCTGATAAAGTTGTTTTCGGCTTCCCATTATGGAACTTAACGATTCCAGCAGTGCTACACACATATATTGATTATTTAAACCGTGCTGGTAAAACGTTCAAATATACACCAGAAGGTCCAGTTGGCCTAATCGGAGATAAGAAGATTGCATTATTAAATGCACGAGGCGGCGTATATTCAGAAGGTCCAGCAGCTGAGGTAGAAATGGCTGTTAAATATGTAGCAAGTATGATGGGCTTCTTCGGCGCGACAAACATGGAAACAATAGTTATTGAAGGACATAACCAATTCCCAGATAAAGCAGAAGAAATCATTGCTGCAGGTCTTGAAGAAGCAGCTAAAGTAGCAAGTAAATTTTAATTAAAATTATAATCGTCACTCGAAAAAACAGCATTAACATGTAAATGTTAATGCTGTTTTTTTATATTTTTAGTTCATCAGCAAGTTTTTCTAATTGAATTCGATCTCGTATGTAATAGGTTCTTCCGTCTTTTTTTAAGTAATTTTGTTGGCAAAACTGATTTAATACATATAAAAGATGACGGTAGCTGACATTTAAATATTCCGAGGCCTCGGTATGCTTTTCTATATAACAATTATTTTGTTCTGTTAATAAAATAAAAGCAGCTAATCGATTTTCAAAAGGATAACTATAGTTTTTTGCGTAATTTTCAGTGCGAGTAATTGTCTTTTCTCCAATAAATTTGCATAAGTGCTGTAAAAACGTTGCATCTTGTAATAAAAGTTGCTGACAATCTTTAAGAGGAAGTGCCAAACAAACACAATCTTCTAGTACTTCAACGGACTTAGTAATATTTTCTACTCCTATTAATCCTAATTCCCCGATAAAAGATGGTGCTTGAATAAAATTAATTAATGAAACTTTCCCGTTTTTATGATTCATATATATTTTTGCTTTCCCAGAAATTAAGTAATAGAGATAAGGGAGAGCATTTCCTTCGCTACATATCATCTCTTTCGTTTGAAAAGAATGTAGCTCTACATATGGCAAGACATGAAATGAAAATAGGGTATGGAATTGATGGATTCGCATGTATTGATAAATTTCTTCCTCATTTTTGCTGACTTTCATATTTTCACCCCTATTTATAGTATGAGATATCTCCTATTATCTTTACAAGAAGGAATGATACGATTGATGTAAATTTGTTTTTGTAGAAAAGAGAGTGTGATGAATTTATGAAAAAATATAAAACATTGCTATTTGATGTAGATGATACATTATTAGATTTCCAGAAGGCTGAAAAAGTAGCTTTACGGGTGCTTTTTGAAGAGAAGGGGATCCCTTTAACGGACGAGATAGAGGCTCGTTATAAAAAAATAAATAAAGGCCTTTGGGATGCTTTTGAAAAAGGTGAACTATCACGCAATGAAGTTGTAAATACACGATTCTCTATGTTGTTTAAAGAGTATGGAGAAGAAGCAGATGGTATATTATTCGAAAATAATTATCGAAGCTACTTAGAAGAAGGAAATCAACTCATGCAAGGTGCGTTTGAATTTATAAATCAAATTCAAGGGGAGTATGAGTTGTATATAGTGACAAATGGTGTTTCTAAGACGCAAGATAAACGTTTGCGTAATGCAGGGCTACATTCATTGTTTAAAGATGTTTTTGTTTCTGAAGATACAGGTTTTCAAAAGCCGATGAAAGAGTATTTTGATTATGTTTTTGAACGGATTCCTAACTTTGCACCTGAAGAAGGGCTGATTATTGGAGATTCATTAAGCGCCGATATTAAAGGTGGATATGTAGCGGGAATTGATACTTGTTGGTTTAACCCAGAAAGTAAATTAAATGATAGTGGAATTATACCGACATATGAAGTGCATAATTTTGAAGAGTTAGAAGCGTTATTAAAGCAGCGCGTGTAATAAAAAAATAGGCAGTGGAGCTTTCGTCCCCACTGCCTATTTTGATTAATTTGTAGTTTCGTTATGTTTTGGAAGTGGAAAGGCATTCCCGATAGCAGCTGCACCAAGCATTGGCAATAGCAAATTAAGCGGGAAAAACATAAGTAATAGTAATGTTATAGCTATTGGCTTTCGTAACGCATAGCTCGAAATTGCTGCCGTTACGATGGCAACAGATGCTACTGGATCTATAGGAAGAATAGATGCTACAGCGTATCCGATACTTGACCCAGAAAATATAATTGGGAAGATATGTCCACCTCGCCACCCTGTGTTCAAACAAACGGCAGTAATGCACAACTTTAAAATCCCTGAAAGAAGTAGTATCCAAAAAGATAAATGGCTCCATTCAACAACTAATTCTTTTAATTGATGTTCCCCTGAAAATAATGTGTATGGAAGAAAAGTTCCTGCAATTCCTAATAAAATACCACCGAGAATTCCGAGTGTCAGCTTGTATTCTCTAAAAGGGTGAATTAACTTCTCTAATGTGAATTCTAACTTGAAATAAAAGAAACCAACTATAGCACCGATACTAGCAAATGGAAGAAATGCGATCCATTCATTGAAAGAAAGTGAACCTTCCCCGAAATCAACAATAAAGGATCCACGATTATCGAGTTTACTCAGTAGTAAATAAACAGAAAAACCTGCGAAGGTAGTAGCTAAGTATACAATCGCCTTTTTTCCTTTAGAAAAAGCAGCAATTTGTTCTCCCTCATTTTCATTCGGTGCTAAATAACCGAATAATGGTGCGTTGAAAATGACACTTAAAGTAGCGCCAATTCCGATCTCGGTTAGCTCATCCATACCCTTCAAGGCAAATTTAAAGCGATCCCCTACCCATGTGCAAAGTCCGCCTATAATTCCAACTAGTGCGGCTTCTGGACCAAGACTAGCACCGAAAATTAAAACAATAATCGCGGTTAAAGTAGCCCGATGGACAAAGCGATATTCGATGCGACCAGTTTTTTTATATTCAGTCATCACTTCAGGCATAAGGCGTGGGTATGTACCGAAATATTTTTGTGATAGACCAACGAGGACCCCGCCAATTATTGTTACGCAAAGGGTGTAATAAGAGGGAAAAGAGAGAACTTCAGGCAAGTATCCCCAAATAAAGTGGATTCCAATATTTATTGTGACTAAAAATAACCAAACTGTAGCTCCTACTATAGATCCTAGAAGAATGCCATATAGAGCAAGTATGTACTGCATATCTTTTTTATCTGTCATGTTATACCTCCGTTATGTAAATCTTAGTAGGGAAAAAAGTGAAATATACTAGTGGAAAATGGATTGAATATATATAGTATCTTTTTGAGAGGATCGCCTATTCAACATGTAGGCTAAATTTTGGAGAATTTGAATTTATAGGTTAAATTACTTATTTAATTTTATAGACTGATTTGAGGTTTTTAAAGGTCTTTTTTGAAATAGATTAGAATATATTTCTTTTGTTGCTTTATATGAAATTGTTAACGTTTATTTTAGAACATTCAGAAAAACAGTTTGACATTAGGAAATTATTGCTATAAAATCAACGGTAATTGCATAGTCTTATCAAGAAAAGGTGGAGGGACAGGCCCGATGAAACCTTGGCAACAGCCGTATAACGGAATTGTGCCAAATCCTGCAGGTAGTAATCCTGAGAGATAAGAAAGAGCCTTTAGAGCGTGTTTTCAAACTGCTCCTTTCTTGTTTTCAGGAAAGGGGCAGTTTTTTATTTTGTATAAAAGAAAGGAGAATGAGAGATGGGAGAATCATGGGGAAAAGGAACGATTTGTGTGCAAGGTGGCTATACGCCAAAGAATGGTGAACCACGTGTTTTACCACTTTATCAAAGTACAACGTATAAATACGATACTTCAGATGATTTAGCAGCCCTATTTAACTTAGAGGCAGAAGGATATATTTATACGCGTATTGGAAACCCTACTCTAGCCGCATTTGAGCAGAAGTTATCAGATTTAGAAGGCGGTGTAGGAGCTGTTGCAACGGCTTCTGGGCAAGCAGCCATTATGCTCGCAGTTTTAAATATTTGTAGTAGTGGAGACCATTTGCTTTGCTCTTCAACGGTTTACGGGGGAACGTTTAATTTATTTGGAGTGAGTTTGCGTAAACTTGGCATTGATGTTACGTTCTTTAATCCAAATTTAACGGCAGATGAAATTGCGGCACTTGCTAATGACAAGACGAAACTCATTTATGCAGAATCATTAGGAAATCCAGCGATGAACGTTTTAAATTTCAAAGAATTTTCAGCTGCCGCTAAAGAATTAGAGGTACCTTTTATCGTTGATAATACATTAGCAACTCCTTATTTATGCCAAGCGTTTGAACATGGGGCGAATATTATTGTTCATTCTACGACGAAATATATCGATGGGCATGCGAGCTCCTTAGGCGGTATTGTAATTGACGGTGGAAACTTTGATTGGACAAATGGAAAATATCCTGAGCTTGTTGAACCAGATCCAAGTTATCACGGTGTAAGTTACGTTCAAAACTTTGGTGCAGCAGCGTATATTGTGAAAGCACGTGTTCAGCTATTAAGAGATTATGGGAATTGTATGAGCCCATTCAATGCATATATTAGCAATATTGGCTTAGAGACTTTACATTTACGAATGGAGCGTCATAGCGAAAATGCTCTCGCGGTTGCTAAGTGGCTTGCTAATCATGAACGTATTGAATGGGTGAATTATCCGGGATTAGATAGTAATGAAAATTACTCGTTAGCACAAAAGTATTTGAAAAAAGGTGCTAGTGGGGTTTTAACATTTGGGATTAAAGGGGGATTAGAAGCAGCAAAAGAATTTATCGCAAATGTAAAACTAGCAACTCTCGTAACACACGTAGCTGATGCACGAACTTGCGTTATACATCCTGCTAGTACGACGCATAGACAATTAAGTGCTGAAGATCAGCGTTTAGCTGGTGTTACATCTGATTTAATTCGTTTATCGGTTGGTATAGAAGATGTTTCTGATATTATTGCAGATTTGGAAGCAGCTCTAGTTGGAGGCAAAACACATGCCGATCATAATTGATAAAGATTTACCGGCTCGCAAAGTGTTGCAAAAAGAAAATATTTTTGTAATGACGAAGGAGCGAGCAGAAACACAAGATATACGCGCTTTAAAAATTGCTATATTAAATTTAATGCCAACGAAGCAAGACACAGAGGCGCAATTACTTCGCTTAATTGGAAACACACCGTTGCAATTAGATGTTCATTTACTTCATATGGAATCACATCTGTCTCGTAATGTAGCGCAGGACCATTTAACGAGCTTTTATAAAACGTTTCGTGATATTGAAAATGAAAAATTTGATGGGCTCATTATTACAGGAGCACCAGTTGAAACTCTTTCTTTTGAAGAAGTAGATTATTGGGAAGAGCTTAAACGTATTATGGAGTATTCAAAAACGAATGTAACATCTACGCTCCATATTTGCTGGGGGGCACAGGCTGGCTTGTACTATCATTATGGTGTTCCAAAGTATCCCCTTAAGGAAAAAATGTTCGGTGTATTTGAACATGAGGTTTGCGAGCAACATGTGAAATTGTTACAAGGATTTGATGAATTGTTTTTTGCTCCGCATTCTCGTCATACAGAAGTACGAGAGAATGATATTAGAGAAGTGAAAGAATTAACATTGTTAGCAAACTCTGAAGAAGCAGGTGTTCACCTTGTTATTGGGCAAGAAGGAAGGCAAGTTTTTGCCCTTGGACATAGCGAATATAGTTGTGAGACGTTAAAACAAGAATACGAACGAGATCGTGACAAGGGATTAAATATTGATGTGCCAAAAAACTATTTTAAACATAATAATCCAGATGAAAAGCCGCTTGTTAGGTGGAGGAGTCATGGGAATTTATTGTTTTCTAATTGGTTGAATTATTACGTGTATCAAGAAACCCCTTATATATTGTAAAGAAAGATTGTGTAACACGTGGCAACGTTTTCCTTGTAAAGATTAACTTATATTTTTCCGAATGTTCAAAATACATTGTTTTTCAGATTTTTTACTCATATAATTTCATCTAAACACAATTTTTGAGGGGTGGACAGTACTATGAAAGAAATTCAAGTTGGGTTATTAGGTCTTGGGACAGTTGGCAGTGGTGTGGTTCGTATTATTACGGATCATCAAGAACGACTCATACACCAAGTAGGTTGTCCAGTGAAGGTAACGAAAGTATTAGTGCAAAACATTGAGAAAGAGAGAGAGGTAGAGGTACCTTCTACTCTATTAACACAAGATGCAAATGAAATTTTAGATAATCCAAATATTGATGTTGTCATCGAAGTGATGGGTGGCATTGATGATGCAAAATCATATATTTTACAAGCCTTAAAAAGCGGAAAGCATGTTGTAACTGCAAATAAAGACTTAATGGCATTACATGGAGCTGAATTATTAGCGATAGCAAAAGATAATAAGGCTGATTTATTCTATGAGGCGAGTGTGGCAGGGGGAATTCCAATTTTACGCAGTATCGTAGAAGGACTTTCTTCAGATCTTATTACGAAAGTAATGGGAATTGTAAATGGAACGACAAATTTTATTTTGACGAAAATGTCAGACGAAGGGAGAGCATATAACGACGTGTTAAAAGAAGCCCAACAACTTGGATTTGCAGAAGCAGATCCAACATCAGACGTAGAAGGTTTAGATGCAGCAAGAAAAATGACGATTTTAGCTACTCTCGGTTTCTCTACAAATGTAGAGCTTGGAGATGTGAAAGTAAAAGGAATTACCTCTATTACAGAGGAAGATATTGAATACAGTAAGAGCTTAGGTTATACAATTAAATTAATCGGTCTTGCAAAACGAGATGGTGAAAAATTGGAGGTTACGGTTGAACCAACTTTACTGCCAAATACACATCCTCTTGCGGCGGTACAAAATGAATATAACGCTGTGTATGTGTATGGTGAAGCGGTTGGAGAAACGATGTTTTATGGACCAGGTGCAGGAAGTTTACCGACAGCGACGGCTGTTGTTTCTGATCTAGTTGCTGTAATGCAAAATATTAGATTAGGGGTAACAGGAAATAGTGCTGTAGTCCCGCAATATCAAAAAGTATTAAAAGAGCCAGACGAAATTGTCGTGAAAAAGTTTTTAAGACTTCATGTAAAAGACGAAATTGGTGTATTTGCAAAAATTACTTCATTGTTCTCTGAGCGCGGAGTTAGTTTTGAGAAAATTATTCAAATGCCGCTTGAAGAGAAAGGAAAGGCTGAAATTGTAATTGTAACGCATCGTGCGTCGCTTGCTGATTATGATTATATTCTACATACGTTGCAAGGGTATGAAGAAATAGATTGTTTGAAAGCGAACTATCGAATTGAAGGGGATGCTAAGTAGTATCTCTTACCATAAAACAGAAAGAGCCTATTAAGCAGCTTGCTTAATAGGCTCTTTTCTATTTAAAATCTGCGTACCAACTTGAATAAATGCTTGGATAATCCAGCCTGTTGTAAAGGATAAGATGATTGTTCCAAAATAGATAGGTCCATCTAATAAAAAGCTTAACGTTAAAAATAAAAAGGCTAATGAAATCTCTGTTCTTCTAAACGTCCATTTTTTCTTTTCAGCAACCGTTAAAACGAAAGCTTCTTGAGGCGCTGCGCAAAGGTTTGTAGAGACGTAAAGACCAATTCCAGCTCCAACGAATAGATTTCCGCAAATAAGTGTTATATATTTTGGAAGAGAGCGGATAGCGTCCATAATAGTTGTAATGGAACCAATCCAATCAACAAAAAGAGAAATAAGAACCATCGTTACAATTGTCCCGATTGTAATTTGTTTTTTATTCCAAAAGAGTACGATAAGTGTAAAGGCAAAGTTAATCATGAAAATCCAAAAACCAATACTTATCCCAAAATTTTGATATAGTGCAATAAAGAAGGAATCATAAGGACTAAGTCCAAAGGAAGTAATTGTCGTCATCATATTAATACCGATGGCAAGAATGAGTAAACCGCTAATGAAAAATATATATTCTAATTTGAATCGAAGCATAGTTGTATATCCTTTCTAAATGTATTTGCTAGGAAAGGATATATTGTGGAAAGCTTACCAGGTCAAGGGAGAATTTTTGTGAGAAGGGGAAAATGAGATGACAAATATAAGAAAGATTGCTGAACTTGCTGGAGTATCTGTTTCAACTGTTTCACGTGTACTAAATAATCATCCGTATGTAAATGAACAGAAACGAAAAGAAATTTTAGCGATTATAGAAGAATTAAATTATACGCAAAACGTGAATGCAATTCATTTAGTGAAAGGAAAAACGAATGTAATTGGCGTTTTATTGCCACACGTAAATGATCAATATTATAGCGCTATTATCGAGGGAATATCAAAAGAAACAGCAAAGAATAATTATAATATGATGCTTTGCCAGACGAATTATAGCGAGGAAAGAGAACTAGAAATTTTAAATATGTTAAAAATGAAAAAGCTTGATGGGGTTATTATTTGTTCTCGGGCAAATAGTAAGGAGAAGCTTGAAGAATATACGAAATTCGGCCCGATTGTTATGTGTGAAGAAATAGATTCGAAGTGCATTTCAAGTGTCCATATTGATTACTACAAAGTATTTTCACATGGGATGAAAAGCTTAATAGATGCCGGTCATACACGTATTGGATATTGTATTGGAAGAAGTAATAGTGTTAATAGCCAAAGACGAAAGAAGGCGTATGAAGATTCGCTTCAACAGAGTATCGTAACACCGTTAGAGACCTGGAAATTTGAGGGTTGTTTTACAGTGGAAGATGGACGTAATGTAATTAGAGAATGGGCTCATATGTCAGTAAAACCGACGGCGTTCCTTGTATCTTGTAACCATATTGCAGCGGGGATGGTTACAGAAGCAAAAAAACAAGGAATTCGTATTCCGGAGGATATTACGATTATTGGGTGTGATGATCAAGAGGTGGCAGATATATTGGGTATAACGACGATTTCGCATTCTAGTAAAAATGTTGGAGTGAAAGCGTTTGAATTATTATATGAAAAAATTAATGAAGAGAAATTAGATGTGAAGCATATAGAGTTATTACCAGAGTTAGTAGATAGAGAAACGACATAATTGAGAAGGTGTGAAAATCGCTTTTCAAAATGTCGTTTGGTATAATTATGGACAATCTATGAGGGCTAAAAGGGGTTTTGATATGAGATCAAAAGTAGTAAAAGTAATTCTACTCATTACAATTGCATCTTTCTGTTTATTTGCATATGGCTTTGTTTCAGGTGTAAATGATGTATTAAATCCGAAAGCTTCAAATTTAATTAAAAAGACCGATGTAGTGGCGAAAGAGAAAAAGAAAACGGGAACGTTACAAATCGTTAGTTTAGGTGATTCATTAACGCGTGGCGTTGGTGATAAAGAAGGAATTGGCTATGTTGGGCGAATGAAAGAAGATTTACAAAAAGATTATAAGCAAAAAATTGCATTAACAAATTTAGCAGTTAGTGGTGCAAAAATGCCTGATTTATTAAAACAAATTGAAAGTAGTGGCGCTCAATATTCAATTAAGCAAGCAGATGTAATCGTGTTAACGATTGGTGGGAATGATTTGTTTCCAGGCTGGGAATCGCTCGGGAAAATAGATTTAGAGACGTATCGTCCTGATACAGAAACGTTTCAAAATGAAGCGAAGAAAATTATAGAAGAAATTCGTAAATTAAATACAGATAGTCCGATTTTTTGGCTTGGTTTATACAATCCTTTTGAAGATGTAGAAGATTTAAAAGGGTCTTCAAACATCGTTGTGGACTGGAATGCATCTTTAGAGAAGTTAGCGCTAAACGATAAAAATGTGTATATTACACCGACATTTGATTTATTCCAAAACCGCGGGAAAGATTTATTATACTCTGATCATTTTCATCCGAACGAAGTAGGTTATACGTATATGGCAGAACGTTTAGTTCAAAATGTTGTAAGTAAATTAAAACTAGAACAAGGAGGGGTAAAATGACGACGATACTTTCCGTACGAGACTTGAAGAAGGTAATTGGAAAGAAGACTCTTGTAGAGAATATTTCCTTTGATGTAAAGCAAGGAGAAGTGTTCGGGTTCTTAGGACCAAATGGTGCTGGAAAGACGACTACCATTCGAATGTTAGTCGGATTAATTAAGGCGACAGAAGGTACAATTTCTATCGGTGGTTATTCGATTAAGGAAAATTTCAGAGAAGCGATGCGTCAAATTGGGAGTATCGTTGAAAACCCAGAGTTGTACACATATTTAACGGGATGGGAAAATTTAAAGCAATTTGCTCGTATGTTAGGTGATATATCAGATGAACGTATTATTGAAATTGCTAAAATGGTTCATTTGGATGAAAGAATTCATGACAAGGTAAAAACATACTCACTTGGTATGAAACAGCGCCTTGGAATTGCGCAGGCGCTCCTTGGGAATCCTAAATTGCTTATATTAGATGAGCCAACGAATGGTTTAGATCCAGCTGGGATTAGAGAACTTAGGGAATTTATACATAAGCTTGTGAAAGAAGAAAATATGAGCGTGTTTATTTCAAGTCACTTGCTAAGTGAAGTGCAAATGATATGCGATCGTGTTGCTATTATTCATAAAGGAAAGATGATAACAGTTGCCAAGGTTGAAGAATTAATTAAAACGGCAAGTGATCGTGTAGAATGGATTGTTACACCAATTTCTAAGGCGAAAGATATGTTAGAAGCGGCCGAAGAAGTAAGAGAAGTGAGTGTAGAAGGCGAGCGATTACTATGCCGCATGGATATTGCATCTATAAGTAGTTGGAATAAAAACTTTGTAGAAAATGAGATAGATGTACATAGCGTTAAGGAGCTTGTATTTACGCTAGAAGATTTATTTATTGAACTCACAAGGGGTGAGCAGCATGCGTGAATTTGCGAATCTAGTTTTAAATGAATCAGAAAAGATTTACCGTAAGAAACGTATTTTTGTTGTCATGCTTATTTTAGCAATCTTGATCCCGCTTTTTGTGTATGCGCAGTATCGTGAAATAGAAACGACACAAAAAAGACTCGGTACAACTGATTGGAAGGTTTCATTGCAACAGCAAATTGTTGATTCTCAGAACCGGTTAAACAATTCTAGGTTGCCAGAAGAATGGCGTGATTGGTTAAAGGTAAGAGTTGAGCAACAACAATATTATTTAGATCATGATATTAACCCGATGGCACCGGGTGCACCGACTTTTGTCAGGGCATTTATTGAACAAGGAATTACATTGTTTATTCCGCTTCTCGTAATGATTGTCGCCATTGATATCGTTTCAGGAGAACGAAGTGATGGGACGATGAAGATGTTACTTACGCGGCCGATTCGGCGCTGGAAAATACTCCTTAGTAAATACGTGACGATGTTATTTTTCATTTCGCTCATACTGCTTCTTGTAGGTTTGTTTGCTTACATATTATCAGGGCTTGTATTTGGGTACTCGGGATGGAATTTACCTGTTTTAACAGGGTTTGTCATTGATAAGGAAACGTTAAATACAAACTTTGTGCATCTTATTCCGCAGTGGCAATACATCTTAATGGCATATGGACTAGCCTGGTTTGTTGCTATCGTTGTCGGAACTATATCATTTATGGTCTCTGTTTTAATTCGTAATACACCAGCGGGTATGGGCGTTATGCTAGCTGCATTAATTGCAGGTGGTATCTTAAGCTCGTTCGCAACATCTTGGGAAGGCGCGAAATATATTTTTAGTGTGAATTTATCATTAACGGATTATTTATCAGGAAAATTACCTGCATTACAAGGCTTATCAATGGGATTTTCTTTGATGAATTTAACTGTTTGGGCAGTTGTTTCTCTTATTATTTCATTCTTAGTATTTACAAAACAGGATATGTTGAATTAATTGGACAGGAAGTGAAAGCATGGAAAATGTTTTAAAAAATGATTGGGGACCATTATTGGCACCAGAATTTGAGAAAGAGTATTATCTTACTCTATCCAGTTTTTTGACAGAAGAATACAGCACACATGTTGTTTATCCGAAGGTAGAAGATATTTTTAACGCTCTTCAGTATACAAGTTATGAAAATACAAAGGTTGTTATTTTAGGACAAGATCCATATCATGGACCGAATCAAGCGCATGGTTTAAGCTTCTCTGTGCAACCTGGTGTTAAGACACCACCATCATTGTTAAATATGTATAAAGAACTTCGAGATGAATATGGTTATGAAATTCCGAATAACGGTTATTTAGTAAAGTGGGCGGAGCAAGGAGTATTACTACTAAATACCGTATTAACAGTTCGTCAAAGTGAAGCAAATTCTCATAAGGGAAAAGGATGGGAGCACTTTACAGATCGTGTGATCGAACTGTTGAATGAACGTGAAAAGCCAGTTGTTTTCATATTATGGGGGCGCCATGCGCAGGCGAAGAAGAAGTTAATTACGAATTCGAATCATCATATTATCGAATCTGTACATCCAAGCCCATTATCGGCAAGAAGAGGTTTCTTTGGTAGTAAGCCATACTCTAAAGTAAATACGATTTTAGCTAATATGGATGAAAAAGAAATTGATTGGGAAATTCCAAATTTATAAATAGAAAAGGTAGTTAACAGTCGTTAACTACCTTTTTATTATTATTGTTGCTCGTTCTTTAATTTTGCATCTAGTACAAAAGTACCAAATGGGATAACTGATGAAACAAATGCTCCAAGTGCCCATAAAATTGATTTACGGTGTACGATTGTTACTTGAATTACTGCAAAGATGAATAGAATAAATAGAACACCATGAGCCATGCCTGTAATTTTAACAGCTGTTGCAAATCCTGCGAAATATTTCAATGGCATTGCTACAAATAATAGTAATAGGAAAGAAATCCCCTCAACTAGTCCAATTGCTCTTAATCGTCCGATTGGTGTAGATAACATAAAGTAGCCTCCTTTAACGTATGCTTGTATATAGTAAATTTGTATTCTTTTTCAAAATAAAATAGTCTATTTTGTTTCATTATATACAAAAAGAAAGTTTACACTACGAGAATAGTGCAAAGTTCAAAATATAGTCACAAAAGCATGAGAATTTAAATAAAAACCTATTTGAAGTATTTGACTTCAAATAGGTTTTGTGAATGAAAATATTAAACAAGTACATCCGTTTTTAAAACGAATTTCTCTACAACTTTTGCAACACCATCGTTCATATTTGTATCTGTTACGTAGTTTGCAATTTCTTTAATATCATCAGGTGCATTGCCCATTGCAACGCCAAGACCAGCAAATTCAATCATTGCTTGGTCGTTATAGCTATCGCCCATTGCGATAACTTCTTCACGCTTAATGCCAAGCTTTTGAATCAGTTTGTTTAAGCTCGTTCCTTTTGTAACACCGGCTTCAGTAAATTCTAAGAAGAATGGTTTCGAACGCATCACGCTTAATTGGCCTTCTAGTTGTTTTTGTAGTTTCTTTTCAACTTCAACAAGGCGTTCAGCTTCTTTATTCATTAATACTTTTACTACAGGCTCTTTAACTGCGGCTTTAAAGTCATCTACTACAACAATTGGCATACCAGTAATATCGCCCTCAATTTCAGTATAAGGATTATTTTCTTCCGTTACGATATCATCGCCCATATAAGTATGAATCCATACATCTTCAGTTTTACTAATTTCAAATAGGTTGTGAACGATTTCAGGAGATAGTGTACTACTAAAGATTTCTTCGTTTGTTTTACAGTTAATAATTTTTGCGCCATTAAAAGATAGAATGAAGCTGCCGTATTCTTCTAAACGAAGTTCTTTGGCTACATTGCGCATACCAAACGTTGGACGTCCAGAAGCAAGTACAACCTTTACCCCTTGCTCTTGTGCAGTCATTAATGCTTCTTTCGTACGAGGTGAAATAGTATGGTCATCACGTAATAAAGTATCATCTAAATCTAAAACAATCATTTTATAAGTCATATAGAAAATTCCTTTCTTTAATTGAAATCAAAATACATGTTCATGAAGAGGATGAGGAATAATAGTAAGACATCAAACCTCTTTGAAAAGAAGTAGATAAATTATTATGAGTGTGTTGCTCATAATATTGGTTAATAATCATTGGGGATGGATAAAACCCCAATGATTAAAGTTTGATTTTATCGTAACAACTCTAAAGGTAGAGTGCAATAATGGAAGTTTTCCAATTTACGATATTTGTTTTGCTGTGGAACGAGAAAATAGTATTTCTAGCAAGATTGCCATTACAGATCCAAGAACGAGACCGTTACTTAAAAACGATGCTAGAAATGGTGGAAGTGTGGAATATGCTCCTGCTGGAACAAACATAACCCCGACTCCTGTGAAGATTGAAAGACCGGCTACTTTAAATAATCGTTCTTTATCCTGGACAGTTTCGTATTCTCGAAAGGCAAGGCCAATCATGCTTGCGAATACAGGATAAATAGCGGCATAACCAACTGCAACTGGAATCGCTGCAAAGAATGAAGTAATCTTTGGAAATATACTAACGACAATAATAAAGCTTGACCCTAATATAAATGGGAGACGTTTATAAATATTAGTAGTTGCAATAAAACCTGCTGATCCAGAAATAGCGACAGGTCCAATAGCTGAAAACAGGCCGCCTAGCAATTGGTTGATTCCTGTTATAATGCCGGCTTGTCTAAAACGATCTGATGCAGCATTTTCTTCATATTTAGAGACAACCTTTTGTACAACGCGAATACTTGCTAACATATTTGTTAGAAGTAAGAGTGTAACGAAAATGACCGTAATTACCATGTTCCATTCAACACGAGGTATTCCGAAAACAAATAAGGATGGAAAACGGATTATGTCTGTCACTGGTGTTATTGGATTAGATAATCCGAAGCATGCGAATAATATCCAGCCGCATATGATACTGAAAAGAACGGAATATTGTCCAATAATAGGTAGCTTCATGATGAAAAAGGATAGTAAAATAACAATGAGTGAAAGAATAAATACGTTAGGTTGTACTTCTGTATGTTTTCCATCAAGGCCAAACATCCCCTTTAAGAAGGAGCCACTGAGCTGTGCGACAAGAAGAAATAAATACGTTCCAATGACTGTCGGTGTAAAATAGCGAACGAGTTTATCAATAAGTCCAAAAACGCTAAGAATAATACAAATAATACCGCTTAATAAGAAAGCATATTGAAGAACTTTAAGTGTCTCATTGCTTGATCCAAATAATACGACACCTAAACTTGCGTAAAGGGAGAAAATTCCCCACCAAAGGCCTGCAGGACCTTCTTGAATAGGAAGTTTATGTCCAAATATAGCTTGCAGTAGACCAGCAAAGCCAAGAACAAATAATGTTCTTTGTACGAATGCGATGGCTTCAGCACCATCAAGGCCATAACTAGTTGCGACACTAATTGGTACAATAAGGCTTCCAGCTAAAATAAATAGTGCCCATTGTAAGGCGGAAAGAAATGTCTTCATTATATCAACCTCTTTCGTAGATTCCGTATCTAGTATATACGTATTTTATTTCCACTGGCAAAGATTTGTAGATAGAGAAAAGAGTTGAAACACGATATGAATGCACGTAAGCAATTATGGATAGCGGTTATATGCATGACCTTTGTTGTAATTCTAGGAACAATAGGATTTATGACGATTGAAGAGATTAGTTTGTTTCAAGCATTTTGGATGACGATGATTACGGTATTGACTGTTGGATACGGAGATGCCGTTCCTGTAACACAGGTGGGGAAAGTATTTGCGCTCCTCATTATTCCTGTTGGTGTTGGTATTGTTACATATGCAATTGGAGTAGTGGCAGCTATGATTATTGAAGGGAATTTATTTCATGCAGTGCGGAGGAAGAAGATGGATAAACAAATAGCGCAGTTACAAAATCACATTATAGTATGTGGTTGCGGTAGGGTGGGGCTTCAAGTTGTACATGAATTGCAAGAAAAGAAAATTCCATTTGTTGTTGTCGATAAAGATGAAAGCATATTAGAGAAGGAAAAGCTTTTGTATATACATGGAGATGCGACGGAGGATCAAGTTTTACATCATGCTGGAATTTCAAAGGCGGCTGGTTTAGTTGCTATCGTAGCAAATGATGCTGAAAATGTATTTATTACATTAACAGCAAGAGGATTAAACGATGCAATTAAAATTGTGGCGAGAGCTGAAAAGCCAGAAACTGAAGAGAAATTAAGGCGTGCGGGTGCAAATAAAGTTATTAATCCATCTAGTATGGCAGGAATTCATATTGCAAAAGGTATTGCGAATCCATTAACAGTTCATTATATTGATACAGTACTGTATGGGATAGAACAGTCATTTGTCATTGAAGAAATTTTAGTTGGAAAAGATACAATACTAGTTGGTAAATCGTTACTAGAGAGTGATGTGAGGAATCAATTTGATGTAACGATATTAGCGATTTTGAGAAATGGGGATATTATACATAATCCAACGGGGCAGGAAAAATTACAAGAACATGATATGATAATAGTATTTGGTTCAGTAGAGAAGCTGAGGCAATTTGAGAAAGAATTACAAAGTACGAGGTGATAAGGAATGCAAATATCGAGCGATAAGATTTTAAATAAAATGGCGAATGAAATTGCAAAGGCAAAAAGTAGTGAAGGACAAAAATCAAAAGATCATTTATTAGTTGTGCGTGCTTTATGCGATTTACTATTAGATGAACAAGTTGAATCTTCTACGTATAGGGAGCCGCAAATTCAATCGCAAGTAATTGGAGCGCAGCCTATAACGACAGTTCAACCAGTTATGCCAGTTTCTGGAGAACCTGTGTATATTAAAGAAGAAGGTGCAAATGGTAATTCTTTATTTGATTTTTAAGAATTAAATCGTTTGGCTTATATGAAAAAATTGCTTATGATAGAGGTAAAAAAGGGGAATTAAGATGAAAATTTTCTTTTTACTAGGCTGTATTGCAGCGGGGCTATCTGTTGCGTTAGGGGCCTTTGGAGCACACGGTTTAGAAAATAAAATTTCTGCAAAAATGTTAGAAGTTTGGAAAACAGGCGTTACATATCAAATGTTTCATGCAGGTGGACTATTCGTAGTTGCTTTATTGATGGATAAGGTTCAATCATCACTTTTAACTACTGCTGGTTGGCTAATGGTAGCTGGGATTATTATGTTCTCAGGTAGTTTGTATGCATTAAGTACGACAGGCATTAAGTTCTTTGGTCCAATTACACCTCTTGGTGGTGTAGCGTTTATTGTGGCGTGGATTCTAGTAGGGACTGCAGTTGTAAAAGGATTATAAAAAACAAAAGCTGGCATTTGCCAGCTTTTTTTATGGTCTTGGAGTATAAGTTGCTTGTTGACTAGGTAAATATGCAATTTCTTCTGGAAATTCTACATAATCTAAGTAAATCATTAGTAGTAAATAACGCTTCCCTGACTGCGGTTCACTAATAACGATGTGATCACGGCCAGCTGCTTCAATAATACCTGTATAAGATTGTGTACCAAGGGAACTGCCACGTTCATAAGTCATTACAACCGTAGCTTGCTTACCTTTGTTTAAACGAAGGATATTTTCAATATATGATTGCTCTAGAGGTAACATGCCTTGAGAAATTGCATATTGAGCTTGCGCAGCTTGAGCTGTTTGTTGTTGCATCGCTTGCTGCTGTTGTTGAGTCATTTGTTGCGGTTGTACATAAGTTCCAGATGGTTGATAAAAACCTGTTCCATAGTACGGATTTTGTTGCTGTGCCATTCAAAAATCCCTCCTCATTTTCATCTCTTAATATACGCTAGGACAGTCTTCACCAGATGGTTGGAAGAAGCAGTGCTTTTTGAAGCGGCCGGAGTTTTGTTGGTTATACCAAGTTGGCGGACAAGGACCTTCAGGTCTGAAAAACCATAAGGCAAAATTGGCAGGCCAAAAACGTTGCCCTTGAATCGTACGTCTCGCCAAAGCGATATCTTGCTCTCTCGCTCGTTGATAAAAATATCCTTTTTGCGTTGCTTCAAAACCGCCAGGATTTTGATAAACCATTTGACGTAAATTGCGAACCTTTTTAAAATCTAAACAATTTCCACGGACACGATTTACCCCAACGTTTCCGACCATTAACATCCCCTGCTGCCCTTCTCCTTCGGCTTCAGCACGCATCAGTCTAGCTAACAACTTTACATCTTCTTCGTTATAAGCAATAACACCCATTATGTGTCACCTCTCTTTTTGTAATACCTGCTGGAAAGAGGTTTATTTCTAGATGAAGTGTGGAACAATTACTAGTTCATACGTATGAGGAAAAGGACTCAGATATGACAACCAAACGAAGTTTTACATTGAGAGCGGAAAATAAAAAAAGCTAGCGTGAGCTAGCTTTTCATTATTAAAATACTTTAGACCATAAGTTTGAGAAGAAATCTCCAATAGAGCGCATTGTTAACACAAACCAATTTGCTTTTTCAACTTCTTCGGTCGTTTTTGCAGTAACTTTCATATTTTTATTACCATCTAAGAAACCATATTTATCAGTTGATTCTAAAGTAATTGAGCCTACTTTGGCATCTTTCTTAATAGGAGCAACTAAATGTCCATCTTCAGCAAGAGATTTATCTAATTCAGTCCCAATTTTATAAGGATCTTTGCTACCTTTTTTCGCAATTACTGTTATTTCTTTTTCTGGTGCAACAGTTACTTGATCTTCTTTCCCTTTTACTACAGAGATTGTATTGTTTTTATTAACTTTTAGTTTTTGTTTTTCAAAGTTATTAAATCCATATTCGATTAATTCACGAGATTCTGTGAAGCGTTCATCCATTGATTTTGTTTTAATAATAACCGAGATAAGACGTACATCACCACGTTTCGCTGTAATAGTGAATCCATATCCAGCGGTATCAGAACTACCAGTTTTTAAACCATCCGTTCCATCATAAGAGAAGGCAGCGCCTGGTAACATCCAGTTCCAGTTTTCCATACGAATTGGTTTTGGATGATTGTCTGGGAAGTTTCTAAATCTTTGTTTTGTATCCTCTAGCATTTCTGGATACTTTGTAATAATCGTTTTTGCGAGAATACCCATATCGCGAGCTGACATGGAGTTTTCTCCAGTCGGATCGGTTCCTTCAGGATGTTTTCCTTTTAAATCAGCATTATTTAACCCGGTAGAGTTTACAAATTTATATTTCTTTAACCCTAGCTTTTTTGCATGTTCATTTGCAAGATTTAAGAAGTTTTTCTCACTTCCTGCAAGAAGTTCTGCTAAAGCAATACTAGATCCATTTGCAGAGAATATAACAATAGAATGATATAATTCTCTTACAGTATATTGACGTCCTTTTTCGAACGGTACATTAGAGAATTCATTATTACGAGAGACTTCATAAGCGTAATCAGAAATATTTACTTTCGTATCCCAAGTGATTTTTCCTTCTTTAATTGCTTCTAAAACAGCGTAAACAACAATTAATTTTGACATACTAGCAATAGCTAGCAATTCATCTGGATTTTGCTCGTGGAGTATTTTTCCTGTATCTGCATCAAATAAAAGTGCAGCAGCAGCCTCAATATGTATTTTTTCTTCCGCATGGGATGTTGTTACTCCTAAGGAAGAAATTGACAATACAAGCAATAGTAAAATAGACAAGATTTTTTTCATATAGATTATCACCTTCGCATCGTTATTTAGCATATAGCTCGTATCATTTTAGCATGAATTTGGATATAGAAAAGTTACAATTTTGTAAGGAATTTGTCGATTTTTGTTCGAATTTGCGGGAAAAAGGAGTTTTTTGAGGAGAAATATAGAGGGAAATAAAAAAAGGAACGAATTTCGTCCCTTTTCACCATTTATATGTGTAAAAATTTCTCTACTTTTTCGTCCGGTAAAATGTTTCCAACGAAGAATGTTCCAAATTCACCATAACGAGCACTTACTTCATCGAAGCGCATTTCATATATAAGTTTTTTAAATTGAAGAACATCGTCAGCAAATAATGTTACGCCCCATTCGAAATCGTCGAATCCAACAGATCCTGAAATCACTTGGCGTACTTTACCTGCGTATTGACGACCAATTTTACTATGACTGTACATCATTTTTTTACGCTCTTCCATAGGAAGCATGTACCAGTTGTCATTACCTTGGCGACGCTTATCCATTGGATAGAAGCAAATATGATTTGCTTTCGGCAATTCAGGATATAAGCGAGCTAAAATTTGTGGGTTTTGGTATGGATCCTCATCAGCTGGAAGATAGTTGCTTAATTCAACAACAGATACGTAAGAATATGCAGGAACCATATATTCAGCTAAAGTTGTTTTATTCAATTCTGTCTCAATTTCATTTAACTCTTCCATTGTTGGACGTAAAATCATAAGCATAATATCAGCTTTTTGACCAACAACTGTATACATTGCGTGACTACCTTTTTTCGCAGTAGCTACTTCGTTCCATTTTTCAACGACATTTAAAAATTCAGACACTGCTTGTCCGCGTTCGTCGCTAGATAATGTTTTCCATGCAGCCCAATCAATAGAACGTAAATCATGTAAACAATACCAGCCATCTAACGTTGTTGTTGCTTCACTCATTCTATTCACCTCAGTTAATGATAGTTTTACACGTTAACTATAGCATATATAGTTTTAAAATCATCTATATAAAACCTTGGCGCATAAAATTGTCACATTTAAGGGTTTAAGTAAGGTGAATTTAACGGCTGAATTTTATGAAAATATAATCATTTTTATTTTATCTATTTTTTGGGAGCTATAAGTTTAAAATATAGAAGAAAAGCAGTATTCTTAAAGATAGAGTTTTTTTAACATATGTAGGAGGGTTTATTCGTGAGCAACTTATTTACAACAGTAAAAGAAAAAGTTCAAGGAAAAGGCATTTCTATCGTACTTCCTGAAGGAACTGATGAAAGAATTTTAGGCGCTGCAGAGCGTTTAGCGAAAGAAGAGTTAGTAAAACCAATCTTAGTTGGTAATAAGGAAGAAATTAGCGCAAAAGCTGCTAGCATGAATTTAACATTAGCAGGCGTTGATATTTACGACCCAGCTACATACGAAGAAATGGATGCAATGGTAGCATCTTTCGTTGAACGCCGTAAAGGTAAAGCAACAGAAGAAGACGCTCGCAAAATTCTTAAAGACGAAAACTATTTTGGTACAATGCTTGTATACATGGGCAAAGCACACGGTTTAGTAAGTGGTGCAGCTCACTCTACAGCTGATACAGTTCGTCCAGCACTTCAAATTATTAAAACAAAACCAGGCGTTACAAAAACTTCTGGCGTATTCATCATGGTACGTGAAGAAGAGAAATATGTATTTGCTGATTGCGCAATTAACATTGCACCAAACAGCCAAGATTTAGCTGAAATCGGTATCGAAAGTGCGAAAACTGCTGAGTTATTCGGCATTGATCCACGCGTTGCTATGTTAAGCTTCTCTACAAAAGGTTCTGCGAAATCTCCAGAAACAGAAAAAGTTGTAGAAGCAACTCGCATTGCAAAAGAAATGGCTCCTGAGTTAACTTTAGATGGAGAATTCCAATTCGATGCTGCATTCGTACCATCTGTAGCTGAGAAAAAAGCTCCAGGTTCTACAATTAAAGGTGATGCTAACGTATTCGTATTCCCAAGCTTAGAAGCTGGTAATATCGGCTACAAAATCGCTCAACGTTTAGGTAACTTCGAAGCAGTAGGACCAATCTTACAAGGCTTAAACATGCCTGTAAATGATCTGTCTCGTGGATGTAACGAAGAAGAAGTGTACAAGTTAGCTTTAATTACAGCAGCTCAAGCACTTTAATTCTAAAATGAATTAGTATGGAAAATGACCACCCTTAGGGTGGTCATTTTTATTTTTCTAAGCCAAGTGCTTTATTATTACGATCAATAATACGTTGTAAATTCGTCTCATATAAAGGAATCTCATCTATTGTTAATTGAGATGGTGTTAACTTCGGAGCGAATTGCTGTAATGTTTTTAAAAGACGCATCATTAAATCTTGTACTGTAATGGTTTCGCCAAGTAATTCTGAGAGTGAGGCCATCGTACTTGGTACAATTTCAGGGTACGTAAAGCGTGTTTCTTCTCCTTGAATTGCTAGGTTGTAGAAATCACGAACGAGTGCGGCACGCTCAGAGCCACTTCCGGTAGCACAGAGATAAATTTGGACAGCGACACCGCCGCGAATACGACGTTGTGAAATACCAGCGAATTTTTGATCGCGAATACTTAAGTCATAACTACCAGGACAGTAAGAGCCAACAATTTCTTTTGCCTCGATAGTAACGTTGTAATCCTTTAACATTTCCTTAATTAAATGCCACATCGTATCGTATCCAAGATCAATATCGATACCTTTTTCTGTTTCTTGGAATAAAAGTGATACGTTTAAAACACCTTCATCAAGCACGACTGCAAGCCCGCCAGAATTACGAACAATAACATTGAAATTGTGTTGTTTTAAAAAAGAAATACCTTCTTCTAAATGCGGAAGGCGTGAATCTTGAATGCCAAGGACAATTGTATTGTGATGAACCCAAGAACGCATTGTTGCGGCTGACTTGCCATTTCCAATGCTTGTGCATAATGTGTCATCCATTGCGAATGACTGAAGTGCATGGAATGTTGGTCCCAAACTAGACTGATCTACAATGCGCCACTCTGGCTGAGATAAAATGGAACGGGAATTGCTCATATAACTAACCCCTTATCTTTAAAATGACAATCTCTATTATAGCAAAAAATGAAGAATGGAGTTTTCTCACATATAAAGGGGGAGCTTAGAGGTGAAATAATAAAAAGGATGCATTACATGCATCCTTTTTATTCTGCAATTTTTTCTAAATTACCGTTTCGGTCCATTCGGAAAGATGTTTGAGAACGTTCTTCGTCATCCATGACTGCCAATTTACGAGCTCGGTTCATAATGTTCATAAGTGTTTCGTAATCTTCTTGTACAGTATGAGATTGCTTTTCTAACTTTTCTAGTTTCTTTTCTAGTTCCTCATTCCGAAGGATTTGTGCTTTAACTTCTTGTTTCAATCTCGTATTCTCGTTTTCAAGAGCTGTCACCTTTATATTTGAAGATCCGACTGTTTGTAAAAAATAAATAACATCTTGCATTGTCATAGAGCTTCTTGCAGCAGGAGCAGTAGATTCTTGATATGGAATAGCTTCTTTATATTGTACGATTGATTCTTCTTGTATTAATTCTTCATAATCAGTTACCGAATCTGAAGCTGGTGGTGTATAAAGTAAACGTTTTTTTGCTTGTTCACCGCTGGCAGCACGCATTTTATCTTTACGATGTTTTTTTGCTAGTTGAAGAGCTTGTTCATAGCTATAGCGAACGACAGCATTCCAGCGGAAACCACAAGCAGCAGATGTACGATTTAACTGATCTCCTACTTCCTCAAATGCATTTAATTGCGTACTTCCTTCTCGAACATGACGAAGTACTGTTTCAGCAAGTAATAAATCATCCTCATCTGTCCAAGCATCTTGTCTAACTTTCATAGATTCAACTCCCTTTCTTTTTATGAACTTCCTATTTTTATAATGGGCAAAAAAATAAACTTTTATACAAAGCTTTTAAAAATATGGTAGATTTCGATGAAAGGTAAAAATTTTCCCATGAATGGTGAGCGCTTCTGTAGGAGAGCATATAAATATGTAGCATTATGTAGAGAATAGGCTTTGTAGGGAAACTTGCAACGAGCTTCAAAGAGCGGTAAAATACCATTTAGTGTTTATTTTTAAACGTACTTGAGAAAAGTTTAAAATAGAGGAAGTGTTATATAATGGGAAACGAATTTCGCGTGTGCGATGACTGTCAGGCAACGAACGTTAAAACGTTAGTTCCGAAGTTAAAAAAAGTAGATTCATGTGCAACGATTGAAGTTGGATGTCAGTCTTACTGTGGTCCTGGTCGTAAAAAATCATTCGCATTTGTAAATAACCGTCCAGTTGCGGCTCCAACGGAAGATGAGTTAATCGTAAAAATTGAAGCAAAGTTAAATAAGTAAGAAAAAGAAGAGTGAAAAGATTACTCTTCTTTTTTTATGCCCATAAGAGGAACGATTTATTCTGCGAAAGTACTATTGTGTGGCCGAACGTTTTCTAAAGGATGGACATAACTTTTGTATTAAAGTTCCAATTTATATAAATTTATATTTCAAAATAATGGTTGACAGTCTTTTAAAGCGATAGGTAGAATAGAAGTGTCTGATTCTGAGAATCATTATCAGGAAAATAACAATTCACCTAATTTTTTTATTACTATTTGAGAATAAATTTCATTTTAATAAATATATGTTGTTGGTTAGGATGGTTGAGGGATGGAAGCGAGCGCAAGCAGTATAGAACAGCAAGAAGAGAATGTTAAAGAGATTAAGAGCAGACCGCTCATCGCTTCTATTATTTTAGTAGCGGGTACAATTTTGTTAGCTTTAAGCATGGCAGTTTCTATTTCTTTTGGGGCTGCAGATATTAGTTTAAAGACTGTATGGCAAGCTGTATTTCAGTTTGATGGATCTATTACACATCATAATGTAATTCAAGAGCTTCGCATGCCTAGAGCAATAGGGGGCGTAGTTGCAGGTGCCTTTTTAGCGGTATCAGGAGCAATTATGCAAGGTATGACGAGAAATCCACTTGCTTCACCATCGTTAATGGGGATTACAGATGGGGCTGTATTTGGAATTGCAATTATGTATGCATTTTTCCCTAATTCACCTTATTTACTGTTTGTTATCGCATCTTTTATTGGAGCTGCGTTTGGTGCAAGCATTGTATATGGAATTGGGTCTTCTTCACCAGGTGGATTAACACCTGTGAAATTAGCTTTAGCAGGTGCAGCTATTAGTGCTTTATTAGGGGCAATTTCATCTGGAATCGCATTGTATTTCAATCTTGCCCAAGAGGTGAGCATGTGGAATGCAGGCGGAGTTGCTGGAGTGAAATGGCAAAGCATTAATATGTTAGTGCCAATTGGCCTTGTTTGTCTTTTTATCGCAATTATGATGTCGAGATATATTACAATTTTGAGCTTCGGTGAAGAAATTGCAATTGGACTTGGTCAAAATACGACATTAATTAAATTTATCGGAACAGTACTTGTTCTTGTTTTAACGGGTTCCGCAGTTTCCATGGCAGGATCAGTAGGGTTTGTTGGTCTTGTAATCCCGCATATGACTCGTTTCCTTGTAGGCTCGGACTATAGATGGGTTATTCCATGTTCTGCGGTCTTAGGCGGGCTGTTAATTGAATGTGCAGATATGTTATCTCGCGTTATTAACCCGCCATTTGAAACGCCAATTGGAGCAATTACAGCGCTAATTGGGGTTCCATTCTTCCTCTACTTAGCACGTAATGAAGGGAGAGGAAAGATGTGAGGACGAGTGTCTTAACAAAAAAGAACATTTCTATATTAACGATTTTAGTAGGACTAATCGTTTCTATATTTCTTATTAGTTTAAATACAGGAACTTTTAAAATACCCCCAATGGACGTATTAAAGTCATTGGTTGGACTAGGGGCTGAAGATCAGTCTGTTATTTTATTTGAATTCCGTATGCCGCGTATGGTAATTGCTATACTAGTCGGATCTGCTTTAGCTATGTCAGGTGCGATTTTGCAAGGTTTATCAAGAAATCCGCTTGCTGATCCAGGTATTATAGGGATTAATGCTGGAGCGGGATTAACAGTTGTTATATTCGTCTACTTCTTCTTCGGGAAAGTAGGGACTGGTACATTTTTATCTGTATTCATTCTTCCATTTTTCGCACTAGTTGGAGCGATATTAGCAGCGGTAATTATTTATTTACTAGCATGGAAAGACGGCGTTTCATCGACTCGATTAATACTTGTCGGTATTGCCGTTGCAGCTGGATTTGGAGCTGTTAGTTTAATTTTCTCTATGAAGATGACATCTAACGATTTTCGTTTTGCTACGATTTGGCTGGCGGGAAGTCTGTGGGGTACAGATTGGAAATTTGTATTAAGTGTACTTCCATGGATGGTTATTTTCTTACCTCTTGCTATAAGTAAAGCACACATATTAAATGTAATGAACCTAGGCGATTCTACAGCAGTTGGCCTTGGTGTAAACGTAGAAAAAGAAAGACGTAAATTATTATTTATCGCAGTTTGTTTAGCAGGTGCATCTGTTGCTGTTGCCGGCGGAATTGGCTTTATCGGTTTAATGGCCCCGCATTTAGCAAGGCGCCTTGTTGGTGGTAAGCATCAAATTATGTTGCCCACAGCTGCGCTAATAGGAACGTTTTTACTTTTATTCGCAGACGTAATTTCAAGAAGTGTACTAACAACTTCAGAAATACCAGTCGGTCTTGTTATTTCTGTAATTGGTGCACCGTATTTCATTTATTTACTTATGAGGACAAAATAAAGGGAGGCTTTTCGTATGGCAACTTTAGCGGTAGATGCGGTATCTGTTGGCTATAATGAAGGTTTAATTATTGATGGATTAACAGTTGAAATTCCGGAAGGGAAAATTACAACAATTATTGGACCAAATGGTTGTGGGAAGTCCACATTATTAAAAACGGCGTCTCGTATTTTGAAGGCAAAGCAAGGTACTGTTTATCTTGACGGAAAAGCAATTGAGAAACAGCCAACGAAAGAAATTGCAAAGAAAATGGCGATTTTACCACAAACTGCAGAAGTACCAACGGGTCTTACTGTATTTGAGCTTGTGTCATACGGAAGATTCCCTCATCAAAAAGGGTTTGGCACGTTGAAAGAAGAGGATTATCGCTACATTAACTGGGCACTTGAAGTGACAGGAATGAAAGAATTTGCGAATCGTCCAGCAGAAGCACTATCAGGTGGTCAACGTCAACGTGTGTGGATCGCAATGGCTCTTGCGCAAGGAACAGAATTACTTGTATTAGATGAACCAACAACGTACTTAGATATGGCTCATCAATTAGAAGTATTAAACTTATTGAAAAAATTAAATGAAGAAGAAGGTAGAACGATCGTTATGGTTATCCATGACTTAAACCACGCTTCTCGTTTCTCAGATCATATGATTGCATTAAAAGCAGGTAAGTTAATGAAACAAGGAACACCAGATGAAGTTATGACAAGTGAAACACTTCGTAACGTATTTGAGATTGAAGCTCAAATCGTTCCATGTCCAGTAAACTGTAAGCCAATTTGTTTAACATATGATTTAGCGATGATTAGTAATCAATTGCGTAAAAAAGCATAAGTAGAACCCCCTCCTGAAGAGGGGGGACTTCTAATGGACGTTGAGCTTCTTGTATAAGAATGGGAAGTTGAACGCCCTTTAGAATGGGTTATTAACAACAATTAATAAAAATATATTGATTAATTGTTATCTTCGTTTCTTATAGTTCATTGCAACTTATAAGATAAATACAGCTAGAAGGAGTGGGAACATGAAGAATTTTAAAATGGCACTATTAGCAATGGTATTAGTTGTAACTTCTGTACTATTTGCAGCTTGTTCTAACAAAGAAGAAGAAAAGAAAGCAGATGCAAAGACTGAAGAGCGCACTGTAAAACATGCAAAAGGGGAAATTAAAATTCCTGCAAACCCCAAAAAAATTGCTGACCTTAGTGGTTCAACAGAAGAATTATTAATTTTCGGTATGAAACCGGTTATTACTGCTAATACATCTCAAGAAAAAATTGATGCACATATTGAAAAGAAACTAAAAGACGTTAAACCAGTTGGTTCTGCTTGGGGCGATAAAATTAACATCGAAGCAGTAGCTGCTGCAAAACCAGATTTAATTCTTGTAAATAATCGTCAAGAAAAGATTTATGATCAATTATCTAAAATTGCACCAACAGTTATGTTAAACACTCCGTTAGATCAATGGCGTCCAAAATTCGAAGAAGTAGGTCAAATCTTCGGTAAAGAAAAAGAAACAAAAGAATGGTTCAAAAAGTATGATGAAAAAGCAAGCAAATTACATGACAAAATCGTCGCTAAAACTGGTGAAGCCACATTTATGAAAATGGCTGCATATCCAAATGCTTTCCGCGTATACGGTGACTACGGTTACGGTAGCGTAATCTTTAATGATTTAAAACTACCAGCAGTTAAAGGTACACCAACTGATAAACCGTTAGTGCAAGTACAAAAAGAAGCTTTAATCGATTACAACCCAGATTACTTATTCGTATTTACAACTGGTGACGGTTCTCAGCGCTTAAAAGAATTCCAAGAAGAATCAATTTGGAAAAACATGAACGCTGTTAAAAACAACCATGTATTTACAATTAAAAATGAAGACTTAAACAAAGGTTACTTCCCATTAGGGAAAGATATGATCTTAGACGAAGTTGCTGAGTTCGTTTTAGGGAAATAATGTATAAAAGAAATCACTTTTACTTCGGTAAAGGTGATTTTTTCTTTTTATAAAGGGAATTAATACAGTCTTTCATTTCTTTCTGTTTCTCATTTCGTTTATAATATAAAGTAAGAATGTAGTAAAGAAAGGGGGATGTCGGAAAGTGGTATATTTAAACGACAAACTCAGCGAAACAAAAGTGTTTAAAGACCCAGTACATAAATATGTGCACGTGCGTGATCGTGTTATTTGGGATTTAATCGGAACGAAAGAATTTCAACGTTTGCGCCGTATTAAGCAGCTTGGAACGACATTTTTTACATTTCACGGTGCAGAGCATAGTCGCTTTACTCATTCGTTAGGTGTATACGAAATTATTCGTCGTATGATTGATGATGTGTTTGATGGCAGACCAAATTGGAATGCTGAAGATAGATTGTTATGTTTATGTGCGGCATTACTTCATGATGTCGGCCACGGCCCATTTTCTCACTCGTTTGAAAAAGTATTTTCATTAGATCATGAGAAATTTACGCAAAAGATTATTGTGGGCGATACGGAGATTAATGATGTATTAAGTCGTGTTGATAAGGAGTTTCCACAAAAGGTAGCAGATGTAATTGCAAAAACGTCTACTAATAAATTAGCGATTAGTATGATTTCAAGCCAAATTGATGCGGATCGTATGGATTATTTATTAAGAGATGCTTATTTCACAGGCGTAAAGTACGGAAACTTCGATATGGAACGTATATTACGTGTAATGCGTCCGTACGGGAATCAAGTAGTTATTAAAAATAGTGGTATGCATGCTGTTGAGCATTATATTATGAGTCGTTATCAAATGTACTGGCAAGTATATTTCCATCCGGTAACGCGAAGTGCTGAAGTTATTTTAACGAAGATTTTACACCGTGCTAAAGCATTGCATGAGAAGTATTATACATTTAAAAATCATCCGGTTCATTTCTATTCTTTATTTGAAGAAGAAGTAACAGTAGAGGATTATTTAAAGTTAGACGAGAACGTTATGTATTATTACTTCCAAGTATGGCAAGACGAAGAAGATCTAATTTTAAGCGATTTATGCCGACGTTTTATGAATCGAAATCTATTTAAATATGTAGAGTTTACAGATAAGCATGGCTTAGATAATTGGATGGAATTAAGTAGCTTATTTAAAAAAATTGGACTTGATCCGGAGTACTATTTAATAGTTGATTCAACATCAGACTTACCGTACGACTTTTATCGTGCAGGAGAAGAAGAAGAACGTCTGCCAATCTTACTGCTTATGCCAAATGGAGAGCTTAGAGAGCTTTCACGTGAATCAGATATTGTTGAGGCGATTACAGGTAAGAAGAGAACGGATCAAAAATTATTCTATCCGCATGATTTAATCTATGAAGATGGAAGAAAAGGAAAATATAAAGAGAGAATTATCGAGTTGTTAGAAGGAAAAAAATAAGAAGCAGCTAATGGCTGCTTCTTATGAAAAAACTTGAAATTATTTGTCGCTTAAGCGTTTTCCGCCAACTGCATAATGGTTTTTAGACATTTCTTCGATGAAGACAACGATGTTTTCTTCAGGAGCACCAGTTGTTTCGCTTACTGCTGCTGTTACTTTCTCAGCAAGAGCTTTCTTTTGTTCCTCTGTGCGTCCTTCTAGCATTTTCACTGTTACGTATGGCATGTACAATCGCTCCTTTTATGTAAGTTACACTCTTATTATAGCGGATTATGGGGAAGAACAATCGAAAAAACAAATAATTTCTTTTTTTGACATATGGAAGAGGAGATGAAGTATGGATCAGTTATTTAGATATCCATTGCACGAAATTCCGTTGGTAGCAATGGCGATTATTATTGCATTATCCGTTCATGAATTTGCACATGCATATGTTGCATATAAATTTGGGGACGATACAGCAAAGAGACAAGGGCGTTTAACGTTATCGCCGATGGCTCATTTAGACCCTATTGGTTTGATTGCAGTATTAATTCTTGGATTCGGTTGGGCAAGACCGGTTCCTGTTAACCCATATAACTTTAAAAGACCGCGTCTTGCAGGCATATTAGTTTCAATTGCAGGGCCGATTAGTAACTTAATTTTAAGTGCAATTGGTTTAATTATTTTGTATAGCTTAGCAGTATTTGGAGTGTTAGATGCAGTTCCAGTTGCAGTAGCTGAAACATTAGGAAAGTTTTTTGAGCTCTTTATTATGTTAAATATTGTTTTACTTGTATTTAATTTATTACCGATCCCGCCACTTGATGGGTATCGTGTAGTGGAAGATTTAGCGCCAGCAAATATTCGCGCGAAAATGACACAGTATGAAAAATATGGAGCGATTGCGTTATTAATTCTCGTTATTACACCGCTTAGTAATTACACAATTCAACCTATTTTCCAGGTAGTTATTCCGCATGTATTAATGTTTTTACAAAGTATCATTGCGCCTATTTTTGGCCTTTTATAATTTTTAAGTGAGGAGGATTTTACATATGACAGAGAAAAAGAAAAAAATCGGTTTTAATATCGTGAAAAATGATTCAACAGATGGACATGGTGGATTTGGTGTTGGGGCATTAAGCCTAGAAAACATTTCACCTGTATTTGTTGATGTACTAGAGAAAACTGCATTCGTTGATATCGGTGCGATGCATGCGCGTAGTACAGTAGAAAAAGGTATTAAGTTTTTAACAAATAAAGATGAAGTTCCAAACGGAAAACCATTTTGGCTTGTTTGGGTAACGATTGAAAGAACTGCAACTGGTGCTTATTACGCAGGTGTAACAGCTTGTGAAATGACAGTAGACCGTGAAATTCGCCGCGGATATAAATCACTTCCAGAACACGTAAACAAAATGGATAAATCAATGAAGCGTCACATTATGGTTGAACATATGGATGAATCATCTAAAAAAGTACTTGGTACGTTCTTGAAAGAACATAATGAAGCGATTTGGAACGAATCTAGTGAAGAATTGCGCCGTGCATTATTAAGCGAATAAAAAATAGCTGACGGATGCCCGTCAGCTATTTTTATTACCAAGGAAGATATTTTTTCCACCAACTTGTTTTTTTCTTTTCTTCAGTCGTTTTTTCAAATTCTTCTTTATCATCGACGTGATCCATACAATATTCAGTCGGTTCGGTACCTTTAGCGAAGTACATTTTTACAGAAATAGGACAATTTTTTGTAGCAATTTTACCGTTCTCTGGGTTGATATTAATCGCTACGACGTCACCTGGTTGTTTAAATTCTTTTTTGGGCTGTCCATCTAAGCCTTTCTCCATCGTATCAGTCCATATTTTCTTCGCATACCCTTGTTCTGCTACGTTTGAAATAGATTTAGGTTGGTCATATCCGACCCATACGCCTGTTACGATTTGCGGAGTAAATCCGATCATCCAACTATCCGTTTCAGTAGAACCAGATTTTCCGGCATATGTTCTTGATAATTTTGATAACATCGATTGGCCAGTTACAGCGGCATAACTGCTTAGTTTCTTATTAAACATACCAGTCATCATTTCTTGCATTACAAACGCTTTGCTCTTGTCGAGAACTTGTTTACTCTCTAAATGAGCATCATATAATATATTTCCTTCATGATCCATAATGCGGCGAATGAAAGTAGGTTTTACTTCTTTTCCACCGTTTGCGAACATGCTATAAGCGTTAACCATTTCAATTGGTTTTACTGGTGATGTACCGAGAGCTAGAGAAGGCACATCTTTTAATGCACTTGTAATTCCAAATTGTTTCGCTGTTTTTGCGAGTGCGTCATCTCCTAAAAACAAATTCGTTTTTACAGCATATATGTTATCAGAGACTGCGAGAGCTTGTGCCATCGTTACGAAATCATCTGCATAATAATCTTTATAGTTCTTCGGTTTATACTTTGAAACGCCGTCACCTAAAGTAAATACAGTATATTCGCTTTTTAAGCGCGTAGCAGGCGTGAATCCTCGTTCTAATGCCGCATAATATAGAAATGGCTTAAATGTAGAACCAGGCTGACGAATGGCTTGTGTAGCCCTGTTAAATTGACTCGTAGTATAATCAGTTCCGCCAACAAGAGCAGCCACTTCACCTGTCGTTGGATTCATAGAGACGAGAGCCGTTTGTATGTTTGTTGTGTCAGGTATATGATCTTTTACAGCTTGCTCTGCTACAGCTTGTAGTTTAGGGTCTAGCGTTGTATAAATTCGCAAGCCACCTCGTTGTAAAGCTTGTTCGTCTAATCCAACATCACGAAGAAGCGAAGCTTGTACAGCATCTTGGAAATATGGTGCGACTTCTGCTACTTTTTTCGTATCTAATGAGGCAAAAGTTAGTGGCTCTTTCTTCGCTAAGGCTGCTTGTTGCTTCGTAATATATCCTTGTTCTACCATTTCATCTAATATGAGAGCTTGTCGCCCTTTAGCACGATCTTCTTTCAAAAAGGGAGAATAGACACTTGGCCCTTTCGGGATACCTGCGAGCATACTAGCTTCTGCTAATGTTAAATCTTTTGCTGTTTTATCGAAATATAGACGGGACGCAGCTTCGATTCCATAAGCGCCATGTCCGTAATAAATTGTATTTAAATATCCTTCTAAAATATGATTTTTATTATAGTTTACTTCAAGGCGGACAGTGTACATTGCCTCTAATAATTTCCGTTTCCACGTTTTATCATGATCTAAATACAGATTACGCGCGTATTGTTGTGTAATTGTACTAGCTCCTTGTACCTTTGCCATCGCTTTTAAATCAGCAACAATTGCACCTGCAATCCGTTTCACATCGAAGCCGTGATGCTTATAAAATCTTTGATCTTCAATAGAAAGAGTCGCTTCTTTTACATAAGGTGAAATTTCATTAAGAGAGACATTGTAACGTTTTTGAATTTCGTTACTTTGTCCAATAACAGTATCATCGTTTGCGTAAAAGACGCTTGTTTGCGGGACCGCAACAGGAGGAGGTCCCATAATTTTTGCAACTATAATAATAACAAAAAAAGAAAAAACGAAGAAAAGGACGCAAGAAAACATTGCGGTGAAGAAAAGACGTTTATATTTTTTAAGTTTTGGATTCATAGTTTGATCCATCTTTTTTCAGCCCCTCATTAATACAAGCGTTATTGTATTAGTATTGAGGGTTTTCGTTTATTTTAAACAATGAAATTTCGAAAATAAAAAGCCCCTTCCATTAAGAAAGGAGCTCAAAGGCACGTGCTGGCCAATCGGTAATGATGACATCTACACCATAATCAATCATAGTTTGTAAATCTTTGTATTCGTTAATTGTATATGGACGGAAAACATATCCTTGCTCTTGTGCTAAATGCACAAATTCTTTCGTTAATAGCTGGAAGTTTGGATGTAACCCACTTGCTTTTCTCTGTTTTGCTTCGGCAATTGGATCAGTAATCGGTGTATCATATAAAATTGCTCTTGGGATTTCAGGAGCAATTTCTGCTAATAATGAAACAGAGTCATGGTTAAATGATGAAAATACAATTTGATTAGAAAGATGATATTCACGCACAAGTGCAACAGCTTTTTCCTCAATATTTGGGTAATGAATAACATCTGTCTTTAATTCAATATTTAGTTGTAAGTTCGTTGTGGAAAGCCAAATGAAAACCTCGCGCAACGTTGGGATTTTTGCTTCATGGAAAGAAGGGTCTTTATAGCTACCGGCGTCTAATGATTGTAGTTCCTCTACCGTTTTTTCCGAAACAAGTCCAACGCCAGTTGTTGTACGATCGACGGTTTCATCGTGAATTACGACAAGTTCACCATCTTTTGATAGATGGACATCGAGTTCAATTCCGTGAGCGCCAATGCGTTCAGCTTCTTGGAAGGCAATCATCGTATTTTCGGGATGTGTTCCTTTTACTCCGCGATGAGCGAAAATAAGTGGTTTACTCATGTGAAAATCTCCTTATTATCTCTTTTCTTTCATTATGAAACTGCTTTAGGAAAAATACAATTGAATATGACAAACATTTACAAAAGTCTAACAGTTGCACAAAAGTTAACGTTAACGTAAAATGTAATAATTGAGTGAAGGGAGGAATAAACATGTATAAAATTGATGAAGTAACAAAACAAGTTGGTTTAACAAAACGTACACTTCGTTATTATGAGGAAATTGGTTTAATTCATCCCCCGGAACGTAGTGAGGGGAATATTCGTCTGTATACGGATGAGGATATTGCAAGAATTAAAAGAATTGTAGAAGCGAAAGAAGTGCTAGGAATCACACTTCAAGAAATGCAACATTTCTTATCATTAAAAGAAAGAATGGAACAAAGAAGAAATAGCGAGAACCCTCGCGACCGCGAAGTGATTCAAGAAATTAAAGATATGCTTGAAAAACAAGTGCAAACGTTAGACGAAAAAATGGAGCAAATGCAACGTGTAAAGGCAGAACTTGAAGATAGTTTACATCGTGCAGTAACATTTTTAGAGAGTACAAAAGGAGAGTAATCAAAATGGAGAGCAAACAAAAACTAGGGAGATTGATTACAGTGGTAGCTACCTTTCTTGCCTTTTCGGGTATAGGGGTAGTTGACCCAATCTTGCCGATTATTGCTGAGAAAATTGGTGCAACGCATTGGCAAGTTGAAATGTTATTTACCGCTTATATTTTAACGATGGCAATCATGATGTTACCAGCCGGTATATTTGCATCGAGATTTGGTGATAAACGAATGATGACAATCGGTCTTGCGATTGTGACTGTATTTGCGTTTATATGCGGTATATCGCAAACGATTGCTCAATTATCTCTTTTCCGCGCTGGATGGGGATTAGGAAATGCGATGTTTTTTGCGACAGCAATGACGCTGTTAATAGCATTAAGTAAAGAAGTTCATGAAGCAGTAGGATTATACGAAGCAGCGATCGGTTTAGGTATGGCTGGGGGGCCGTTATTGGGTGGAATACTAGGTGGACATTCTTGGCGTTATCCGTTTTTCGCGACGAGTATTTTAATTTTCTTAGCATTTATTTTAGTATTCTTTTTTGTAAAAGAACCAGAGCGAAAAGTGAAGCGTAAGGCTGCTGGCGTGGGGGAATTACTTAACCTGGTGAAGTATAAGCCATTTATGCAAGGTGCCATTTCAGGGATGCTATACTACTACGGATTTTTTGTCGTGTTAGCATATTCACCACTTATTATGCATTTATCAGCTATTCAATTAGGCTTTGTATTTTGCGGATGGGGATTAGCGTTAGCTTACGGTTCTGCAATTTTAGCACATAAGCTAGAAGGGAAATATGAACCAAAAACATTATTGAAGGGTAGTTTACTCGTATTTGCGATTTTCTTAATTGCACTATTCTTTGTGAAAATTATGTGGTTACAAATTACTCTTATCGTTTTATCAGGATTGGCATCTGGTTTAAACAATGCATTATATACAAGTTATGTAATGGATATTTCACCTTATGAAAGATCTGTTACGTCAGGTGTTTATAACTTTGTTCGTTGGTTAGGTGGTGCGATTGCTCCAATTTTATCAGGAGTTATCGGGCACACAGTTTCACCACAAAGCCCATTTTTAGTTGGGGGAATTGTCGTGTTAGTTGGTTGTATTATGATCCTAATTCCAATTCGTAAACCAGTAGAACTAGAGACAAAAACCCTTTCTTAAGAAAGGGTTTTCTTTATACATATATGTTAGAACCCTCTGACTAAAATATATTTTCGGTATTTTTGTACTTTTAACTATACTTTTTGGATGTTTTGTTTTATTTTTGTTAGGGGACATTAATGATGTCCTCATTATAAATTTGCATTGAAAGGCGTGATTGTACGATGGAACTATGGTTCACTGAGAAACAAACAAAACATTTTGGGATTACGGCGCGTATTAACCGCACATTACATACGGAGCAAACAGAATTCCAAAAACTTGATATGGTTGAAACGGAAGAGTTCGGAAACATGCTTATTTTAGACGGCATGGTTATGACAACAGAAAAGGACGAGTTCGTTTATCACGAAATGGTAGCACACGTACCTTTATTTACACATCCAAACCCTGAGAACGTATTAGTTGTTGGTGGCGGCGATGGCGGTGTTATTCGCGAAGTGTTAAAACACCCAAGTGTAAAGAAAGCAACTCTTGTTGAAATTGATGGAAAAGTAATTGAGTACTCTAAACAATACTTACCATCAATCGCAGGCGCATTAGATAATGAGCGTGTAGAAGTAAAAGTAGGAGACGGTTTCCTACACATCGCAGAAAGCGAAAATGAATACGACGTAATTATGGTAGATTCTACTGAGCCAGTAGGACCAGCAGTAAACTTATTTACGAAAGGTTTCTACGCTGGAATCTCTAAAGCATTAAAAGAAGACGGTATTTTCGTTGCGCAAACGGACAACCCTTGGTTCACACCAGAGTTAATTACGACTGTGTTTAAAGATGTAAAAGAGATTTTCCCAATTACTCGTTTATACACAGCTAATATTCCAACATACCCAAGTGGTCTTTGGACGTTCACAATCGGATCTAAAAAACATGATCCACTAGAAGTAAGTGAAGAGCGTTTCCACGAAATCGAAACGAAATACTACACAAAAGAATTACACAACGCAGCATTCGCATTACCGAAATTTGTTGGCGATTTAATTAAGTAAGAAAATCGAGCTTGAACAAATAAAGTGTGAGTAGCTCATTTAAGGTGTTTGTCCAGAAGACTTGAACATGCTAGCTACTTACACTTCTGTAAAGAAAATTGTCTTCTTGTTGTTAAAAAGAAGACCCCGGTAAATCGAGAAAGAGGAGCAATTCGCTCCAAATTTGAGAAATAGTGAAAGGTTGGGATACCTTAAGTTCCACATAAGGAGGAAAAGAATATGCGTTTTGATGAAGCTTATTCAGGTAAAGTATTTATTAAAAGTCATCCAAGTTTTGAAGAGTCAAAGGTAGTTATTTATGGGATGCCTATGGATTGGACAGTAAGTTACCGTCCAGGATCTCGTTTTGGCCCTGCACGTATTCGTGAAGTATCAATCGGTCTTGAAGAATATAGTCCGTATTTAGATCGTGAACTAGAAGAGGTAAAATATTTTGATGCGGGTGATATCCCATTACCATTCGGAAACGCACAACGCAGCTTAGACATGATTGAAGAGTATGTATCAAAACTTTTAGATGCCGATAAGTTTCCACTAGGTCTCGGCGGTGAGCACCTAGTGTCTTGGCCAATTTTTAAGGCAATGGCAAAAAAATATCCGGATTTAGCAATTATCCACATGGATGCTCATACTGATTTACGTGAATCGTATGAAGGGGAGCCTTTATCCCACTCTACACCAATTCGTAAAGTGTGTGATTTAATTGGTCCGGAAAACGTATATTCTTTCGGAATTCGTTCTGGAATGAAGGAAGAATTTGAATGGGCGAAAGAAGTAGGTATGAACTTATACAAATTTGACGTATTAGAACCGTTAAAAGAAGTATTACCGAAACTTGCAGGACGCCCAGTCTATGTCACAATCGACATTGATGTATTAGACCCAGCTCACGCTCCAGGAACAGGAACGTTAGAAGCTGGCGGTATCACATCTAAAGAATTATTAGATTCCATCGTAGCAATTGCAAATTCAAATATAAATGTAGTTGGAGCAGACTTAGTAGAAGTAGCTCCAGTCTACGACCATAGTGATCAAACACCAGTCGCAGCAAGCAAATTCGTGCGGGAAATGCTGCTCGGTTGGGTGAAATAAAAGTGAAGCCGACTGTTTAGACCCGGTGACTAAGGTTCTTTCCTGTAAAAGGTGCTTTTTACCTTTTGGCAGGGAAGGTTCTTAGACGCAAGGGTCTAGGAGGTGTAACTGGATAGAAGTAAAAGCGGAAGCGGCTCGCTCAGAATGTGAGGGGGATGGAGCTTCAGACGTAGAGGCGCTTTTTGCCTCAAAGGAAGAAGCGAAGCCACCGATCATTCTAGCCGCTGCAGCTGGACAAAAAAAGAGTTATTCTCATCATTTGAGAACAACTCTTTTTCTTATGCAACTTTCTCTTCCGAATTAATGCCGCGAATTTCATCAGCAGAGCGGATCGGATATTTGCGGAACACAATAGATCCGATGTATCCGACAATAGTGGTAACGATTCCACATAGTACAGCAGCAATCGTTACTTTTATAACGTCATTAAATCCGAATAGGACAAGAAGACCTGGAATTGGTGATGCTGTTCCTGGTGCATTATTAACAAGCTGGAATAGCGATGTAATAATACCGGCAAGTGCACCGCCAACGAAGTTTGTTGCATAAATTGGAATTGGATTTGCTGAAACAACATCGGCTTGTGTTAAAGGCTCGATCGCTACAGCGATTGTGTCTTTCTTTGAGCAAATTTTTAGTCGCTTAAAGAAAATAAAGTTCATCGGGGCTGAGGCTGCTACGGCAAGACTACCAATTGCCATTGGTAAACCTGTTAATCCAAGCATTGCAGTTAGTGCCATAGAACTCAGTGGAGAGGTAGAAATAACTGTTATTAATCCACCAAGCATAATACCCATAATGATAGGACTTTCTGTAGTTGCAACTGATATCATAGAACCGATTTTACCAAGTGTTGCGTTAACGAGCGGATCCATAAGCATTGCCATTCCACGTGAGATTGGTGCAGCGATAAATAGGATTGCCAAAAACTCTACACCAGCTGGTAATTTCTTTTCGAGAAATTTCACGACGAAGGCACAAACGTATCCAGCGAAAAATCCTGGTAAAATACCGAATCCACTAGTAGCGATACCAATTAAAACAGCGTATACGGGGGAAACGCCGATTGCTAATGCGACTAAAATCGCTGCTGCGACACCGCTCATACTACCAGAAGCTTCTCCTACTGATTGTAAAAAGTCATTATGAAACATTTCTCCACCTATATAACGGTGAAATGCTTCAATAAGAAAACTTGCGATTGCTGCATTAGCTAAAGCGCCCATCGCCTTCATTCCGTAAGGTGCACGGTAACTGAAAAGTGTAAATAGACAAAGTACAACAAGTAATAGTGCTAAACCTTGCAAGATAGCCATTTGAAAATTGTCTCCTTTGATTTTTGTAATAAAGTGAAACTTTAATCAGTGGGTGTTTTGTCCCTTCCCACTGATTATTAGTTGAACCAATCGGGCATTTACGGGCAGTTGTTTCCCACCGACTTTTCCCGTATTCACCGCATTTGGGGGTGGGAGTCTTACTGCCCGTTAATGCGGGATAAAAATTCGTATCATTCAATAATAATATAAAAGTGTATGAAACGGAAAAATTTTTTCTTGGGAACTTGCTGTAAGAAAAAATCCCTTACAATAATGTAAGGAAAGTGTAAGACTTTTAGATAGAGTATAGTATGCTCTTTTCCGTATAATAAAAGTATAGATATAATACTAGTGAGAAAGAAGTGCAAACAGGAGGCGCATGTATGAAATTGGTAATTAAAGTTTTAGCTGTATTCGCCATCATTTTAGGGGGAACAGCGTATTATTTAAACACAAAAACAGAAGGTGTACATGCTTTTGTAGACAACTTCTTTTCAAATAAAGAAATACAAGATTATTATGCGGTTGTAGATAAAGGTGAGAAAAAAGACGGTGAGTATTTGTATACATTTAAAGGGTATACAGAGGACGGAAATCAACAAATTATTAAAAGAATGGTAAATCGTGAATTGCATGCAGGTGCTTTTATAAAAATTTATGCAAAAGGTATGCAAGGAAAAGGATGGGCTGAAATACCGAAAGAGTCAATCCCGCAAAAAGCATTGCAAAAAATAGAAAAACCATAAAAGGAGCGAATCGTTCGCTCCTTTTTTAGTGCGTTAAAATAGTGATAGATGTATTTTCTTTGTTAGAAATGATTTTGGCATGTCCACCAATTGGAAAAGTAAAAATTGGAGTTGTATGTCCAAAATTTGCATTTGCAATGATAGGAATATGTGCAAGTTCAGGTTTTGAAGAAATCATTTCTTGAATATCCGCTATCGTACATTCTGCTTCTTTTTGCATTCTTCCTATTACAATACCTGTTATATGTTCAAAATTAGGTTGCTGCATAAGGGAATGTAGATAGCGATCAAAAGTTTTAAGCGTCGATTTTCCTGTTAAACTGTCTTCTTCAAGGAATAAAATTTTGCCCTTTAAGTTTGGCATATATGGTGTGCCTTGTAGTAAATTAAGTGTGCTCATATTGCCACCGATAATTTCTCCTGTCACTTCCCCATCTTGAATTGGAACATACCCTTCATTTTTAATAAATTCTCGATTTTCCTGATCCATATACCAAGAATCATCGCTCCACGTTTCCGCCGGAATGATTTCAATAGGCTCATTAGTGGTTAAGCATTGTAAAAAGTAATCAGCCGTGTAATGGAGTCCTTTTTCCATTCCAAATGAAGAGAAGTGGGGACCTGAATATGTAACGAGACCCGTTTTTGCGTAAATTGCATTATTTAAGGCAGTAATATCAGAATAACCACAGAAAAATTTTGGGTTTTCACGAATTAAATCATAATTGAGATGTTTCAATAAACCATTCGAGTTGTATCCGCCAAGTGTAGTTAAAATAGCTTTTACATTAGGGTCTCTAAATGCTTCATGGAGGTCTTGGACGCGGGAAGAAATAGAAGAGGAAGCAAATCGATCTATCTCATCGGCATATTTTGAGAATGTCACTTGAAAGCCCATGTCAGTTAATCTTTTTATAGCAAGTTTTCTATTTTCATTTGAAACAATACTTAAACTACAGGATGGTGAAATCACGCGTATTTCATCACCCTTTTTTAACTTTGTTGGTATCACTGAATTCACCTCTCGAATTAAAAGAATATTTAGATTTAAAAAATATTTTATCACATGAAATAAAGTAGAAGTGAATTATTTTTTGAAATGGAGTTTTCCTGATTTTTCAGCAGACAGACAGCGTCTTTTTTTGATATGATAGGAAAAGTGATTTATTATAAGTAATATTTAATATCTATAACATTTGAAAGGTGTGCAAGACGTGAAGAAACAACTTGCAGGCTTGCCGGTACACGTTCATTTCGTAACAGAAATCCGTGAAGGGGCGAGGAAGGAAACCGTTGCTTTTGAAGCAAATGGTCAATACTATGTAAAAGGTCAAGGTACATATGTAACATTCCAGGAGCCGAACGAACAAGGCGAAGTGAAAACAATTATTAAAATTCAAGATGAACAAGTTCTCATTATGCGTTCAGGTGCTATTTCTATGCGTCAGACGCATGTGAAAGGTGAATGGACAACGGGTACGTATACGAGTGAACTTGGTACGTTTGCACTGCAAACGAAAACTGATAACGTTCTTTTTAAATGGTCGGATGAAAAGAAAAAAGGACAACTCTTCTTAACGTACGCATTGCTTCTAAGTGAACAAGAAGCTGGCAGATATACAATTACAATTAATTTGAAGGAGGCAAAATAATGAATTCCTTAGAACAGGTAAAAGGATTGATTAAAGAAGAAATTCAAGCTGCTGTATTAAAGGCAGAATTAGCGACAGAAGAACAGATTCCAAACGTTGTATTAGAATCTCCAAAAGATAAAACAAATGGTGACTTCTCTACAAACATGGCAATGCAACTTGCACGCGTTGCGAAAAAAGCACCTCGTATGATTGCAGAAGAACTAGTTGCAAACTTCGATAAAGCAAAAGCTTCTATTGAAAAAATCGAAATCGCTGGTCCTGGTTTTATTAACTTCTATATGGATAATAGCTACTTAACAGATTTAATTCCAACAATCGTAAACGCTGGTGAAGCTTACGGTGAAACGAATACTGGTAAAGGTGAAAAAGTACAAGTTGAGTTCGTATCTGCGAATCCAACAGGTGACCTTCACTTAGGACATGCACGTGGTGCGGCAGTAGGTGACACTTTATGTAACGTATTAGCAAAAGCAGGATACGATGTATCTCGTGAGTACTATATTAATGATGCTGGTAACCAAATTCATAACTTAGCTCTTTCTGTTGAAGCTCGTTACATGCAAGCTTTAGGTTTAGAGAAAGAAATGCCAGAAGACGGTTACCATGGTGCGGATATCATTGGAATCGGTAAACGTTTAGCTGAAGAGTTTGGCGATCGTTACGCAAAAGCTGATGAAAAAGAAAGCTATGAATTCTACCGTGAATATGGTTTGAAATATGAGTTAGCAAAACTTCAAAAAGATTTAGAGAGCTTCCGTGTTAAATTTGATGTATGGTTCTCAGAAACATCATTATACAAAAACGGAAAAATTGATGCTGCACTTGCTGTATTAAAAGAGCGTGACGAAATCTTCGAAGAAGGCGGAGCAACTTGGTTCCGTTCAATGACTTACGGTGACGACAAAAACCGTGTATTAATTAAAAATGACGGTTCTTACACATACTTAACGCCAGATATTGCTTACCATCGCGATAAATTAGAGCGTGGTTTCGATAAGCTAATCAACATTTGGGGTGCTGACCACCACGGTTACATTCCTCGTATGAAAGCTGCTATTCAAGCGCTAGGTTACGATAAAGAAACACTTGAAGTAGAAATCATCCAAATGGTACAACTGTACCAAAATGGTGAAAAAATGAAAATGAGTAAGCGTACAGGTAAAGCAGTTACACTTCGTGAGCTTATGGAAGAAGTAGGCGTGGACGCAATGAGATACTTCTTCGCGATGCGTAGCGGTGATTCTCATTTAGACTTCGATATGGACTTAGCTGTATCAAAATCTAATGAAAACCCAGTATACTATGCACAATATGCTCATGCTCGTGTATGCAGTATCCTTCGTCAAGGTGAAGAGTTAGGACTAGCTGGAGATGGAGACGTGAATTACAAACTTGTTACTTCTGAGAAAGAAGTAGAGTTACTGAAAAAACTTGGTGAATTCCCAGCTGTAGTTGCGGATGCAGCACAAAAACGTCTGCCACACCGCATTACAAGCTATGCATTTGAATTAGCAGCAGCATTACACAGCTTCTACAATGCAGAAAAAGTATTGAACCAAGATAACTTAGAATTAAGTAAAGCTCGTTACGAGTTAATGAAAGCAGTACGCACTACACTTCAAAATGCATTAGCAATCGTAGGAGTATCTGCACCGGAAAAAATGTAATAAAGAAAAGTGGAAGCGGCTCGCTCAAAATAGGAGGGGGGATGGAGCTCCTGACAGAGAGGCGTACTTTGCCTCGGAGGAAGGCGCGAAGCCACCGAGTATTCTAGCCGCTGGAGCTGGACAATAAAGAAAAGCGGAAGCGGACTTTCGTTTTTAAATAAAAGGCAATCACACGATGTTGTGATTGCCTTTTTGTATGGAAAGAATAATAAAATAAAATTTTATCAAACAAAAGGAGAATTTGCGTCGTCTTATATAAATGACAGGAGGCTTATGATGGAAGAAAAGGTAGAAGAATTAATTGATATATATAAGCAGCAAATATATTCCTTATGCTATAAGTTAGCGAAAACGAAAGAAGATGCGGAAGATATTTTTCAAGAGACTTGGATAAAAGTTTTTTCCTCTAGGCACCAACTTTCTTGCGTGGATAATTATAAAAAGTGGATTACTACAATTTGTGTTCGTACGTTTTATGATTTTTATCGTAAGAAAAAAAGATGGAAAGATCGAATATTGGATTTGTTTCATAAAGAAGATGGTGGAGAAATAGATTTCGCAGATGAAGTGAATATATCAGAAGAAATTATTCAAAAAGTGGAAGCGGAAATGATACGGGAAGTTATACAGTTATTGAATGAAAAGTATAAAACTGTGCTCGTACTCTACTATTATGAACAATATTCTTATAAAGAAATGAGTGAAATATTAAATATACCAATTGGTACAGTAAAATACCGCCTTAATTATGCGAAGAAGCAAATGCGAGAACATTTGGAGGGGTTCGTTTATGAAGGAAGATAAATTTAATCAAAAGATAAAAAGTAGTTTAGCGGGAGAGATGATTCCTAGTGAAGAGCTGATAAATCATACGAAACAGAGCGTGCGAAATGCTCGGAAATTAGAGAAGAAATGGGTTATTTTCATTCATGCTATTTGGATGATTGTATTAACAGTCACCCTAGAGCAGTTTGTTAGTCATTTGGATCATAAAATATCTGTCATTATAACGATAGTTATTATGATGCACCTATACATTCCTATATATGTTGTCATACAGTCATTTTTAAAGAAGGAGTATAAATTACATGATAGAGTTCGCTAATCCATTTGTAGTATTTGAGATAGCTGGGATTACAATGTTTTTGGCTTTTATAGCACTTTTAGTATGTGTAGCATCATGGGTGTATACAGATGCGAAAACGCGTGGAATAAGTAAGTGGTGGAGTATTATAGCGATTGTATTGCCATTTTTTATTGGAGTTTTGTTATATATGATACGAAGAAGTAACAAGAAAATAGAAGGAGAATATACGATGAAGAGTATGAAAAAGCAAAAGGTAACATTAGTTGTTATATTTGCAAGTGCGATGTTTGTATTACTTAGCGGCTTTGCTTTTGTTCAAACGTTAGATGATATGTGGAGAGCTGGTGATATATATTTAGAAAAGGAGAAGCAAGGGGAGACAAGTTATGAGGCAAAATTTTCATCATGGGATATTGCTGGGAAAGATATTGAACTTGAGTATGCAAAAGATACAGAAGTAACATTTTCTTATGAAACAGATGCAAAACGTGGGAATTTATGCTTTAGCTTGTATGAAAGGAAAGGAAAAGGAGAAGGTATAAGAGAGTTAAAAGAAATCTGTGAATCGAAAAAAGGTACTTTTAAAGCTACATTAAAAGCAAATGAAAAGTATGTATTTAGTATAAGTGGTTTAATGGTGAAAGATGGTTTTGTAAAAGTGAATTGGGAAGCAAAATAAAGGGCCCCTGAGAAAGGCCCTTTATTTTATTGGATTGTATAAGTGACAGAAAAGCTAACAGGACTATAGTAAACGTAAGGTGCATGAAATTGAACGTACATATTTCCATCTGTTTTTGCAGTGAAAATTCGGCCGTAACCATCAGAATAACGTCCAATAAGGTTATGATTTGAGTCATAAACACTGTAACTAGGAGTTTTGCTGTTAGGTTGAATTGTTAACTCTTGTCCCTTTTGAAGGAAAATAGGTTCTTGTTCAGAACTACCTCCAGTTTGCAAAGAATAAAATTTTGTAAAGCTTTGTTCTTGAGCGGCAGCAGCGACTTTTGTTTCAGGAATAAACGCGGTAGCGCCGGTAATTCCTGCTAAAGTTAACGCACCTACTAAAATCATTTTTTTCATAATAGAAAAAGCCTCCTTATAAGTTGTAATCGGTATTGTTACAGTTAATATTGTATACGATAATGAGTAGGATAAAATATGCTTTTATGCATATATATTTTTTCTCAATAAAAGACCACTGATAAAAATCAGTGGTCTTTAAATGATTAGGCAGCTTTCTGTTCAGTTTGAGTAACAGGTTTTTGAAGCGAGTTATAAACCCATGTTCCGATAACGTCTAATGCCATTTTCATTCGTTCAGGTGAAATGTTTTCTAATACGTTATCTTGAGGTGTATGGTATACCTTCTCGATATGATAGATTAATGGATTCCAATTATCGACACCCATCCAAATAAATAGAGCAGCAGGAATACCAGCTTCAGTAAATGGAACATGATCACTAGAACCGAATTTACCTTGTAGGACGAGGTCATTATTTAGTTGTTTACCTGCTTGCAAGGCAGCGTCTGTTACAAAGTTTGTAGAGCCATCAGGTGTCATAGCATATAAATTCTTTGCTTTATCATAATTTGTTGCAACCATATCAGCATTAAAGACGCCTAAAATACGGTCACGTTCTTTTTGAGATAAACTATTCACATAATAATCCGAACCAAGTAAGCCAGTCTCTTCAGAACCAAAGGTAATAAAACGAATTTCTTTATCAGTTTCTACATTTTGAAAAGCACGAGCTAGTTCTAATACTAATCCAGTTCCAGAAGCATTATCATTTGCGCCAGGTGCTCCGACAACACTATCATAGTGCGAGCTTACAACAACTGCTTTTTCATTACCTGTACTCTTTTTTGGTTTCTTTTTTGCGATAACATTTAGAGATGTTAATTTAGATTCATGTCTTGCCTTTAGAGAAAGGATTGTAGTTCCTTTTTTCGCAATTTCTTCTTTAAATGCATTTCCTTGCGCATAAGCAAGGCCAAATACAGGTACAGATTGTTTTTTCGTTAAACGAGGATTGAAAGTTTGCCCATAGTTTCCGCGTCCTCCAATTAAACTGTATAAAAGAACGCCTTTTGCACCTTTGCTAACGGCATTTTCAACTTGTTTATTATAATCAGCGACAGTTGTTCCTCTTTCAAATAAAACAATTTTACCGTTTACTTCATTTGGAATATCTTCTAATTTTGTCCCACCTTGAACAAAGATAAGGGGAGCTGTAACAGCTTCTGTAGAAATTAGTGAATTAGGAGCAGCACCAGCTTGCCAATTACGTTTTATTGATAGTGGTGATTCAATGAATCCAACGTACTGATCGGGTACCTGAAATGGCTGATATTCTACTTCATAGCCCATTGATTTAAGCTGCATACCAATGTAACGAGAAGCCCATTCTTCGGATTTTGTTCCACCAGGGCGAGGACCAATTGTTTCAGATAAGAAACGAACATGTTCAATTGCGCGGTTTGGATCAATCTGTTTTGTAATAGATGGAGTTTGTGTAACCTCTGACGTGGAATCCGCTTTTGCTTGCCCAATTGGAGCTAAGCTAACAGCGAGTGATACAGCAAGCAAAGAGCTTACTATTTTTTGTTTCAATGATTTTCTCATTTTTTCCTCTCCTATTCTTCTATTCTCTCTGACTGACAAAAGAAGACGGATAATGACCTTATTTTACCTTCGTATCTTTTATTTTTCAATATTCTGACATTGAGAAATAAAAACGATATATGCATATTTGCATATTTTTGAGGGAGATATGTATGCTATCATTTTAAACGAAGGTTCGCTTTCTACTCTGAAAGCTCCTACATTGCATGAATCTAGTGTACCCAAACTTTAGATTATGTAGAGGAATGGAACCACTGTAGGGTTTCATTTCTCATGTTTGAATCAGTTGATGGTAATTATGTTTCCGCATTTCATAATTATTATCAGTGATATATGTAAGGCATCCATATGAAAATAAGAGGCTGTTCAAAGGTTTTCCGTACTTTTGGGCAGCCTCACCCCGTTAAAAGGACGATACTTTATGTATCGTCCTTTTTGTATAAAAAAACATCCAATCAATTGAGAGATTGATTGGATGTGAAAACATTATTAATAATGTTTTTTGCGTTTTGTAGCTAAAATACTTAATAATCCAGCTAGTAGAAGAATGATACCTACTGTTTGTGTAGGATCTTCTTTATGACCTGTATTCGGAAGGTGTTTATCCGTATTTCGATCATCTTGCTGTTTGTTATCTGTTTCATTTGATGTTTCTTCGGAAATTCCGTTTTTGTGTTTCTCAGATGTTTCATTGCCTTTGTTTTCTTCTTTATTTGGAGGAGTAACCGGCTTGTCATCTCCACCTGACGAAGATTCAATCTTTTTATTTGAAACTGTAATTTGTAGTGGCGTAGCTTGGGCTTTATCAATTGTAAAGTTTATTGGTGATGCATCTAATTGATAGCCTTTAGGAGCCTGTGTTTCTACTAATTGATAATTACCAGGTTTCAAATCATTTACGATTACTTTTCCGTGTTGGTCTGTTTTTAAACCTTCTCGGATGATTTTTCCATCTTGGTCTAAAATATTGAAAATGGCACCTTCAAGTGTTCCATGGTGATCAATATCAACTTTAGTTAACTCAATTGAACCTGTTGTTAAACTATTTAAAGCTGTAACAGAGGTAACCTGAGATTGTCCTTTCGTAATTGTGAAAGGAATTGGTTTAATGTTTAAATCATAGCCAGTTGGAGCTTTCGTTTCAATGAACTGATAATCTCCCGGACGTAAATCAGAAACAGAAATCTTACCATCTTTATCAGTAGTTAAATCAGAACGAACATCCTTACCGTTCATATCTACAATTTTAAAGATAGCCCCTTCAAGAGTAGTACCATCGATGTCATCAACTTTAGTTAATTCAACTGCGCCTTTAGTTAAGCTGTTAGTAGCAGTAACAGAAGCTTTAGCAGTTTGACTCTTTTCAACAGTAAACTTGATAGGATTTTGATTTAAGTCATAATGCTTAGGAGCTTTCGTTTCAATGAACTGATAATCTCCTGGACGTAAATCAGAAACAGAAATCTTACCATCTTTATCAGTAGTTAAATCAGAACGAACATCCTTACCGCCCATATCTACAATTTTAAAGATAGCCCCTTCAAGAGTAGTACCGTCGATGTCATCAACTTTAGTTAATTCAACTGCGCCTTTAGTTAAGCTATTCGTAGCAGTAACAGAGGCGATTTTTTCTTGGCCTTTTTTAACTGTGAACTTAATAGGTGTTTCGTTTAAGTCATAGTGTTCAGGAGCCTTTGTTTCGATAAACTCATAGTCTCCTGGCGGTAATTCATCCACAACTAAACGGCCGTTTTTATCAGTAGTTAAATCGGTACGAACATCGTGTCCATCCTTATTAACAATTTTAAATACTGCACCTTCAAGTGTTGTGTTTTGCTTGGCATCATCAACTTTAATTAATTCAACACTACCTTTCGTTAAGCTATTAATAGCTGTAACAAAGACATGCTTTGTTTGACTTCTTTCGATTGTGAACTTAATTGGTTCTTCATTTAAGTCGTAATGTTTAGGAGCTTTTGTTTCAATAAATTGATAGTCTCCTGGTTGTAAGTCTTTAGCGATGATTTTTCCGTCTTTATTGGTAACTAAATTCGTACGAATGTCGTTACCGTTCAGATCAGTAATTTTAAATACCGCACCTTCTAGCATTTCTTTCTTATCTATAGAGTCAACTTTCGTTAATTCTACGCCACCTTTTGTTAGGCCATTCTTAGCAGTAACAGAAACGTGAGTTGGTTGACTTCTCTCGATAGTGAAGCTAATAGGTTTTTTATTTAAATCGTAATGCTTAGGAGCTTTCGTTTCAATGAATTGATAGTCTCCTGGGCGTAAGTTCGTAGCAGTAATCTTACCATCTTTATCAGTAGTTAAATCAGTGCGAACAATTTTACCTTTCGCATCGATGATGTTAAACACTGCATCAGAAAGTTTTGTATCTGGATTTATATCATCCACTTTTATTAATTCTACAGCACCCTCAGTTAAGCTATTTGTAGCAGTAACTTGGAGCTTTTCTTTTTGGCTTTTCTTAATTGTAAACTTAATAGGTGTACTATTTAATTTATAGTGTTCAGGAGCTTTCGTTTCAACAAACTGATAGTCCCCAGGACGTAAATCAGAAACAGAAATTTTTCCATGTACATCTGTTGTAAGCTCAGTACGAATGTCGTTACCATTCATATCGGTAATTTTAAATACCGCATCTTTAAGAGCAGTACCATCTACATCATCCACTTTAGAAAGTTCCACAGCGCCTTTCGTTAAGCTATTTGTAGCTGTAACGGAGATAGGATCAGCTTGGCTCTTTGTGATTGTGAATGGAATTGGCTCTTTGTTTAAATCGTAGTGTTTCGGAGCCGTTGTCTCGATGAATTGATAATCACCAGGACGTAGGTCAGAAACGCTAATTTTACCTTGTTGATTCGTAACAAGATCTTTGCGAATTACAGTACCATTCATATCAACAATTTTAAATACTGCGCCTTCAAGAGTAGTGCCATCGACGCTATCCACTTTAGAAAGTTCCACGCCGCCTTTTGTTAAACTATTTTTCATAGTAACGGTAGCAATATCTTTTTGGCTTTTTTCAATTGTAAATATAATTGGTTTTTTGTCTAAATCATAGTGTTCAGGAGCCGTTATTTCAACGAATTGATACGTACCAGGACGTAAGTTTTCGATAACGATTTTACCTTCACTGTTTGTTTTTAAATCTGTTTTAAGTACTTTGCCATCTTGATCCAGTAAATTAAATACCGCATCAGCAAGTTTTGTTTGAGTGTTTAAATCATCAACTTTAAGTAATTCGATACTACCTTGTTTTAAGCTATTTGTAGCAGTTAAAGAAATAGCTTTCTTCTGTCCTTTTTCAATAGTGAATTTGATTGGTGTTTCATCTAAAACGTAATGCTTAGGAGCTTTCGTTTCGATAAATTGGTAATCACCAGGACGTAGGTCGTTAATTTCGATTATTCCTTGTTCATTTGTAACAAGGTCTTTATGAACTACATCACCGTTCATATTAACAATTTTAAATACTGCATCTTTAAGAACAGTGCCATCAACATCGTCTACTTTAGAAAGTTTAACTGCACCCTTTGTTAAAGCATTTGTAGCAGTGATATGAAGAGTTTCAGTTTGGCTCTTTTTAATTGTAAATAGGATAGGTTTTTTATCTAAAACGTAATGTTCAGGAGCAATTGTTTCAACGAATTGATACGTACCAGGACGTAGGTTTTCAACAACAATTTTACCTTCATCATTTGTTTTTAAGCCTTCTTTAACTAGCTCTCCGTCTGCATCTAATAAATTAAATACGGCGTTAGCAAGTTTTGTAGTTATATCAATATCGTCAATCTTTGTTAGTTCAACGCTACCGTTTTTCAAAGCATTTTTGCCTGTAACATTGATCTCTTTCGTTTGACTTCTTTCAATTGTAAATGGAATCGTTGTTTCATCTAATACATAGTGCTCAGGAGCTTTTGTTTCAATGAACTGATAGTCCCCAGGGCGTAAATCAGAAACAGAAACTTTTCCGTTTTTATCTGTAACAAGATTCGTATGAACTTCCTTACCGTTCATATCAACAATTTTAAAGATTGCACCTTCGAGCATCGTACGATCGATGTCATCGATTTTTGTTAATGTTACTGCACCTTTCTTTAAACTATTAGTAGCGGTAACAGTAATATTCTCTTTTTGACTTTTTTCGATAGTGAACGGAATAGGGTCTTTGCTTAAGGTATAGTCTTTTGGAGCTTTTACTTCAACAAATTGATAGTCTCCAGGACGTAAATCAGAAGCAGTAATTTTACCGTTTTTATCAGTCGTTAAACCTTTTCGAATTACTTTTTTAGTATCATGAGCGTCAACAATTATAAATTCTGCACCTTCAAGAGTAGTGCCATCAACATCATCAACTTTTGTTAAAGTGACGCCACCTGTAAGTAAACTATTTTTTACAGTAACAGGGATAGGAAGATCTTCCTTACTACCTTTTTTAATTGTGAACTTAATAGGTGTTTTGTCTAATTTATAATGTTCAGGGGCTTTTGTCTCGATAAATTGATAATCCCCTGGTGCTAAATCAGGAATAACTAATACTCCGTAATCATCTGTTGTTAAATCTTTCATAATTTCTTTTCCAGTTGCGTCTTGCAATGTGAATACAGCGCCGGCAAGAGCTTTACTACTTTCCACATCATCTTCTTTAATAAGTTTAACTTTTCCTTTCGTTAAACTATTTTTAAATGTAAGTGGAAGGAGTTTTTGTTGTCCTTTTTCGATTGTAAATTCAATAGGTTCTACATTTACATCGTAATAAGTTGGAGCCTTCGTCTCGATTAGCTTATAATTACCCGGGCGTAAGTCTTGTGCTACTAATTTACCATCTTTATCAGTAGTAAGTTCCGTACGAACATCCTCACCTTTGTCATTAACAATTTTAAATACTGCACCTTCAAGGGTTTCCTTAGCATTTACAGAATCAACTTTTGTTAATTCAATACCGCCTTTTATTAAGCTATTAGTAGCTGTAACGTTAATAGCAGTCGCTTGGCTCTCCTTAATTGTAAATTCAATCGGTGTTTTATTTAAGGTATAATGCTCAGGAGCTTTCATTTCGATAAATTTATAGTTACCTGGACGTAAACCAGTAGCAATAATTTTACCTTCCTGATTCGTAACTAATTCTGTACGGACATCTTCATTTTTGTTATTAACAATTTTGAATACGGCACCTGTAAGTACAGTGCCATCAGTATCATCGATTTTTGTTAGTTCAACATCGCCTGGTAGTAGACCATTTTCAGCTGTAATAACAATCGGTGTTTTTTGACCTTTCTCAATTGTAAATTCAATTGGTGTTGATCGCAGTTCATAATGTTCAGGAGCTTTTGTTTCAATAAATTTGTATTTGCCTGGACGTAAGTCAGAAGCTTTAACAGTTCCGTTTGTATCGGTAGTTAATTCTGTACGAACGTCTTCGTTCTTATCATTCACGATTTTGAACATAGCTCCAGCAAGGGGAGTCTTTTTATCAAATTCGTCGACTTTTAATAGCTCAACAGCACCTGTTGTTAAACTGTTTTTTGCAGTAATTGAGATAATGCTTGTTTGACTTTTCTCGATTGTAAACGGAATTGGTTCTTTATTTAAGTCATAGTATTTAGGTGGTGTTGTTTCAATAAATTGATAATCACCAGGATCTAAATCTTTAACGTTCAAAGTTCCATCTTTTTCTGTTTTTAAGTTTGTACGGACATCTTCATTTTTGTCGTTAACAATTTTGAATATCGCACCTTCAAGGGTAGTGCCATCAATATCATCCACTTTTGTTAACGTAACGCCACCTTTAATTAAAGCATTTTTTGCTGTAATAGAAGCGGCTGTAGTTTGGCTTTTTTCTATTTCAAATAGAATAGGCGTTTTGTCTAATTCATAGTGCTCAGGAGCTTTTGTTTCGACAAATTGGTATTTACCAGGGCGTAAATCTTTTGCTTCTATTTGTCCATGCTCATTTGTTGTTAATTTCTCATATCCAGGAATATTTTTTCCGTTGCGATCCTGAACAGTAAACTCTGCCCCTGCTAAAGTTTTATTATAATTATCCACTTTTGTTAAAAGAGCAGATCCTTTAGTTAAACTATTTGTCGCAGTTCGGTTTACTACTGTTGTTTGATCTTCAGAGATAGTAAACGGAATAAGTTTGCTATCTAATTGATAATGCTCAGGAGCCTTCGTTTCTTGTAAGTAGTAAGTTCCTGGTTTTAGTTTATCTATAATAATTTGTCCGTTATTATTTGTTGTTAATTTTTCATGTTCTGGAATTATTTTTTTGTCTTTATCTAGTAGTGTGAAAACGGCGCCTTGTAGTGTTGCGTTTTTGTTCAGGTCATCAGATTTTGTTAAAACTACTTTCCCGATAAACTTCTTATTTGCAAGTTTATATGTTGTAGTCTCTTGTGTACCAAGTTCAACAATTTTCCCTTGTTTTAAATCCCAGCTAATTACATAGCCTTCAGGAGCCTTTGTTTCTTTCAATAAATATTTATCGCGTTTTAAATTATTAAATTTAGCGATACCGTCTTTGTCTGTTGCAATTTTACGGATAACAGTTTTACCTGTACGATCGTATAAAGTAAATTCTGCCCCAGCTAATAGTACGTTCTTATTGTCGTTATCTACCTTTATAATTTCAAGGTTTCCACGACCTTTGGTAGCAGATCCTCCGCCTGAACCAGAAGACATTCTCACTTCAATCGTTTCAGTAGTTTCTGTGTTTTTAACTGTCAACTTATTGCCTGTGATTTTCGCTTTATTACTTACTTTTTCTTTATCGTCTGCATTAATAAGTGAGCGATATTCTAAAATATAAGCTCGATCAATTTTTTTCAAGAAGGCAATTTCGAAATGTTGCTTTCCGGTATTATTGTCTGTTGTTATTTTGAGTTTATAGTCTGTTCCTTCTTTTAATTCGTTTACTGTATCTTTTGTTAAATTTCCATATGGATCAACAGTTGTAGGATATAAGTGGAATGAATCTTCCACAATTACCTGATTTTCGGTGGGGTCATCTGTTACAACCGCATCTGCAATGGTTGATTGGCTTTCGTTAATTGCGATACTCCAATTAATATAGTTGTCGTCTTGCACAGCTTTTTTAGTAACGAAGCTGCCACCTTTATTTACTTGAGTGTCACCTGTAAGGGTGTTTACAATTTTAGAGCCATCTTTTAAATCTGCCTCGTTTTTGTAGGTGCCTTGGATAAGTTCACCATCAAGGCTTGTTTTAAAGATAATATAGTAAGGTGAATTAATTGATTGTTTGAAATGAACCTTTAGGGTGTTTTTATTTTTCTCTGTAGGTTCTTCAAGTTCATATTTCTCAGTTGGTACAGCATTACCAGGTTGTGCATTATCAGGATTTCCATTTAAAATCATATCGCGCACTTCAATGGATCCAGGCACTAACTTTTGTTTATCTTGTATTACGTCTATAACATAAGGATCTTTAATCTCAACATTATTATAGTTAAAGCCTATTATCCAAGTAATTTCCTTCGTTTGGGCGTTATAAGAACCGTATTTATAACCATTTGCTTTTGTGAAAGTATCAGGATCGAAATTAGCTTCAACTTTATTTGATTGTGGATTAGAATCCGTATCTATCCAAGATAGGTTACCTGTGTTTTTAAATGAAGTTTTACCACTTTCTAGCTTTGTATAATCAAAGTCTGTCGTATATTTTACGACTAATGTCTTTGTCATATTAGACTGATACGCACCTATAAGAGTAATTTTGAAGCCTTTATCTGTTGCATCTAAAACATAGTCAGTCCCAGCTTGAAGGGTATAATTTCCGTCTTTAATTTCTAGTTTCTTATCTTTTAATTGTAATCCACCATGATCAAAGGTGTCCGTAATGATCGCGTTGTTTAATGGATAGTTGTTATTATTTACTATAATTGTCCAAGTTGTTGTTTTGTCTTTATAATTTGTTTCAGCTTTATTATTAGATTTCATAATATTTTGCTGCTTGAAGCTAGCTTCATTTTCTTTACTTGAATCATTATCAGCTGTAACTGTATTTTTTACTTTTCCATCTTCTATAACTTTATTAGTTGGCTTGGTTTTATAGGTAATCACATAAGCACTATTAATATCATCGTTAAACTGTAAATCGAATCCATTCTTCTTGTTACTTACAGTGTAATTATTAACAGCGTCTCCTGTTACAAGCGTTCCTTTTTCATTATATGAAGCGTTTTTCACAACAATAGAATTTGCATCTAGTTCGTGTGTATCGTCAAAAATATCTTTTAAAATCGCATCAGCTTTTTTGATCTCTCTTTGATCACCATTGTAAGTAATTGTCCACTCAATTGTTTGCGTCTTTGGATCATATTTACTTGTTTTATTTAAGTGTGTACCACGAGAAACCGTTACAGTAGAGCTTGCGTTTTGTTGCTTTTGATTATCACTCGTTATCGTAACGTTATTTCGGAAGCTTTTAATATTTTCATCGGTAATTTTTGTGGCATATTCGATTTGATATGCTTTATTGATAGAATCTTTGAAAGCAATCTCCAATTTTGAGCCATCTGATGAAATAATATTGTAATCTGTTGGCTCAGCTTCTGCACCACGCGTTACATTCCCATTAACATCAACTTCTAAATAATAAACTTTAATAGAATCTTTATTTAAGCTTGTACCTTGTGGAATGTTATCTTTAAAAACAGCGTTTTTAAGGGTGTCTTTCGTTTTGTTCATTTCTACTTTCCAATTAATTTCATTTGTATTAATTGGTCTATCAGGTAACCCTTTTTTATTCGTAGCTGTTTGTACATTAGGCTTAAAGTCAACTGTAATAGAAACATCCTTATCTTTAATCGGGAAAGGAATTTCTTGTGTTGTTGTACCTTTAATTTCAGCTTTATTAAATTCTGTCTTTAATTGTAGGTTACCAGCGACATCTGGATGCTCTTCAACATAATCGTTGAATGTCATCGTGACTTTTCCATCTTTTGTAACAGTAAAATTACCAATTTGATTGTTTTCACTATCATATAAAGGACTGTTAATTGTATTGTAAATTTTAAAATGTTTAGGAAGATCAAAAATATAGTAATCTCCACTTTTCACATTCATTGATTTTAAAAGTTCCCATGTAAACTCAATATTGGCAGGAGAATCTGTACTTGGACGGTTATCCTCTGTAAATGGTTTTCCGTCTTTATCCGTCAGCTTTACACCGGTTAAAATGTTTGTTGTTATTTGCTTTGGACCTGAATTTGTATTCTCAGCAGGGTCGCTTGCTAGCTTTCGTTCTGGATTGTCAGTAGCAATTTTAGCTGCTGGGTTTTGTTCCGGATTATCAGTAACAGGTTTAGTTGCTGGGTTTTGTTCCGGATTATCAGTAACAGGTTTAGTTGCTGGGTTTTGTTCCGGATTATCAGTAACAGGTTTAGTTGCTGGGTTTTGTTCCGGATTATCAGTAACAGGTTTAGTTGCTGGGTTTTGTTCCAGATTATCAGTAACAGGTTTAGTTGCTGGGTTTTGTTCCGGATTATCAGTAACAGGTTTAGTTGCTGGATCTTGCTCCGGATTATCAGTAACAGGTTTAGCCACTGGATCTTGCACTGGTTTATTAGTATCCTGTTTGGTGCCAGCTTCTTTAGAGTCTTCTACCTGAACAGGAACTGATATAGGCTGAACCATTGTTCCTAAAGGAAAAGCGATTTGAACTGATTTTTCCCCAGTTTTTAAAGTTGAGTTAAACACGGTATCAACTTTAATTTTTCCTTTAGCGTCTTTCAAATTTTCTACTTGATCATTAAATATTAATTTTAATTTATTATCTTTAGCTGTTATAAAATATTGACCAATATTTTTTTGATCTGTTACTAAATTCCCTTGCAAATCTTTAGATACTTTTAATGCAAGTGGTATTTGAACTACTGCTGTATCATTTGCGTGTGCAACTTGTTGATCCTTTATTGACCAAGCGTATTCTACTTGAATGGTTGATCCTATCTTTACTAAGTTGTTAGGATTTAATGCTTCGTCAATAATATGATTCGTTGCATCTTTCATTTCAACAGTGTCAAATAAGGAATCTCCTGTTAAGGTTTCCGCTTTTACTTGATTGTATGGAAAACTAGCAAGTTGCGAAAATAGTACGAATACAATTAAACATACATTGAAAAGTTTTTTCATGTTTCCTCCTCTGAACATTCATTTGTCCATTGGGGACTTATTCCATATGAACAAATGGAATATTAAAAGTATTTGTTATAAGCTATTTATTTTTTGCTATCCCTCCGTTTCGATACGCGTTCTCAGACAAACAGGATTATGTTCAAAGTAGTATTGTTTAACGTAAAACAAAATGTATATTTACACAGTTCTGTGGAAATATACACAATTCGACAAAAAATGTCGAAAAAAATACTGATATAAAGAATGATATCAGACCTTTATATGTGAGATAGTTTTCATGTATATCTAGTAAAAAAGAATGGTTATAAAGGTAAGTTTTACGATACATACTAACCAAGGTAGTGTATCCCTTTGTGAAGGCTTATTTTGCCTTAAAGTTATGTGGAAATAAAAATCTAGATAGGGTTGGTTTTGGTCAGAATGAAGACAATATGTACTTTGAAAATAGTTGTTTATTTTGTCTAAAGAGAGTTGTGCGATTAGTGGACCGAAGTTGAAAGATGATAGTTTCTTACATTGTTAGAGGAATATAAGGATTACAGAATATTCGACTAACCCGTTACTACGGTCATTTTTGAGACTGTTTAAGCAGTAAAAAAGAAGGTGTTTTCCTCCTTAGTTACAATATCTTTTTAGTAAAGATAAGCTTAAGTAACCTCCGCTAAAGATTATATACTTAAATGATAAAGAGTTCAACAATAGTTCACATATTTTCCCAAAATTAAAAAACGGCTGTTCTATGTGGAATAAATCTACAAAACAGCCGTTTTTTATATTAGATTTCTGTTAAGATTATTGGTTCACCACGTGTTACGACAACGGTATGTTCACATTGTGCAACAAGGCTTTTATCAGGTGTAACGAATGTCCAACCGTCGTCACCGCGCTCAATAATATGATCAGCTTTCATAGAGATGAACGGTTCAACAGCGATAACAAGACCGTCTTTTAGAAGCGCATTATCCATTGGATCATAGTAGCTTAAAATATGATTTGGTGCTTCATGTAAGCTAAGACCAATGCCGTGACCAGTTAAGTTTTGAATAACATTGTATCCACTTTTATGTGCGAAGTTTGAAACAGCACGACCAATTTGATTTTGTTTTGAGCCAGCTTTAACCTTTTTCATTGCTGCCCAAAATGCATCAACTGCTGCTTGGCAAAGCTTCTCTTTTGCTTCGTCTTCTCCAAGTACAAAGGAAATACCTGTATCTGCATAATAGCCATCAAGTGCAGCAGATACGTCGACGTTTACTAAGTCGCCTTCTTTTAATACACGATCTCCTGGAATACCATGAGCAACTTCTTCATTTACACTAATGCAAGTTACACCTGGAAAATCATATTCTTTTTCAGGTGCAGAAATAGCACCATGCTCATCTAATACTTTTTTACCGATCAAATCAAGCTCTTTCGTTGTCATACCTGGCTTCGCTTCTTTTTTCATTTCTTCACGTGCAAGCGCAACGATGCGGCCGATTTTTCGTAAGCCTTCTAAATCTTGTTCATTACGAATAATCATGAAAACCACTGTCCTTCCTCGAATATATATCTTACCCGATTGTATCATGTTTATTTTCGTCCTGCTACTCGCTTGCAGTATGCGGATTGATTCCTCTCATAAAGAATACATGACAATTGTCATATCGATGTCATGACGCATCATACTGTTTCCTAAGTTTTCCAAGTAATACAATGTAAATATAAGAAACAGCGGGGGTGGAGAGATGGAAAAGATTATTGAAGTAAATGGTGTTTCTAAAACATTTAAACATAAAAACGCAGTAAATAACGTTTCATTTCATGTAAATAAAGGAGAAATCGTAGCATTGCTTGGACCGAATGGTGCGGGTAAAACAACGACGATGTCAATGATGCTTGGATTAAAGGATCCAACGGAAGGAACTGTTTCTATATTTGGAAAGAGTCCAAAGCATAGAGATGTTCGTAATAGCCTCGGTGCGATGTTACAAGAAGTAAGTGTCATTGATAGTATTACAGTCGAAGAGGCAATTGAGTTGTTCCGTAGTTATTATACGAGTCCGGTAGAGAAAGCAACGTTATTACAGCTATCAAATTTAGAATCGGAGCGAAAGCAAAGATGTGAGAAATTATCAGGTGGGCAAAAAAGAAGGTTAAACTTTGCACTCGCACTTGCAGGAAATCCAGATTTGCTATTTTTAGATGAACCGACAGTTGGAATGGATATTACGTCTCGAAGAACGTTTTGGGAAACGATTCGAAAGTTAGCAAGTGAAGGGAAAACGATTATTTTAACGACGCATTATTTAGAAGAAGCAGATGCTTTAGCGAATCGTATCTTATTATTTGCGAATGGAAAGATTATCGCAGATGGTACACCAGACGAAATGAAAGCAACGATTTCGCGAAAAACAATCACATTTTACTCGAAGGAAAGCATTCCTACAAAGTTACTAAAGGAATTACCAAATGTAACAGAAGTAAAGTCAAACGAAGGACGCTTCATTTTAACAACAGAGGATACGGATGCAACTTTAAAAGCCATTTATCAAAGGAGTTTACCTGTAACAGATGTTTCAGTTGAACGTGGAAGCCTTGATGAAGCATTTGAACAGTTCGTCGCAAATCAGAAGGGGGAAATCGCATGAGAGCGTTATGGATGCAGTGTAAAATAGAAATTTTACGTACATTTCGCAATAAATTATTTATCTTTTTCTCATTATTAATGCCTGTTATGTTTTACTACATTTTCACAAATGTTGTTCAAGTACCACAAAACGGAGATGCGTGGAAAGCACACTATTTAATTTCGATGGCAACTTTCAGTATTGTAGGGACTGCACTCTTTAGTTTTGGTGTGAGACTTTCTCAGGAAAGAGGGCAAGGATGGACACATCTTTTGAAAATCACACCACTTCCAGAGGGTGCGTATATAACTGCTAAAATTATTGCCCAAACAGTGGTGAATGCTTTTTCAATCTTAGTTATTTTTATAGCAGGGATATTGATTAATCATGTTGAGTTAACAGTAGGGCAATGGATTGGTGCGGGGTTATGGTTATTGTTAGGGGTAACACCATTTTTAGCGTTAGGAACAGTAATAGGTTCCATTAAGAAAGCGGACGCAGCTGCTGGCTTAGCAAATATCTTAAATATGAGTTTAGCTATAGTTGGTGGGTTATGGATGCCGATTGAAGTATTCCCAAAAATATTAAGAACGATAGGTGAATGGACACCGACATACCATTTCGGAAGTGGTGCGTGGGATATTGTAGCTGGAAAATCAATTGGATGGGAAAATATCGCGGTATTAGGAGGTTATTTCCTTATATTTGTTGTAGTATCAATATATATAAGAAAAAGACAGGAAGCGGTATAAATGATAGAGAAGAAGAGGATTGAGATTTTTCCGAAACATATGGGATTCTTCCCGTATATGTGGTTTGTTTATCTATTATTTCCAATTTATCACTTAGCGCAGGCATCAGGATGGAAGCTTGTAATAGGAAGCGGTATGTTGATAATTTTTATCGTCACATACCGTCAGCTTTATTTTGTTCAGAGGACGTTTGTTTTTTGGGCGTGTATTCAAATGGTACTCATCTTTTTATTTGCTTTATTTTATAATCCTTTTATGATATTTTTTGGCTTTTTCACAGCAAGTGCGATGGGATTTGCGCCAAATAAGAAAGTATTTCGAGTGCTGTTATGTTCGTTAGTTATAATGCTTGGAGCATTTTTATTTGTAAATATGAGTCAACTAACAACTACAAGTTTAGTAAATATCGTTCCGATGTTTATTTTAATGCTTCTTACGCCATTTGGTATGCGCAATTTTAATCAGAAAAAGATGTTAAAGAACCAGCTGAATGAAGCAAACGAGCAAATTAAAGACTTAGTAAAACGTGAAGAACGGCAGCGGATTGCAAGAGATCTTCATGATACATTAGGGCATACGTTATCTCTTATTACTTTGAAAAGTCAGCTCGTTGAGAAGTTAATTGTGAAAAATCCAGAGCGTGCAAGTGCGGAAGCGAAGGAAATTACACAGACATCTCGTACAGCCTTAAAACAGCTGAGAGAATTAATTTCTGATATGCGCATGATTACGGTAGAAGAAGAGTTGGAGCAAATAAAAGCGATCTTACAAGCAGCTAATATTGAATTAGAAGTGAGGCAAGAAGCCAGCTCAAGCTCGTTATCACCAATTGAACAAAATATTGTCGGGATGTGTTTACGTGAGGCCGTTACAAATGTTGTAAAACATAGCAAGGCAACGAGGTGCACGGTTTCTATATTAGAATCGCAAGGTGAGCTGATTTTGAAAGTAGAAGATAACGGAATCGGTTTAATGGATCAAAATCATGATGGAAATGGTATCCGCGGCATGAAAGAACGAATTGCTCTTATTGATGGATTTGTTGAACTAGGTGCAATCAATCCAGGGACGCTATTAACAGTAAAAGTTCCAGTTGTTATTAGAACAGGAAAAGATGAGGTGAGGGCATGATTCGAATTATTATTGCAGAAGATCAACGGATGCTTCGTGGTGCATTAGGAGCTCTACTTGATCTAGAAGATGATATCGAAGTAATTGGACAAGCGGCAAATGGGGAAGAGGCCCTAAAATTAATTGAGTCGTTAAAACCAGATATAAGTATTATGGATATTGAAATGCCGATTCAAAGTGGATTAGATGTTGCTGAAACGTTAAAGAAAGAAAAATCATCATGCAAAGTAATGATTTTAACCACATTTGCACGGCCGGGATATTTTGAAAGAGCAATGAAAGCTGGTGTGCACGGCTATTTATTAAAGGATAGCCCAAGTGAAGATTTAGCGGCAGCAATTCGTAATGTAATGAAGGGGAAACGAGAGGTCTCCCAAGATTTAATGTTTGGCTTATGGCAGGAGCAAAATCCGTTATCAGATCGAGAAAAGGAAGTATTGTTGCTTGCGAAAGAAGGAAAGACCGCAAACGAAATTGCGAAGGCACTTTATCTTTCACCGGGTACAGTACGTAATTATATTTCTGAAGTATTAACGAAGCTCGATGCGAAAAATAGAATTGAGGCAATTACAATTGCGGAAGAAAAGGGTTGGATATAAAAAGAAGGTTACCTATGAGAGGTAACCTTCTTTTTATAATTATTGTACTTCTATTACTTGATTTACTTTTTGTAACGACTTGTAACCATGCGCTTCAAATGCCTTTGCAAATTCATTTGATACGTCAGTGCCATATAAATCTTTTGCAGCTTGTACGATGTGAGATTGAAGTGATTCAAAGTCTTCAGCGGAAGTTGCGTAATTTTGCAATGCACGCATAACAACTTTGCTTACTTTTTCATTGCCCTGTTTTTGAACAGCAACACCGTTATATGTTTTACCTTCAGCTAATTGATATAATACGTGACTAATAATACCAGAATTCACGTGTGATTCTTGATTATTACCATCGTTATAGAAATCTTGTAAATTTGTATATAGTTTATGACCGCCGTCACCAATTTCCCTTGGGATATCACGAATTGTTAGGCCACCTAATGTATCGCCCATAATCCAGTTTCCTTTATCTTTCTTTACGTAATATTCGATTTGTGTACCCCAGAAATCCGCTAACCCTTCGTTTAGTGCGGATGTTTCAGTGCTTGGATATCTCACGACTTTATTTTTCGTCGTGCCACTGAATACAGCATGTCCAAATTCATGAGCTGTTACATCAAGAGCTGATGTTAGTTTTCCGTCTAAACCATCACCAAATACCATTTGGTTCCAAGCAGGATGCCAAAATGCATTTACATAGTCTTCTTTTACACCATCACTAACTTCAGTAGAATCAAAACCGTGTACACTAGCAACAACTTTTGAATCTTTATTGTCGTAACTTTTTAGATTATGTTCTTTCTTAAAGTAATCATAAATATCACTCATGTTCTTCATAGCGCCCGCGGCTTCTTTATCTACAAAATTAGGAGTGCTACTTGAAATTAGTGTCCCTGGATAACCAGCTTGACTATATCCCCCGAGGGAATCGGCGTAGTTTGCATTATAAATATAAATACCATTTCCGCGTGATAAATCGGCTAAATAAAATTTTCCATCAGTTCCTTTGGCAATATTGAAAGAGATGTTTTCTTGAAGTGCATTTTTCCCAGTTCCTTGCTCACTTGCAGAGGATAATCTAGGTGATGTTACTTGATTTATAGTCTTATTCTCTTTGTTTTTAATGAATTTTTCTTGGAAAAGTACTTCGCCAGTTTTTAGATCAACGATAGCATTGCCGTTTATAATTTGTTCATTGTTTTCATAAGTAAATGTAATAACAGTTGCGAATGTATAATAGCCGTCTTTCTTCTTATAAACAACGGTTTCGCTAGAGAATTCTGTCTCAACTGCATCACTTGGAATTTGAACTATATCGCGTAATTTAGATTTTACTTCATTTTTCGACAAAAAATTTGTTATAGTAAGATTAGGTTGTTGATTTAAATTTTGAACAACTTTACCACTAACAGTTGTGATCACTCCATTTTTATCTACTTTTACAATGAGATCTTGGCCATATACTTTATAGTTTTTATATGTTTGTGCAAGGCGAACTTCGGTTTGATTTTCTTTGTTTTCTTTATTTGTAGGTTGGAAATCTACATTTTTTTCAGTAGTGACTTGTTCTTGTTGAGCTTTAGCCCCATTTACCTCACCTTTTAAATATTTTTTAGCAATATTTTCTTTCGTATCATTTTGAGGTTGTGTTAATTTCCCGATGGTTAAACCAGGCTGAGCAATTTCAACTTTTACTTCACTTTTGTCCAATTCTTGAGCATGAATAGCTTCTGTTGATAAAGGATAAAGAAGACCGAATGTAACGAAAGCACTGGCAAGTTTTCTATAATTCATCTATAACACTCCTAATCTATTATTGTATGTGAGATGAATTGTATGAAAAATTTGCCGAATTTTATATATATTATGCATTATTTCATATCAAAAATTGTCGAATTCACATTATTGTAGTGGTATGACAACTTAAAAAATTAGATTGTTATAATGGGATGGTGAGTAAGTATGCACGCAGAGAAATTAGGAAGTGAAATTAAGAAAATTAGAGTGTTGAGAGGATTAACACAAAAACAGTTATCCGAGAACATATGTCATCAATCGGAAGTAAGCAGAATTGAATCGGGTGCAGTATACCCAAGTATGGATATATTGCAAGGTATTGCAGCAAAATTACAAATTCCCATTATTCATTTTTATGAGGTACTCATTTATTCGGATATTGAAAGAAAAAAACAGTTTAAAGATCAAGTCATTATGCTTTGTAAGCAAAAAAGATATAAAGAAATTTATAATAAAGTATGGAATGAGCTGAAAAAGGAAGAATATCATCCTGAATTCCAGCAATTTCTTCAATGGCAATATTATGTAGCTGCTTACGTATTGAAAAAAGTCGATTACGAATATTGTATTTTAGAATTAAAGAAATTGCTCAATCAACAATTGACAGGAATAGATGTATATCAGAATCTTTATATTGAAAACGCAATTGCAAACATTTATGCTGAAAATGGCTATTTGAAGAAGGGTATTGATTTATTTGAACAAATATTAAAACAATTAGAGGCATTGCATGATAATGAAGAATTTGACGTGAAGGTAAGGTATAATCATGCAAAAGCATTATACTTAGATAGTCGATATGAAGAATCACTTTATCAAGTAAATAAAGCGATTGAAATATCATGCCGAATTAATAGTATGGCATTAATTGGACAGCTATATTATCAAAGAGGTGAATGCCTAAGGAAGTTGGAGTATGAAGAGGCAGAGATTGAAGATGCATATAAGAAGGCAAGTTTCTTTTTTGATATATTAGAAATGCATGCATATAAAGAAGCGCTTGTAAATAAAATCAGCAGATAAACAACCTAAAAAGTGGATATGCATAATTGCATACAATGTGAATAAATTTTCATGATATATTAAAAGTAAAAAATGTGGGTGATGGAATATGAAGAAATTACTTATTGGTAGTTTATTAACGTTAGCAATGGCATGGGGTATTTCATTAGGTGATACAGCATTAGAGAAAAGTCAAATAATTTCTCATAATGATCAAGAGGTACAAGTAGCTGCAGATTTACCTTTTGAGTTTTAAAAAACAACCGCCTTATTTAGACGGTTGTTTTTTTATGGAGTAACATCCAAACGTCTTTACTAGAAACAGGTTTGCTAATAAAGAACCCTTGAATGTGATCACAATTTTGTCTATGTAAAAAGTCCCATTCTTCTTCTGTTTCTACACCTTCTGCAATCACTTCTAAATTTAGTTCTTTTGATAGTGTAATAATGGAAGAGACAATTGCTTCTTCTAAAGGGCTAGTTGTAATTCCACAAATAAACTCTCGAGCAATTTTTAATATGTTAATTGGATATTTTGTTAAATAAGCTAAAGAACTATAACCAGTTCCAAAGTCATCGATTGAAATTTGAATACCGAGATTTTGAAGTTGTTCTAGTTTTGCAACTACAGATTGATTTTGATTAATTGCGATGCTTTCCGTAATTTCAATATCTAGTGCTTCTGGTTTCAGTTCTGTTTCTTCCAACACCTTTGAAATAGTTGGGATTAAATCTGCATGGTTAAATTGAACAACAGATAAATTCACACCAACTTTTAAGTGAGAAAACCCTTGATTATGCCATCTTTTTGCCTCTAAACAGGCAGTACGTAAAATCCAATTGCCAAGTTCAATAATAAAACCGGTTTCCTCTGCTAGAGGGATAAATTGGGCAGGAGATACGATACCGAGTTTTGGATGCTTCCAACGTATTAATGCTTCAAAACCGATAATTTGTTTTGTTTTTGTGCTTACTTGTGGCTGATATTCAAGGAAAAATTCATTTTGTTGTAATGCTTTTGAAAGTTCACCTTCTAAGAATTGAATTTCATTTTGAGCAATACTCATTTCTTTTGAGAAGAAAACAAATCTGTTTTTTCCATTTGCCTTCGCACGGTACATAGCCATATCAGCATTTTTCATTAACTCATTTACATCAGTTCCATAATCAGGATACATCGCAATTCCGATACTTGGTGTAATAGAGAGTTCTTCGCCTTGAATGAAGAATGGTTTGTTTAAAATAGTTAAAATCTGTTCAGCTATAAAAATTGCACTTTTTTCTGAATACATTTCTGGTAATAGAATTGTAAACTCATCTCCACCTTGGCGAGCGACGACATCTTTTGAACGCAAGCAACCGCGTAGTCTTTTTGCTACTTCAATTAATAATAAATCTCCGACGTCATGACCAAGTCTATCGTTAATTTTTTTAAATCGATCTAAATCAAGGAATATGACAGCAACATCATTTGCGTTAGTTTGTGCTGTATTTAACATGGCTTTTAAATCCTTTTCGAATTTTCGGCGATTTGGTAATCCAGTAAGTGCATCGTGAAAGGCTAAATGCTCTACTTGTTTTTGTTTTTCATATAAAGTGGTAATATCACGCGCTATCCCAAACATTCCGACCACTTCTTTGTTTATAAAAATAGGGATAAGTGTAATATGGAGATAATAATAATAGCCTTCTTGTTCTTTTGTACGAACTTCTAACGTTTGTGGCCTGCCTTCCTTTGTAATTTGTAAAGCCTTCTTTAGTAGTTCGTGGTCTTTTGAATCAATGAAGTGTACCAGAGTATAGCTTGCTACTTCGCAATAATAGGCAGTAAATAAGCTTTCGCACGCCTTATTAGATTGTTGAAAAATACCATTCATATTTAAAGAGAAAACGGCATCGGGATGATCTTCGAATAAAGATTTATAGCGTTGTTCACTTTTTGATAATGCAAATGCACCTTCTTCAACTTCGTCCTCTAGTTGTGTAGTCAACTGTTCGTATGTAAGGATTAGTGCTTGATTATCTTTCCATATGTAAAGTTGTCTCAAGAATAACAAAATAAGTGATAATACGAGACCAATTAACATAAATTTATCATCCCAAGGTTGAATGATAATAAAGGAAAAAGTAATAATTATACTAAAATAAGGTAGTATGAAACGTACATAATCGAATCGATAATATTTTGCTTTCGTTTCATGTTGCATTGGTTTATCCAAGATATATAGTATGGAAGAAAGTCCAATTAATAAAATAGAAGCAGTGTGTATTAAATAATTAAATTCAGGAGAAGTTTTCATCCCAAAATTTAATTGAAACAGATGAATGTAACCATATACGAGTATAATAGTGAAACCGATAATTAATGCGATTCTACTAGAAGAATATTGTTCTCTTCTATATAGACTAATAACTGCGTAAATTACTAATGATTGTGCAATAAAATAGCCAATTAAAATCCAAGTTTCCTTTGTTAGCATACGGAAGCTTGAAAGGTCCAAGATAAAAGTTAAAGTGAAATAAATGTTCATAATAACAATAAAGATGCTATCGAATGAAAATTGAGCAAGACCCTTAATAGAGTAAATTTTTATAAACTTTATAGCAAATCCAACAAAGAGTAAAACATATTGTATGATAAAAAAAGGTAATGCTTTATATGAGAATATAACTTGCTCATGAATAGAAAGTGAATGAAGGAATAAAGTTATCTCCATAGCTAACCCGCATAGACAAGTACATAATAATAAAATCCAAAATAATTTATCACCATGCGTCATTTTTCTAATCGCTTTACATAAGCAATAGCAAGAAAAAAGTGCAGCGAAACAGAATAAGAAAAGAATCCCGATTTCTTTTATATTCAACTCATTTGGTATAAGGAATATCCAAAGAGCAAATATAAATATGTATATTATGACAGATTGTATATACTTTTTTTGATTAATCATATTATGACTCCGTTTCAATAAAGTTGAATCTCGGGGAGAAAATGCTAATTTAAATAATAGCATATAAAATAGAATATTTTTTACTATAAAAATTACTTTTTTGAAATAATGGTGCAAAGTTACAATTTACCACTGTAACTTTGCACCACCTATTCTTTTAATTCCTCTTATAGCAGAAAGTTCATCTATTAATTGGAATAGTGCTAAGTCTTTTTGTTTACTTTCAATCATAATATCGAAATTATGATTGTTTTTTTTTGCAACGTGTAAGAAGGGCTTAATAAACTCTAAATCGATATATTCAGCATGAGCCCTAAATTCTTTTTCCGATCTCGGGGAGGAAATGTGAACTTTAGGAGAGATATTTGTATGTGACCAAGTTTCAAAAATTGCAGGAAGCAACCCTTCTAGTGGTTCCTCGCAAAGATTGGCCATATGATGATGATAATCAAATACAAATGGGATATTTTCTTTTTGGCAAATTGATAAAGTTTCAGAAGTTGTATATGTTTTATCATCGTTTTCAAGAGTCATTTGTTTTTTTATATGTGCAGGAAGTTTTTTTATGTTTTCATGGAAGCGCTCAATTGCCTTTTCTTTATTTCCATAGGCTCCACCTACATGAATATTAATGTAAGAAGAATCTGCAATGCCTATAGCATCCAATATTTTATAATGATAAGTCATATCCGTAATAGCGTTAGTAGTAATATGTGGCTTGTCGCTTGTAAATAACGTAAATTGATTTGGATGAAAACTTATTCGTAAATTGTGTTCTTTAATTAAAGCGCCTATTTTACGCCAAAGTGGTGTGAATACCCCAATATAGTCAAATTCGACTTCGGGATGTGTTGCAAGTGGAACGATGGAAGACGATAGGCGATATAGCGGGATTTCATGCGCTATATTGTAATGAAGGATACGTATTGTGTGCTCTAAATTTTGCCTTATAACATGGTACAGTTTGTCTTCTCGCTCTTGTTTACTGAGTTTTTTAAAGCTTGTAAACGTCATTGTTTTGGCAGGAGAACAGTCCCAGAGTGCCATTGCATGTGAGACATATCCAAATCGCATAATCATATGAGATACACCTCTTTTATTCATTGTCTTTCCTATAAAAAGAAAGCAAACATTGTTCCAATCCATTCCTTTCCTCTATCGATAAGAGAAGGTGGGTTTACATCGCTATAGGAAAGTACGGATGCATTCTCTAGATCTTCATGGAATTTATTTTTTACTGTTTGAATGAAATGTTTATTATATAACAGGCAGTTTATTTCATGGTTAATATATAAACTTCTCATATCAAAGTTTGCTGTTCCGATATCACAAATATCATCATCCACTATAATAATTTTGGCGTGAAAAAAACCTTGTTGAAATGCGTAAATATTGCAACCAGCCTGTATTAATTTTCGGCAGTACGGGAATTTTGCTTCTCGAACGAGAGGGTGATCAGCTTTTTCTGGAACGAGAATTGTGATTTGAACCCCTCTTTCTCTTGCTTTTAATAAGGCATCCATAATTTTTTTCCCTGGAATGAAATATGGTGTACCGATAAAGATTTCTTTTTTCGCCTCTCTAATTAAATGTAAAAAAGTATGCTGTAAATAAGCACCATCAGTCGGAATAAATTGATGTAGGATGGTACCTTTGTGTTGTTTTGGAAAATAGAGAGAAGCATTCAATAAATTCTGTTTCGTATCATCAAACCAGTCATGCAAAAATTGCTTTTGTAAATCTTGAACCCCTTCTCCTGTAAGACGTAAATGATAGTCTCGCCATAATCCTAAATTTTCATTATGCCCTAGATATTCTTCGCCGATATTAAATCCCCCGATATAACCGGTTTTCCCATCAATCACTGTAATTTTTCTATGATTTCTTTGATTGGCAGAAAAGAAAGGAAGAGGAAACTTTACCTTATGACAAAATGAAAAAGATACACCATGTTTTTGCAGGGAGCGAATAGATTCGTTTGATAAATAATGGCTGCCAAATCGATCAAGTAAAAGTCGTACTTCAATTCCTTCCTGAGCCTTATCAATCAGCAACTTTAAAAATTCACGACTGATTTTATCGTTTTTTACAATGAAGAATAAAATATGAATGTGGTGCTGTGCTTGTTTTATATCAGTAAATAAGGCATCGTACAAATCTTTCCCGTATGTATAAAGGTGAAAATCACTTTGACGTAAAGGGAAAGTGCGAGAGCTTACCCGTTTTAAATGAAGAAATCTCCCGTATGAAAGGTCAATTGTAATCCAAAGAGCAATGGATATTAACAAAAGAGATAAGTAGAGCATCAGTGAATTCCCTCCTTCGCATTCTTTTCACCTTCAGTTTGTTACAAATGATACGGGTAGCACGGCTGTTATTATAAATTTCATCAGATGATAGTATGTTGCACTGATTAAAGTTTCACTTTCCCCCGCTTAAACGGGCAGTAAGCTTCCTACTTCAAAAATTGATGAATAAGCAGAAGTTAGTTTGGAAATCAGCTGCCCGTAAAAGCCCGATTGGTTCAACTAATAATCAGTGGGGGATGAACCACCCCCGCTGATTAAAGTTTCACTTTCCCCCGCTTAAACGGGCAGTAAGCTTCCTACTTCAAAAATTGATGAATAAGCAGAAGTTAGTTTGGAAATCAACTGCCCGTAAAAGCCCGATTGGTTCAACTAATAATCAGTGGGGGATGAACCCTCCCCGCTGATTAAAGTTTCACTTTCCCCCGCTTAAACGGGCAGTAAGCCTCCTACTTCAAAAATTGATGAATAAGCAGAAGTTAGTTTGGAAATCAACTGCCCGTAAAAGCCCGATTGGTTCAACTAATAATCAGTGGGGGATGAACCACCCCCGCTGATTAAAGTTTCACTTTACCCCGCTTTAACGGGCAGTAAGCTTCCTACTTCAGAAATTGATGAATAAGCAGAAGTTAGTTTGGAAATCAACTGCCCGTAAAAGCCCGATTGGTTCAACTAATAATCAGTGGGGGATGAACCACCCCCGCTGATTAAAGTTTCACTTTACCCCGCTTTAACGGGCAGTAAGCTTCCTACTTCAGAAATTGATGAATAAGCAGAAGTTAGTTTGGAAATCAACTGCCCGTAAAAGCCCGATTGGTTCAACTAATAATCAGTGGGGGATGAACCACCCCTACTGATTAAAGTTTCACTTTATAGTTTCACCGAAATAAACAGCTTTATGAAAAAATGTGTTGTTCTATAACAAAAAACTGTTGACTGAATGCTCACTCATTATATAATGGGGATAGGGGATATAATTCAGAAAATTATATATTTTTGAAGATTCAAAAAAGAAAGAGGGCTTACAAAGAGAGGGGTAGCATAAAAATGAATAGCTTACTGATCATTAATTGGCTGGCTGCCATTGCTGTTATTGCTTATGCAGGGTATTTGTTTGTATATCTTATACGGACGAGAATGGCCTACATACAATTAGGAAAAAAAATTGAATTTGACCGTCGTTTTAAAGAGCGTTGGGATCTCCTTAAGGTCAATGTTTTCGGTCAGAAAAAGCTGCTGAAAGATAAGAAAAGCGGCATCATTCACGTTATGTTCTTTTACGGATTTATTCTTGTCCAATTTGGAGCAATTGACTTCGTTTGGAAAGGACTCGCACCAGGATCACATCTTCCACTTGGACCACTATACCCTGCATTTACATTCTTCCAGGAAATTGTCACACTTGTTATTTTAATTGCAGTATTTTGGGCTTTTCATAGACGTTATGTAGAAAAGCTTGTTCGTTTAAAACGTAACTTCAAATCAGGTCTTGTTCTTATCTTTATCGGTGGTTTAATGATTTCTGTGCTACTTGGTAACGGTATGGGACTTATATGGCATGGCGAGGAGCTTTCATGGAGTGAACCAATCGCTTCTGCAACCGCTTACGTTTTTAGCGGGATAAATGAAACCGTAGCCATTTCAGTGTTCTATTTTTCTTGGTGGGTGCATTTACTAATTTTGTTAACGTTTTTAGTGTATGTTCCACAATCAAAACATGCGCATTTAATTGCGGGACCAGCTAATGTATTCTTCGGTCGTCTTTCAAACCCAGGGAAGCTTGAAAAGATTGATTTTGAAGATGAAACGCAAGAAACATTTGGTGTTGGTAAAATTGAAGACTTTAGACAAAATCAACTTATTGACTTATACGCTTGTGTAGAGTGTGGCCGTTGTACAAATATGTGTCCGGCAACAGGTACAGGAAAAATGTTATCGCCGATGGACTTAATTTTAAAACTTCGAGATCATTTAACTGATAAAGGAGCTGCGGTAACATCAAAAGCACCGTGGGTTCCAGTAGTTGCCTTCAATAATACACAAGGAAATCAGTTAGCGATGATGGCAGCTGGAAAAGGACAACAAGAATCAGCGGCTACAACGTTCGCTTACGATCCGAGTTTAATCGGAGATGTTATTACAGAGGAAGAGATTTGGGCATGTACAACGTGTCGTAACTGTGAAGATCAATGTCCAGTTATGAATGAGCATGTTGACAAAATTATTGATTTACGTCGATATCTCGTTTTAACAGAAGGAAAAATGGACGCGGAAGCACAACGCGCGATGACAAATATCGAGCGTCAAGGGAATCCGTGGGGTCTGAACCGTAAAGAGCGTGAAACATGGCGCCAAGGTGATGACGAAGTAACAGTTCCGACTGTAAAAGAAAAATCAAAAGCTGGTGAGGAATTCGAGTATTTATTCTGGGTTGGTTCAATGGGATCATACGACAACCGTAGTCAGAAGATTGCAATATCATTTGCGAAGTTAATGAACGAAGCAGGCATTTCATTCGCAATTCTCGGTAATAAAGAAAAGAATTCTGGGGATACACCACGCCGCCTTGGGAATGAATTTGTATTCCAAGAGATGGCGACAAAGAATATCGAAGAATTTGAAAAGGCAGGAGTGAAGAAAATCGTTACGATTGATCCTCATGCTTATAACACATTTAAAAATGAGTATCCGGACTTTGGCTTGCAAGCAGAAGTCTATCATCATACAGAATTGTTAGCTCAGTGGGTGAAAGAAGGGCTCTTAAAGCCTGTTCACGCTATTGAAGAAACAGTTACGTACCATGATTCCTGTTATTTAGGAAGATACAACGAAGTGTACGAAGCGCCACGTGACATTTTGAAAGCGATTCCTGGAGTGAATCTTGTAGAAATGGCACGTAACCGTGAAACTGGAATGTGCTGTGGCGCAGGTGGTGGCTTAATGTGGATGGAAGAAACAACAGGTTCTCGTATTAACGTTGCTCGTACAGAACAAGCATTAGCTGTACAGCCATCCATTATCGGTACAGGTTGTCCATATTGCTTAACGATGATCAGTGATGGAACGAAAGCGAAAGAGGTAGAAGAGAAAGTCCAAACTCTTGATGTGACAGAGATTTTAGAACGATCTGTTATCGGACAGAAAAAAGAAGCGATGTAGTTTGTAAGAATGTATACAACTTTAGAAAGAGGTGCAATGATTGCACCTCTTCTCAACGTAGGGATACCGAGCGAGCGCTCAGTGTTAAAAAATGAAATGGGGGAAAGAAACATGAGTAAAACAGTTATTTTAAGTGCTGCAAGAACACCAGTTGGAAAATTTGGAGGATCTTTAAAAGATGTAAAAGCGACGGAACTTGGAGGAATTGCAATTAAAGCAGCGCTTGAAAGAGCGAATGTTGCGGCTAGTGATGTTGAAGAAGTTATATTTGGAACGGTTATTCAAGGTGGACAGGGACAAATTCCATCGCGCCAAGCTGCAAGGGCTGCTGGAATCCCTTGGGAAGTACAGACGGAAACAGTGAATAAAGTTTGTGCATCAGGGCTTCGTGCGGTTACGTTAGCGGATCAGATTATTCGTACTGGCGATCAATCACTGATTGTAGCTGGCGGTATGGAGTCGATGAGTAACAGTCCTTACATTTTACGCGGAGCAAGATGGGGATACAGAATGGGAAACAACGAAGTTATTGATTTAAACGTTGCTGACGGTTTAACATGCGCATTTTCAGGTACACACATGGGTGTTTATGGCGGAGAAGTTGCGAAGGAAGATGGAATTTCTCGCGAAGCGCAAGATGAATGGGCATATCGTAGCCATCAGCGTGCGGTTTCAGCGCATAAAGAAGGACGTTTTGAAGAGGAGATTGTGCCAGTAACGATCCCGCAAAGAAAAGGCGATCCTATTGTCGTTGCAAAGGATGAGGCGCCGCGTGAAGATACAACGATTGAAAAGTTAGCAAAGTTAAAACCAGTATTTGATAAGACAGCAGCGGTGACAGCTGGTAATGCGCCAGGACTAAACGATGGTGGTGCTGCACTTGTATTAATGAGCGAAGACAGAGCGAAGCAAGAAGGAAGAAAGCCATTAGCGACAATTTTGGCGCATACAGCAATTGCAGTGGAATCTAAAGATTTCCCAAGAACGCCAGGTTATGCAATTAACGCATTGCTTGAAAAAACAGGCAAGACAATTGAAGACATCGATTTATTCGAGATTAATGAAGCATTTGCAGCGGTAGCAATTGCAAGTACAGAAATCTCAGGAATTGATCCAGAAAAATTGAATGTAAATGGCGGCGCAGTGGCGATGGGACATCCGATTGGAGCAAGCGGAGCGCGCATTATCGTAACATTAATCCATGCACTTAAGCAGCGCGGCGGCGGAATTGGAATTGCTTCGATTTGTAGCGGTGGCGGTCAAGGGGACGCAGTGATGATTGAAGTTCACTAATCAAAGTTCGAGGGTATAAAATTTATTAACAATTAAGGGGGAAGAAAAAATGGGTGTACAAAAGATTGTTGTAATTGGTGCAGGGCAAATGGGATCAGGGATTGCGCAAGTATGTGCAATGGCAGGGTATGACGTGAAGGTACAAGATCTAAAACAAGAGCAATTAGATAGAGGATTGGCTATCATTACGAAAAACTTAGCGCGCCAAGTAGAAAAAGGACGCATGAAGGAAGAAGAGAAGGAAGAAACATTAAATCGTCTTACAGTAACGCTTGATTTAGATTGTGTGAAAGAAGCGGATCTTATTATTGAAGCAGCTGTTGAGAAAATGGATATTAAAAAGAAAATATTTGCGAATCTAGATGAAATCGCACCAGAACACGCTATTTTAGCAACGAATACGTCATCTCTACCAATTACAGAAATTGCAGCAGTAACGAAGCGTCCGGAAAAGGTAATCGGTATGCACTTTATGAATCCAGTTCCAGTTATGAAGCTTGTTGAGATTATTCGTGGTTTGGCTACAGATGATGCGGTATATGAAGCAATTGAAGATATTACGAAAAAAATTGGGAAAGTACCAGTTGAAGTAAATGATTTCCCAGGTTTCGTATCAAACCGCATTTTGCTACCGATGATTAACGAAGCAATTTATACGTTATATGAAGGTGTAGCGACGAAAGAAGCAATTGATGAAGTAATGAAGCTTGGTATGAACCATCCGATGGGGCCTTTGACGCTCGCTGATTTTATCGGTTTAGATACGTGTTTATACATTATGGAAGTGTTGCATGAAGGATTAGGAGATAGTAAATATCGCCCATGTCCGTTATTACGTAAGTATGTGAATGCAGGATGGTTAGGTCGTAAAACAGGTCGTGGATTCTACGTTTACGAATAAATTCCCCCTTTGTTACAAAATAGTGGTCTTACCAAATTGTTAAGAGGATATATAGCAAATGGAGGCGGAGTATATGAACTTTCGTTTTAATGAAGAGCAGCAAATGATGAGGAAAATGGTTCGGGATTTTGCACAGAAGGAAATAGCTCCCTTTGTTCCTAGCATGGAACAAGGGGTGTTCCCAAAAGAGATTTTGCAAAAGATGGGTGAGCTTGGATTAATGGGTATTCCAGCGCCTGCGAAATACGGCGGGGCAGAAATGGATTTTATTTCTTACATTCTAGCAATTGAGGAGATCTCAAAGGTAAGTGCCACAGTTGGTGTAATTTTAGCTGTACATACGTCAGTTGGAATGAATCCGATTTTATATTTCGGAACAGAAGAACAGAAGAAAAAATATGTTTCTAAACTTGCAACCGGGGAATATTTAGGTGCATTTGCTTTAACAGAGCCAAATGCAGGATCAGATGCAGGGAGTTTGAAATCAAGAGCTGTGAAAAAAGGCGATCATTATATTATTAATGGATCGAAAGTGTTTATTACAAATGGTGGTGAAGCAAGTACATACATTGTATTCGCTTCTACAAATCCAGAGGCAGGGAAAAGCGGGATTTCAGCATTTATAGTAGAGAAAGATACACCTGGTTTAATCATCGGAAAAGATGAACATAAGATGGGGCTTCTCGGTTCTCGTACAGTACAACTTACTTTTGAAGATATGAAAGTGCCAACGGAGAATTTACTTGGGGAAGAAGGACAAGGATTCAAAGTGGCGATGGCGAATTTAGATGTTGGGCGAATTGGAATCGGTGCACAGGCGTTAGGAATTGCTGAAGCGGCGCTTGCATGTGCGATTGATTATGCAAAAGAACGAGAGCAATTTGGGAAACCGATTGCGGCGCAGCAAGGGATTGGCTTCAAACTTGCAGATATGGCAACGAGTGTCGAAGCAGCAAGGTTACTCGTATATAGAGCGGCATCTCTTAGGGCACAAGGATTACCATGCGGTAAAGAAGCATCTATTGCAAAATTATTTGCTTCTAAGACAGCGGTTGAAGTCGCGATTGAGGCGGTGCAAGTATTTGGTGGTTACGGTTATACGAAAGACTATCCAGTAGAAAGATTTTTCCGTGATGCGAAAATTACGCAAATATATGAGGGAACGAGTGAAATACAGAAACTTGTTATTAGCCGTGCTTTATAAAAGGACGAGGGGGAGACGGAGATGCATTTTAAACTATCAGAAGAACATGAAATGATAAGAAAAATGGTTCGAGATTTTGCTAAGAATGAAGTGGCGCCAACAGCAGCTGAGCGTGATGAGGAAGAGCGATTTGATCGAGAGTTATTTGATCAAATGGCAGAGCTTGGTTTAACCGGTATTCCATGGCCTGAAGAGTACGGTGGAATTGGAAGCGATTACTTAGCGTACGTAATTGCTATTGAAGAATTATCTCGAGTTTGTGCTTCAACAGGTGTAACACTATCTGCACATACTTCACTTGCGGGATGGCCAATTTTTAAATTTGGGACGGAAGAACAAAAGCAAAAGTTTTTACGACCGATGGCTGAAGGGAAGAAAATTGGTGCATACGGTTTAACGGAGCCAGGATCTGGATCGGATGCTGGTGGAATGAAGACAATCGCAAAGAAAGATGGCGACCATTATATTTTAAATGGATCAAAAATTTTCATTACAAATGGCGGTATTGCTGATATTTATGTTGTTTTTGCGCTAACTGATCCTGAATCGAAGCAGCGCGGTACGAGTGCATTTATTGTAGAAAGCGATACACCAGGATTTTCAGTTGGGAAGAAGGAGAGCAAGCTAGGGATTCGCTCTTCACCAACGACTGAAATTATGTTTGAAGATTGCCGTATTCCCGTAGAGAATCTACTTGGAGAAGAGGGGCAAGGATTTAAAGTTGCGATGCAAACATTAGATGGAGGTCGTAACGGTATTGCGGCGCAAGCTGTTGGTATTGCACAAGGGGCTTTAGATGCTTCTGTAGAATATGCAAGGGAGCGCCATCAATTTGGAAAGCCAATTGCGGCGCAGCAAGGGATTGGCTTTAAACTTGCGGATATGGCAACAGATGTAGAAGCGGCACGCCTTTTAACATATCAAGCGGCTTGGCTTGAATCAGAAGGGCTTCCGTATGGAAAAGAATCGGCGATGTCAAAAGTATTTGCAGGGGATACAGCGATGAAGGTGACGACTGAAGCGGTGCAAGTATTTGGTGGTTACGGTTATACGAAAGATTATCCAGTAGAACGTTATATGCGAGATGCAAAGATTACACAAATATATGAAGGAACACAAGAGATTCAGAGGCTTGTAATTTCTCGTATGTTAACGAAGTAGGAACGAAAGCGTAGGTATTTTCCTACGCTTTTTCCTTCCAAAAAATAATAGAGAGAGGTGAAGGGAATGGTTAAACATAATGTACATGCATCGGTGAAAGATGAAAAATTAGTTGCGTTAAGACGTGAACAAATGATTAAAGGTGCGGTGCAACTGTTTAAACAAAAAGGATTTCCGCGTACCACAACGAGAGAGATTGCAAAAGCGGCTGGGTTTAGTATAGGGACACTTTATGAGTACATTCGTACAAAAGATGATGTTTTGTATTTAGTTTGTGATAGTATATATGAACATGTAAAAGAACGATTAGAGGAAGTAGTCTGTACAGAAAAAGGGAGTATAGAAAGTTTAAAGGTAGCGATAACGAATTACTTTAAAGTGATGGACGAATTACAAGAAGAAGTATTAATTATGTATCAAGAAGTACGTTTTTTACCGAAAGAATCTCTCCCATATGTATTAGAAAAAGAGTTTCAAATGGTAGGAATGTTTGAGGATATTTTAGAACAGTGTACGGAAAACGGAACATTTATATTAAATAAAAAAGAAATACAGCTTCTTGCACATAATATTTTTATACAAGGACAAATGTGGGGGTTTAGACGCTGGGCGCTGCAAAAACTGTATACGCTCGAAGAATATACAGAAATGCAAATTAGGTATGTGTTACAAGGTGCCCATATGCTTCCGAAATAAGGAACAGACAAATTATTAATTTTATTGCCATATAAAAGTTTCCCGTTTTTTTTGTAGCATATTTGTGCGACTTTTGTTTATAATGAATAGTATGGATTTTTTTAGGCAGACCGTTATATATAAGGTTATATTTGATGAAAGGAAGTGCCGCATAAGTGAATTTTAAGCAATATTCACCAGAAGAGCTAAAAGAATGTTCAATGATTGAAGTTGTACATAGCGTTTTAGGGGATAAAAGACAAGCAACGACATTCAACGAGTTGGTTCAAGAAATCGCTCAAGTGCTGGGACTATCTCAAGAGCAAGTTAATGCGAAACTCGCACAATTTTATACAGACTTAAACATCGATGGACGTTTCATTAATTTAGGAGAAAATCGTTGGGGACTACGCAGCTGGTACCCATATGAGCAAATTGATGAAGAAATTTTACCGCAGCCAAAACCGAAGAAAAAACGTAAAGTTGAAGAAGACGGTTTTGACGACTACATTGAAGAAGATGAAGATGACTTTGACGATGCAGACGGAAATGCAGACGAAGAAGATGATGTAGAAGATTTGGACAAGGTTCTTGAAGATGAAGACGGAGACGACGATGATCTTGATGATTTAGATGAAGATGAAGAAGACGACTTCGCTGAAGAAGAACTTGAGTATGATGAAACTGAAGAAGAAGAAGAGGAAGAACTGTAGTTCTTGACTTTTCATTATCGTCCATGTAGAATCATTTTTGGGCTCTTTAAAAAAGGACGATAATACTTTTAAAGTGTAAATATAAAAGAAAATTGCTCCCTACTTATTACTTTATGTGATGAGGGGAGCAATTTTCTTTTTTGTTTTTTGTTTAGAAAATAAAAAGAGTCTAACAATAAGATGGATACAGTGTTATCTACATACGTTGCGCTTTGCAACGGTGATTATATAACAGCAAAATAGAAGGGAGCTTTTTCATGACTAAGTATATTTTTGTAACAGGCGGTGTAGTATCGTCTTTAGGAAAAGGTATTACAGCAGCATCTCTTGGAAGACTTTTAAAAAATCGTGGTTTAAATGTAACGATTCAAAAGTTTGATCCATACATTAACGTAGACCCAGGGACTATGAGCCCATACCAACACGGTGAGGTATTCGTAACAGATGATGGCGCAGAAACTGACTTAGACCTTGGTCACTATGAGCGTTTTATCGACATTAACTTAAACAAATACAGCAACGTAACAACAGGTAAAATTTACTCTTCAGTTCTTCAAAAAGAGCGTCGCGGTGAATATCTAGGAGGAACAGTTCAAGTTATTCCTCATATTACTAACGAAATTAAAGAGCGCGTATATCGTTCTGGCCGTGAAACAAATGCGGATGTTGTTATTACAGAAATCGGTGGAACTGTTGGTGATATCGAGTCTCTACCATTCTTAGAAGCAATCCGTCAAATTAAGAGCGACATTGGTCGTGACAATGTAATGTACATTCACTGTACGTTAATCCCGTACTTAAAAGCAGCGGGTGAAATGAAAACAAAACCGACGCAACATAGCGTTAAAGAGCTTCGTAGCTTAGGCATTCAACCAAACATTATCGTTGTTCGTACAGAACTTCCTGTTTCTCAAGATATGAAAGACAAGCTTGCATTATTCTGTGACATCGATACAAAAGCAGTTATCGAAGCACGCGATGCAGATACTTTATATGCGGTTCCATTATCTCTTCAAGAACAAAACATGGACCAAATCGTTTGTGACCACTTAAAATTAGACAATCCAGCTGCAGATATGACAGAGTGGACTGCGCTAGTTAACAAAGTACGTAATCTTTCTAAGAAAACAAAAATCGCTCTTGTTGGTAAATATGTAGAACTTCAAGATGCATATATTTCTGTTGTAGAAGCACTTCGTCATGCTGGTTACTCATTCGACACAGATGTAGAAGTAAAATGGGTAAATGCTGAGCACGTAACAGCAGAAAATGTACAAGAATTAGTAGGAGACACAGATGGTATCCTTGTACCAGGTGGCTTCGGTGATCGTGGTGTAGAAGGTAAAATCGTTGCGATTCAATATGCTCGTGAAAACAAAGTTCCATTCTTAGGAATTTGCTTAGGTATGCAACTTGCATCAATCGAATTCGCACGTAATGTATTAGGTTTAGAAGGTGCTAACTCTTCTGAAATCAACCCTGATACACCATATGCAATCATTGACTTATTACCAGAGCAAAAAGATGTAGAGGACCTAGGTGGTACACTTCGTCTTGGTCTATACCCATGTAAGCTTGCTGAAGAAACAAATGCTTACAATGCTTATAATGAGCCGGTTGTATATGAGCGTCATCGTCATCGTTATGAGTTCAACAATCAGTTCCGTCCGGATATGGAAAAAGAAGGATTTGTATTCTCTGGTACAAGCCCAGACGGCCGTCTAGTTGAAATCATTGAATTAAAAGACCATCCTTGGTTCGTGGCAGCACAGTTCCATCCAGAACTTGTTTCTCGTCCAAACCGTCCACAACCATTGTTCCATGACTTCGTAAGAGCTTCTATTACGAATAAAGAGAGCAAGTAATAAAAAAAGCGCCTGAAATAAGGCGCTTTTTTTAATATTCATTTAACATTTCATCGATTGTAAATTTGATTCCGTGATAAGCAAATAAAGCTACTATTAAGCTTGGGAACCCGTAGCGATTACCTTCATCGTCTGGAATAAGACCTTTTAACAGTTTTGTATCAATATGTACGTCTGTATATTGTTCTAGTGATTCCGTACCTTTTTGAAGAGCAGAAATGCCGACAATAGAGTGTCCCTCTTCTTGTAGTTTTTTTGCAATTTCTACAACCGCTTCATCTGTTGAAAAACGGCTAATAAGAAGTACACGATCTGCAGAGGTTACTTCTGCTTCTTTACCATTTTCAAATAAGCGTTTTGCTTGCTTCATTGGTTCAGCACCGAATAGTGCTTCGGCAACAACGCCCTCCATTTCATTTGTACCATATAAATAAATGAAACCATCGCCAACTAGTGCTTGAGCAAGTAAACGAGCACTATCTTCTATATTCATTTCCTCTTTTTGGGAAACTCTGGAGAAATAACCACTTAATTGAGTTGAAAAAATTTTTAACATAATGTTACTCCCTTCGTACGTGTTTGCCGGCTTTCATTATAATTTATTTTTTTCGAAAGGTGAAATCGTAGGGTAGCATAACAAAATAGGAAACGGTAAAATAAGAAAGAATAGGAAGGAATTTGCCAAAGAATAGCGAAAATAAATCGTTAAGATATAAGAAGCTTTAAATCTTGTACTTACACAGAAAGGTTGGGAATTATGGAAGGTAAAATTTTAATCGTTGATGATCAATATGGGATTCGTGTTTTATTACATGAAGTGTTCCAAAAAGAAGGTTATCAGACATTCCAAGCAGCGAATGGATTTCAAGCTTTAGATATCGTGAAAAAAGATAATCCAGATTTAGTAGTGTTAGATATGAAAATTCCAGGCATGGATGGTATAGAGATTTTAAAGCATGTAAAAGAAATTGATGAGAGTATTAAAGTAATTTTAATGACTGCTTATGGAGAGCTTGATATGATCCAAGAAGCAAAAGATTTAGGTGCTTTAATGCATTTTGCTAAACCATTTGATATTGATGAAATTCGTCAAGCTGTGAGAGAGCAACTTGCTGTAGAGGCGTAAAAAATGAATTTTTTATAAAAAATATGGAAAAAAGCGTTTACATGGACTATTGAGCAGGTGAATACAGTTGAGTTTTTGAGTACAAGTTGTTATCCTATTGAGTGTAGAAAAAAGTCCGGTAGGTAAATATACATAATTTACCTTATCCTGGTCATACTACCAGCGATAAGAATTTATCGGATACAAAAAACGTTTTTTAGGAGGATTCACCATGCCTTTAGTTTCTATGAAAGAAATGCTAAACACAGCACTAGAAGGAAAATACGCAGTTGGTCAATTCAACATGAACAACTTAGAGTGGACTCAAGCTATCTTAGCTGCTGCGGAAGAAGAAAAATCTCCTGTAATCCTAGGTGTATCTGAGGGTGCAGCTCGTCATATGACTGGTTTCAAAACAGTTGTAGCTATGGTTAAAGCTTTAATCGAAGAAATGAACATCACTGTTCCTGTAGCGATTCACCTTGACCATGGTTCAAGCTTTGAAAAATGTAAAGAAGCAATCGATGCAGGTTTCACATCTGTAATGATCGACGCTTCTCACCACCCATTCGAAGAAAACGTTGAAACTACTAAAAAAGTAGTAGAATACGCACACGCTCGTAACGTATCTGTTGAAGCTGAGCTTGGAACAGTTGGCGGACAAGAAGACGACATTATCGCTGAAGGCGTAATTTACGCTGATCCTGCAGAGTGTAAACACCTTGTTGAAGCAACAGGTATCGATTGCCTAGCTCCAGCTTTAGGTTCTGTACACGGTCCTTACAAAGGTGAGCCTAACTTAGGATTCGCTGAAATGGAACAAGTTCGTGACTTCACTGGCGTACCTTTAGTATTACACGGTGGTACTGGTATCCCAACTGCTGATATCGTAAAAGCTATCTCTTTAGGTACTTCAAAAATCAACGTAAACACTGAGAACCAAATCGAGTTTACAAAAGCTGTTCGTGAAGTATTAAACAAAGACCAAGAAGTTTACGATCCTCGTAAATTTATTGGACCTGGCCGTGACGCTATTAAAGCAACTGTTGCTGGTAAAATGCGTGAGTTCGGTTCTAACGGTAAAGCGTAAGAATAAAATTCCGTTTTGGAAACCGTCTAGTCTTTTAGACGGTTTCCTTTCGTTGTATAATGAAAGCGTGAACAAGTCTAAAGATTTTATCATTTTTGGTTTTTAAATAGAAAATAATGTGCATAGTCCTATTAATAAATGTGATAACGTATCTAAATTGATAAAGTAAATTCGATGAATAGTTGATCTTTATATATTCGTGCTACAGGAGAAATGAATATAATGATTTCCTATTTATCCCGCATTAAAGGGCAGTAAGACCCCCACCTCAAAATTTAGTGGAAGCAAAGAAGTTAGGTGGGGATCAACTGCCCGTAAAAGCCCGATTGGTTCAACTAATAATTAGTGGGGATAAACACCCCCCCACTAATTAAAGTTTCACTTTATTGAGTTTTGGGATGGAAAGAGTGATTGAGATTCTTAAGGGGAGCTTTCTATAAAAAGATAGAAAGTAAATACATTCACAAGAAGGGAGCTCAATATGGAAAAATTGCTAATTGAAGGCGGAAGAGCTTTAAATGGAACAATTCGAGTAAGCGGTGCTAAGAACAGTGCCGTTGCATTAATTCCAGCGACAATTTTAGCAGATACTCCAGTAACTATTGGTGGTGTCCCTAATATTTCGGACGTGAAAATGTTAGGAGACTTACTAGAGGAAATTGGAGGGAAAGTAACTTATGGACAGGAGGAAGAGATGGTAGTCGATCCTTCTAACATGGTTGCAATGCCTTTGCCAAATGGAAAAGTGAAAAAATTGCGCGCTTCTTATTATTTAATGGGTGCGATGCTTGGCCGTTTTAAAAAAGCTGTTATTGGGCTTCCGGGTGGATGTCATTTAGGACCGAGGCCGATTGATCAGCATATTAAAGGGTTTGAAGCGCTAGGTGCACATGTTACAAATGAACAAGGTGCCATCTATTTAAGAGCAGATGAACTACATGGAGCACGTATTTATTTAGATGTTGTTAGTGTAGGAGCTACGATTAATATTATGCTAGCAGCTGTACGAGCGAAAGGTAGAACTGTTATTGAAAATGCAGCGAAAGAGCCCGAGATTATTGATGTAGCTACATTGTTAACAAGCATGGGAGCACGTATTAAGGGTGCTGGTACAGATGTAATCCGAATAGATGGTGTGGACTCTTTACATGGTTGTCACCATACTATTATCCCAGATCGTATTGAAGCTGGTACGTATATGATTCTAGGAGCTGCATCAGGAGGAGAAGTAACGGTTGATAACGTTATTCCTCAGCATTTAGAATCAGTTACTGCAAAGCTAAGAGAAGCTGGTGTTCAAGTTGAAACGAATGATGATCAAATTACAGTGAACGGTAATAGAAAGTTAAAAGTAGTTGATATCAAAACGCTTGTATATCCAGGTTTTCCAACAGATTTACAACAGCCGTTTACGACGCTTTTAACAAAGGCGCACGGGACGGGAGTTGTAACAGATACAATTTACGGTGCCCGTTTCAAACACATTGATGAATTACGCCGTATGAATGCTCAAATTAAAGTAGAAGGTCGTTCGGCAATTGTAACTGGTCCTGTATTGTTGCAAGGTGCAAAAGTGAAGGCGAGTGATTTACGAGCGGGAGCAGCACTTGTTATTGCAGGGTTAATGGCAGATGGAATTACAGAAGTAACAGGACTTGAGCATATTGATCGAGGTTATGAGAATATAGTGGACAAGCTTAAAGGGCTTGGAGCAAACATTTGGCGAGAACAAATGACAAAACAAGAAATTGAAGAGATGAAGAACGCATAAGTGATACTTCCGCAAGGGGGAAGCGAAGCATCACTACTTGCGGAAGTACACTTTATAGAAAAACACGGTTCACAAAATACGGCAGAAATATAAAGACTTAAAGGAGAGGGATTATCGTGGAAAGAAGTTTATCTATGGAGTTAGTACGTGTAACAGAGGCTGCAGCATTATCATCAGCGCGTTGGATGGGGCGCGGGAAAAAGGATGAAGCAGACGGTGCAGCAACATCAGCTATGCGTGATGTATTTGATACAATTCCGATGAAAGGTACAGTTGTAATTGGTGAAGGTGAGATGGATGAAGCACCAATGCTATATATCGGAGAGAAATTAGGTACAGGATATGGACCACGTGTAGACGTTGCGGTTGATCCTTTAGAAGGGACAAACATCGTAGCAGCTGGTGGCTGGAATGCTCTTGCTGTTATTGCAATTGCAGACCACGGTAATTTGTTACATGCTCCTGACATGTACATGGATAAAATCGCAGTTGGCCCAGAAGCAGTTGGGGCGGTCGACATTGATGCGCCTATTATTGATAACTTACGTGCAGTTGCGAAAGCGAAAAATAAAGATATTGAAGATGTTGTAGCGACAGTTTTAAATCGCCCACGTCATCAAGAAATTATCGAAGAAATTCGTAAAGCTGGTGCTCGCATTAAATTAATTAATGATGGAGATGTAGCTGGAGCAATTAATACAGCATTTGATCGAACAGGTGTAGATATTTTATTTGGATCTGGTGGAGCACCTGAAGGTGTATTGGCAGCAGTTGCTTTAAAATGTTTAGGTGGAGAAATTCACGGAAAACTATTGCCACAAAACGACACTGAATTAGCACGTTGTAAAAAAATGGGCATAGAAGACATTAATCGTATCCTTCGTATGGAGGACTTAGTAAAAGGCGACGATGCAATCTTTGCAGCAACAGGCGTAACAGATGGAGAACTATTACGCGGTGTTCAATTTAAAGGTAGCGTAGGAACAACGCAATCTCTTGTTATGCGTGCAAAATCAGGTACAGTTCGCTTTGTAGATGGTCGTCATAGCTTAAATAAAAAACCGAACTTGGTTATTAAGTAAAAAGCGAAGGTGGCTTGCTCAGAAGGGGAAGGCATTGGAACTCCTGACGAAGAGGCGTTTTGTGCCTCGCAGGAAGGGGTGAAATGACTGACCCTTCTAGCCACCGGAGCTGGATTAAATAAAAAGCGTAAGCAGCTTGTTCAGAATGGGAGGGGGATGGAGCTTCTGACGAAGAGGCGCTTTTTGCCTCGCAGGAAGAAGTGAAGCCACCGACCATTCTAGCTGCTGAAGCTGGATTAAGTAAAAAGTGTAAGCGGCTCGTTCAGAAAGGTTAAAATGGTCGACCTTTTTAACTATCGGAGCTGGAACTAAACTAAATAAGAAGCGAAGACAAATTTTCTTGTCTTCGCTTCTTGTATTTGTGTTCCAACGTATTGATTAAAACTAGATAAAAGGGTTACAATAGTGAATATTACCCTACTTGAACTTATTGCCTTTCATTATTAATTATTTGCCTTCCGTATTTTTCCCTTTACCCATGAAAAAAGAGAATAACGTTAAAGTGTGGTGTCTGAATGAATTTGTCAATTGCAGCATTAGAAAACATGAAATTAAAAGAGTTATACGAGCTTGCGAAAGAATTTAAGATTTCGTATTATAGCAAGTTAACGAAAAAAGAGTTAATCTTTTCTATTTTAAAAGCTCGAGCAGAAAAAGAAGGTTTCTTTTTCATGGAAGGCGTATTAGAAATTATTCAATCAGAAGGATTTGGATTCCTACGTCCTATCAACTATTCTCCAAGCTCAGAAGATATTTATATCTCAGCTTCGCAAATTCGTCGTTTCGATTTACGTAATGGAGACAAAGTTTCTGGTAAAGTACGACCTCCGAAAGAAAATGAACGCTATTTTGGGTTATTACAAGTTGAAGCTGTAAACGGAGATGATCCAGATTCAGCAAAAGAGCGTGTGCATTTCCCTGCATTAACACCATTATACCCAGATCGCCAAATGAAATTGGAAACGGAACCGAAAAAGTTACCGACACGTATCATGGATTTAATCGCACCAGTTGGATTTGGACAACGTGGTTTAATTGTTGCGCCTCCAAAGGCTGGTAAAACAAGTCTATTAAAAGAAATTGCACACAGTGTTACAACAAATCATCCAGAAGCAGAATTAATTGTGCTTTTAATTGATGAGCGTCCAGAGGAAGTAACAGACATTGAACGTTCTGTTAAGGGCGACGTTGTAAGTTCTACTTTTGATGAAGTACCAGAAAATCATATTAAAGTAGCTGAACTTGTGTTAGAACGTGCAATGCGTCTTGTAGAGCACAAAAAAGACGTTATCATTTTAATGGATAGTATTACCCGTTTAGCGCGAGCTTACAACCTTGTTATTCCGCCAAGTGGTAGAACATTATCGGGTGGTATCGACCCAGCGGCTTTCCATAGACCGAAGCGTTTCTTTGGAGCTGCACGTAATATTGAAGAGGGCGGTAGCTTAACGATTTTAGCAACAGCCCTTGTTGATACAGGATCTCGTATGGACGATGTTATTTACGAGGAATTTAAAGGAACTGGAAATATGGAACTTCACTTAGATCGTTCGTTAGCTGAACGTCGTATCTTCCCAGCGATTGATATTCGTCGTTCTGGTACACGTAAAGAAGATCTATTAATTCCAAAAGAGCATTTAGACAAGTTATGGGGTATTCGTAAAACAATGCGTGATACACCAGACTTTGTTGAAAGTTTCTTACGTAAGCTTCGCCAAACGAAGACAAACGAAGAATTTTTACAAAACATTGTTGCAGACTCGAAAAGATATGTAACAACTAAGTAAAGGGAAAAGATGGGGACTCGCTTATTTTATAGTAAGCGAGTTTTTTATGCCTTTTAGGTGATATTAAAGAGAGAAATAAGTGGGAGAACCTTAGCCAGTCAGAGCTAAACGAGCCCCCGCCACTTTAAATTTCAAAAGACAAAAACAGGTAGTTGCAAAATGAAGTTAGCCTTGTTATAATTTCATCATATGTGTTTCATCAATATAGTTGTGTATGCAGCTGAAGATGAAAAACTCTGTTTCGAAAATGATTCAGGGCGGAAGGAGATGAAAAGAATGAAAGCAGGAATTCACCCAGATTACAAGAAAGTTGTATTCATGGACACAAACACAGGCTTCAAATTCTTAAGCGGGTCTACTAAAGGCTCTAGCGAAACTGTTGAGTGGGAAGATGGTAACACTTATCCATTACTAAAAGTTGAGATCAGTTCTGATTCTCACCCATTCTACACTGGACGTCAGAAGTTTGCTACTGCAGACGGACGCGTTGATCGCTTCAATAAGAAATACGGTATCAAGTAATAAAAACATAAAACAGGCAAGTGTATGTATTCGCTTGTCTGTTTTTTTTGCGAAAATATTATACCTTTACCCTACTTTTAACTAAAAAGTAGATGAAAGGAGAGCTTCATGTACTTAATAAATCAAAATGGCTGGATTGAAGTGATTTGCGGTAGTATGTTTTCTGGTAAATCAGAAGAATTAATCCGCCGTGTGCGCCGTACGCAATTTGCGAAACAACATGCAATTGTATTTAAACCATGTATTGATAATCGCTATAGTGAAGAAGACGTTGTATCACATAACGGATTAAAGGTGAAAGCAGTTCCTGTTTCAGCTTCAAAAGATATATTTGAACATATCACTGAAGATATGGATGTAATTGCAATCGATGAGGTGCAATTCTTTGATGGGGACATTGTGGAAGTGGTGCAAGTATTGGCAAATCGTGGCTATCGTGTCATTGTAGCTGGTTTAGACCAAGATTTCCGTGGTCTACCATTTGGACAAGTTCCTCAGCTGATGGCGATTGCTGAACATGTAACAAAGCTACAAGCAGTATGTTCTGCATGTGGATCTCCGGCAAGTCGTACACAACGATTAATTGATGGAGAACCAGCGGCATTTGATGATCCGATTATTTTAGTTGGGGCTTCAGAATCGTATGAACCGCGCTGTCGTCATTGTCATGCAGTTCCTACAAACAAAGATAAGTAAAACTCGCTGCGCAAGGCGAGTTTTTTTCAGAATAGAGAGTGTGGTTGGTGTGAGCCGCTTACGCTTTTAAATATATCTAGTTCTGGTGGCTAGCTCTTCGCAGCTAAGAACCTTCCGCCCGAAAGGTAAAAAGCACCTTTAGGTCGAAAGAACCTTAGCTGGTCAGAGCTGAAAGAGCCACCTGCACTTTAAAATATATTATCTAGCTTCAGCGGCTAGAATCTCCGGCCATTTCACTCTCTCGCTTGAAGCAAAAAGCGCTTCAAGGTCGAGAGCTCCAATGGCCTGCGATTCTGAGCAAGCCGCTTACGCTTTTAAATATAATTTGCGTTTTTTTGAGTAAGTACCATATACTATTTGTATTAGATACTAGGATGTAGAGGTGAATGATGTGTTAGATCGTTTGCAAGCTGTAGAAAATCGTTATGAGAAGTTAAATGAATTGTTAAGTGACCCAGAGGTTATTAGCGATACAAATAAACTTCGTGAATATTCAAAGGAACAGTCTGATATACAGGAAACGGTAGAGGTGTATCGTGAGTATAAGGATGTTCGTGAGCAATTAAAAGATGCGAAAGCAATGTTAGAAGAGAAGTTAGACGCAGAAATGCGTGACATGGTAAAAGAAGAGGTTTCTGAGTTAGAATCACAAGAAAAAACGTTATCAGAACGTCTGAAAATTTTACTAGTTCCAAAGGACCCTAATGATGATAAGAACGTTATCGTTGAGGTTCGTGGGGCTGCTGGTGGCGACGAGGCCGCTTTATTTGCTGGTGACTTATACCGCATGTATAGCCGTTACGCTGAGGTGCAGGGCTGGAAAACGGAGATTATTGAGGCTAGTTATACAGAGTTAGGTGGATATAAAGAGATTATCTTTATGATTAACGGTAAAGGTGCTTTCGCGAAGCTGAAATTCGAGAATGGTGCTCACCGTGTACAACGTGTTCCTGAAACGGAATCTGGTGGACGTATTCATACATCTACAGCAACTGTAGCTGTATTACCAGAGGCAGAAGAAGTAGAAATCGACATTCACGAGAAAGATGTTCGTGTTGATACATTTGCTTCTAGTGGTCCTGGTGGACAAAGTGTTAATACAACGATGTCAGCGGTACGTTTAACGCATTTACCGACTGGTGTAGTTGTATCTTGTCAGGATGAGAAATCACAAATTAAGAATAAAGAAAAAGCGATGAAAGTATTACGCGCACGTGTTTATGATAAGTTTAGACAAGAAGCACAAGCTGAATATGATCAAAACCGTAAACAAGCTGTTGGTACGGGTGATCGTTCAGAGCGTATTCGTACGTATAACTTCCCGCAAAACCGTGTTACAGACCATCGAATCGGTTTAACGATTCAAAAGCTAGATCAAATCTTACAAGGTAAGTTAGATGATTTCATCAATGCCTTAGTGATGGAAGATCAGGCTCAAAGGATGGAGGCAGCTGAGTAATGCGTGTCTATGAAGCCCTGAAATGGGCTTCTTCTTTTTTACAGGAAAATGGACGAGATGAAAATGCGGGAGAAATTGTCCTTTGTCATGTATTAAAGATGAACAGAACAGGATTACTTATGAATATGCGTGAAGAAATAAATGAGGAACAAGAGGCAAGCTTTACGGAGTTTATCCACAAGCATGTAGAAGGTATTCCTATTCAATATATGATTGGTTATGAAATGTTTTATGGCCGGTCGTTCTTTGTGAATGAAGAAGTATTAATACCAAGACCGGAAACAGAAGAGCTTATAGTAGGAGTATTAGAAAGAATTGAGCGCCATTTTGGCGACAAGGAACTACATGTAGCAGATATAGGAACAGGTAGTGGAGCGATTTCTATTACGCTTGCTTTAGAAAATAAAAATCTCCACGTGTATACAGTAGATATTGCACAAGAGTCGATTGAAGTTGCAAAAGAAAATGCAAAAGCTTTAGGTGCAGAAGTAACGTTCTATCACGGTGATTTATTGTCACCATTTGATAAAACGGGTCAAAAGCTAGATGTTGTTGTTTCAAATCCTCCATATATACCGGAAGAGGATTGGCGTGGTCTTTCTCCTGTTGTGAAAGAGCATGAGCCGAAGAGAGCGCTTGTTGGTGGAGAAGACGGATTAGATTTTTATCGCCGTTTTATGGAAGAATTGCCGAATGTGTTGCAGGAGAAAGCAATTGTAGCGTTTGAAATTGGAGTAGGACAAGGTGAGGATGTAAAAAGATTGTTACAACAAGCTTTTCCACATGCCCATGTTGAGGTTGTTTTTGATATTAACGGAAAAGACCGTATGGTATTTGCAGAGATGGAGTAAGGTTCACACCTTACTCTATTTTTTTTTGTAGGAAAATTCATATAGATTTTGAATTTAATAGTTTAGAAATATGAAAGTCTGTCCACACTGTTTGTAGAAGGGACGGTGGAGGAAATGAAAAAACAAGTTATTGCTTATCTTCTTATATTATTAATTGGTGCACAGTTACTTGTGCAGTTTGGATATATGAAAGCTGATGCAAAAGGGCCTTCAGTTATTCCGAAAGAGGCCGTTCGATTGCGAATTTTAGCAAATAGTGATTCAGATAAAGACCAGGCATTAAAGCGTAAAGTGCGTGATGAAGTAAAAGCACAAATTGATGGATGGGTAGCGGATTTAACTTCATTTGAAGAGGCACGCAAAGTAATTCAAGGTCATATTCCAGAAATCGAGAAAACGGTGGAAAATACGTTAAAAAGAGAAGGAAGTAAAGAATCATTTCAAGTGAAATTTAGTAAGAATGTAAAGTTTCCTACAAAGGTATATGGGAATTTTATTTATCCAGCAGGAGAATATGAAGCAGTATTGATCACAATTGGAGAAGGTGAAGGGGCGAACTGGTGGTGTGTATTATTTCCACCAATGTGTTTCTTAGATTTTTCGAGTGGGACAGCTGTAAGAAAAGAAGAGCATGTTGTGAAGGCGGAATCTCCTGAAGAGGAGCAGGTGAAACAACTAGATGAGGAAGTAGTAAATACAGAAGAGAAGAAAGTGGATAAGGTAAAAGAAACGAAAGTTGTAAAACAGGAAGTAGTAAAAAAAGTAACAGCTTCTGAAAAGAAAGTAGTAAAAAATGAAACAAAAGTTGAAGAGCAGCCTGTAAGTAAAGAAGAAACAAAAACTGTGGAAAAAGTGGAGAAACCTGTGGAGAAAAAACAAGAAAAGCAAAATGAGTATGTAAAAGTAGAAGAGGAAGAAGAAAAGCCAGAAGTTAAATTGTTTATTGTAGAAGCTTTTACATCTTTATTCTCTAAATAGTACTATTAATAAATCCCTCCTCATATATAAAAATGAGGAGGGATTTATTATGAAGAAAGTGTATTTTGCTACGAAAGCAGATGTGGAAAGATTACATTCTTTTTTCGGACAAGCTAATAAAAAAGATGATAAAATAAATGAGTTGTACGCACAATTTATGATTTTGGAAGAGGCGGAAGAAATACGAGCTGTAATTGGTTATGAACAAAGTGGGGAAGATGTACTTATTCGTTCTTGTTTATTCACACCTCATGTGGATAAACAGACTTTCTTATATTTTTTTGAAATGTTTTTGCAGTATATGAAAGAAAAAAATGTTCAACAATTGTACTTACTAACAAACCATCCACAATCTGTGCCGATCTTTCAGTTTTTTGACTTTTTTACTATAGAAAAGGATGAGGTTCCAGAGGGAATTCAACAGTTAGAACATTTTTGTAAAAATATAAAAGAGCAGAATGCAATAATACTAAATTGTCAGCTATTCACAAAGTTATCCACGGATTAATTAGGTTTATCCACATTTTGTGGATAAACCTTGTTTGTCTTTTGGATAAATCTCATAGTAAACTAAAAATAGACAAGTATTTAAGGGTAGAAAAGGACGTGGAAAAAAATGCATACAAATATGTGGGTTGTGGATAATGTTGTGGAAAGAAAAAAATATTATCCACAGTTACAAGAAGCAGCAAAATTATTAAGAGAAAATGAGGCGGTTGCTTTCCCTACGGAAACAGTATATGGGTTAGGTGCAAACGCGATGGATGATGAAGCAATCGCCAAAATTTTCGAAGCGAAAGGAAGACCGAGTGATAATCCACTCATTGTCCACATAGGTACAAAATCTCAGTTAGATGGGATTGTGAAAGAAATTCCACCAGTTGCAGAGAAGTTAATGGCGCATTTTTGGCCAGGACCATTAACAATTATTTTGCCGAGAAAAGAAGGGATTTCAGAGAGGGTGACGGCGGGACTTAATACGGTCGGGGTAAGAATGCCTGATCATCCAGTTGCACTTGCTCTTATTGAAGAGGCGAATGTACCTGTTGCGGCACCAAGTGCGAATCGTTCAGGGCGTCCAAGTCCAACACTAGCTTCTCACGTATATGAAGATTTGAATGGAAAGATCGCAGGTATTGTTGATGGTGGTGCAACTGGAGTAGGCGTTGAATCAACTGTAATTGATTGTACAAGCACGGTTCCAACAATATTGCGTCCAGGTGGGATTACGAAAGAACAATTAGAAGCAGTGATAGGTACCGTTTCTTTAGATCCAGCTTTAAAGGATGAGAAGGAAAAACCGAAATCACCTGGAATGAAATACACACATTATGCGCCGAAAGCACCACTTAGTATTGTTGAGGGCTCACGTGAGTTTATTCAGCATCTTGTAGATGAGAAAAAGGAAGAAGGATTTAAAGTAGGCGTATTAACGACGGAAGAGTATCAGCATGTATATAGCGCGGATGTTATATTATCTTGTGGTGTTCGAAGTGACTTAGCTAGCGTTGCGACTAAATTATATGATGTACTTAGAACATTTGATGCAAGTGAAGTGGATGTTATTTTTAGTGAGTCGTTCCCTAATGAAGGAATAGGGAATGCTATTATGAATCGTTTAACAAAAGCGGCAGGACATCATATTATTATTGAATGATAAGGTACGATTAGCAAACAGAATATTTCTCCTTGGATAAGCATATTGTGAAGTAGCACGTCCAAGGAGGGGCATGAATGACGTTTGAAGAGCTAATACCTTTAATAATTATGGCATTCGCCTTAGGGATGGATGCGTTCTCGGTGAGTCTTGGTATGGGGATGATGCCCCTAAAGTTAAGACAAATCCTGTATATTGGTATGACGATAGGGATATTTCATATTATTATGCCGTTTATAGGAATGGTACTAGGTCGTTTTTTATCAGAGAAGTATGGAGATATTGCACATTTTGCGGGTGCTATTTTATTAATCGGACTAGGGTTTTATATCGTATATTCGACCATTTTACAAAATGAAGAGACTAGAACTGCCCCTATTGGAATTAGTTTATTCGTATTTGCATTTGGCGTTAGTATAGATAGTTTCTCAGTAGGGCTTAGTCTTGGTATTTATGGGGCACAAACAATTATTACGATATTACTTTTTGGATTTGTTAGCATGTTATTAGCGTGGATTGGTTTATTAATTGGTAGACATGCGAAAGATATGCTCGGTACATATGGTGAGATAGTAGGTGGTATCATTCTGGTTGGATTTGGATTATATATCCTTTTTCCTATATAATTTTATGTAGGAGGGAATTATGAACAAGCTATTGGAATGGTATGTTAAGTTTTTAACCTTCTTTCCTCGATGGCTAAGAAGACTTATAATTTGGGGTATTATTTTGCAAATTTCGATGTTAGGTTGGATTAAGTTAATTCGTGAATGGTGAGATAGTTCCTTTCTGTGAATATTTTGTTTGTACTATATTTATTGCACTAAAAATTACAGATATAGAAAGGATGAGATGAATGACGAGATTGAAGCAAGTTTTTGGTATTATTATTAGTTTTTTTGTTTTTTGGTTTAGTATGCTCGGTGTACAAATGTTTGCTGAGTTTTTAGATATTGAGTCATTGAAATTTGTTGCGGGAAAGACTGAGGCGGCGCGTGCCTTTTACTCTCCGTACCCGTTTTTAATTGTTTTTCTTATTACACTGCTTTCCTTATACTTCTTCGTAATTAAGCTAGGGAAACCGAAAAAAGAAAAACTGCCTACTTTAGAGGAAAAGAAGGAAGAATTACAATGATAAAATCCCCTGCTAAAAAGCAGGGGATTTTTATGTTTGAGTGATGGCAGGAATTGAGCTACCTTGCTTTTAAATATATCCAGTTCCAGCGGCTAGAATGGTGGTGGTTTCGCGTCTTCCTGCGAGGCAAAAAGCGCCTCTAAGTCAGAAGCTCCATCCCCCTCCCATTCTGAACGGGCCGCTTCTGCTTTTAGATATTATCCAGTTCCAGTGGCCAGCTCTTCGCATCTAAGAACCTCCCGCACGAAAGGTAAAAAGCACCTTTTGTGCGAGAGAACCTTAGCTGGTCAGAGCTAAACGGGCCACTTCCACTTTTAAACTGGCCTAACTAATTCAAATTGTTCTCCTAATTTTGCATAGTTGTGTCCTGCTAGGCGACTTATTGGCTTGAGTCCTTCTGCGTGAATGCGCCCTTTTTCATATAGATGTTCGGCAACGTGGAAACGAACGACGCGTCCAATTAGTAGATCACAAGCTGGTGAGTCTTCTGTTCCACCAAGTGGAATTGCACGTTCTAATACGCATTCCATTCGAATATTTGCTTCTTTTACACCTGGAACGGAGATGGCTTCACTTTCAATTGGTGTTAGTTTTGCTAGTTCAATTTCACTTTCATTTGGCGGGAGATTGGCTGCTGTTTCGTTAATTGCTGCTACATATGATTCGTCAGAAATATGTACGACAAATTCACCTTTTTCAATTGCGTTTCGGGAAGTGTCCTTTCTTTCTCCGGCTTTTCGTTGTACAGAAACGGAGATAAGTGGTGGATTAGCAGCGACAATATTGAAATAACTATATGGTGCGCCGTTTAATACACCGTCTTTTGTTACAGAAGTAACGAATGCGACTGGGCGTGGAATGATGCTTCCCGTTAATAATTTGTAATTCTCTTTTTCCGATTGTTCATTTGGATTAATGGATAACATGCTTAAAATCCCCTTTCTAAATATGACGACTTATTGTTTGTTTACAAGATGTTAGTGGAAAACTCCTGCTGGAAAAATATTTTTTTGGCTTTTTTGTAAACGAGACAAAAAATGTATATGTCGATAAGAATAAGTATTGCTGTTTTGATGCAACAAAGTGTGTTTGTCATTTATATGCCAAATAAGGATTTAATTTATAAATGACAAACAATGATGGAACTAAGATAAAGCGAAAGTTTTAGAAATGGAAGTGCTAATTAAGAGAACGGCGGTAAAAAAAGTGTAGGACGTGATTCCTGAATTTTATTTTCATCATTTTCTTTAGCAGCTTGTCCTGTTTGTCTCGTATTTTGTCCACCCTTTTTGGCAATTTGTCCGCCTTGACTAGCATTTGTCCCTGCGTTTCCGCTAATCTGTCCATTTCTATCAGCTGTTATTGTAAATCCAGCCTTCCCGCCTTGATTTGCAAGGTTATTGTTGTTGTCATTGTAGTTGTAAATGTTGACGTGGATGTGAATTTCAATTGGAAGATCATCTTTGCTGAGTTTGAAGGAGGAAGTTGCTTCTGTTTGTTCTGTGTTAGTGTTTTTATATTTTTGAGAACGACGGTTCGCCATAAGAATGTTCGCTCCTATCTTTTTTTCTGCTCAGCTTAAAGCCCATCTTCCGCCGGTGCTGAAATGTTTTCATCAGCGCTTTCTTCGCCGTCGGCAACACCAGCCTCGAATTCGCTTCTTTTGATTATGTTTTCACTATCCTCTCTAGCAACTTGTCCCATCTGATTCGCATTCTGTCCGCCTTTTTTAGCAATTTGTCCACCTTGACTTACGTTTGTTCCACCTTTTCCACTAATTTGGCCACCACCAGTCGCTGTTAATTCGAGTCCAGCTTGTCCACCTTGATTAGCAAGATTATTATTGTTTTTATTCTTATTTTTGTTTTTAGCCTTCGCTTTTACTTTGCTTTCATTATCATTTTCGTTAGTTGGATCCATTTCTTCTTCTAGAAGTTTTTTATCGTGGTTTTTCATAAGATTTTTCCCCCTTATTATATTTAATACTAGTAGCATATGTTTGGCTTTTAAGTGTGATTGGGGGTTGTCCTATGAGTTGGAATTTAAAAATTTCTTCAATGAAAAGTATTGGATTTTCCTAGTGAAAAAAATTATAGATTAAAGGAATGCTGAAATCCCCCAAGCTGATTTCTTGGGGGATGAAGAGTAACATGACATAAAAATTAAAGTAAAACGTATGCGCCAGGTCCGATTAAAGCTACACCAACAGCAACAGCGATTAACATTAAGTTATATTCATATCCATTTTGTGTTACCCAGTAACCATTTTTTCCGTGAACAGTGAAGATAGCCATTAACATTGTTCCAACGATAAATAATGAACCAACTACAATGAAAATACCTGATGCGAATAAGAAGCCACCTAGTAATTCAGTTGCGCCAGCCATAAATGCCATAAATACACCAGGGCGTAAACCGATTGACTCCATCCAGCCACCTGTTCCTTTTAAACCGTAACCGCCGAACCAACCAAATAATTTTTGAGCACCATGACCCATGAATGTAATTCCTATAATAAGACGAATAATAAGTAGACCGAAATCCATCATTTTTAAAAACCTCCTAAAAGTTATTAACTTACCTTATGTAAGTAATGATAAAATAGTTACTTACTTTAGTCAAGTGGATTTTGAAAAAAGTTTGAATTAAATTTTACAAATTAACAACAAAAAATAAAATGTGGTAAAGACCTCTAGACAAGTTGGGCAAAAAAAGAGAAAATATAAATAGAAGTTAACTTCTTATTGTTATTCAGACAATCAGAATTGACTGGAATTTTGTGAAGCGCTACAATAAGAGTCTATTAGTAATGACGTAATTTATTTCGAAAGCGTTTTTACAGTATAATATTCGAAGTATGAAGTCTTACATGTATCCCGAGCTTTACTAGGGATTGCCCTATAAACTTTTAGGTAAATTATAAGGAGGACTATCCTATGTTTAAAAAATTATTCGGTCTTGGTTCAAAAACAAATGAAGAAACAATCGTAGCTCCATTAACTGGAGCAGTGAAAAATATTGAAGAAGTACCAGATCCAGTATTCGCTGGTCGTATGATGGGTGACGGTGTTGCAATCGATCCTACTGAAGGTGTAGTTGTATCTCCAGTTGATGGTGAAATCGTACAATTATTCCACACAAAACATGCTATCGGAATTAAAGCGAAAAACGGAACAGAAATTTTAATCCACGTTGGATTAGAAACTGTAAAAATGGAAGGCGAAGGTTTCGAAGCTCACGTTTCTGAAGGCCAAGCTGTAAAAGCGGGAGATAAATTAATCTCATTCGACTTAGAATTAATCCGTGAAAAAGCGAAAAGCACAATTACTCCAATCGTTATTACAAACACAGATGCAGCTGAGTCTATTAAGACAACTGTAGGCGTAGCAGCTACAAAAGGTTCAACAGAAGTAATGAAAGTTACAATGAAATAATTGTCGTATAAGAGGAATCCGTTTCGTATGAAATGGATTCCTTATTTTTGTTGCATATTCAGTAGGTATGTTAAAATACTCTAGGCACTTGGAAATAGGGTTTCACATATATGTGGATAAGGCGCATTTTTCTTAGAAAAAATATAAGAGAAATGCGCCTTTTGTATATTCACATTTCTTTTGTTCTATTCTAATGTAAGTTATGATGAGTGGTAAGAAATCGAATATAGGGGTGGGTTTGGATGAAACGAGTGTTATTTGTTTGTACTGGCAATACATGTCGTAGTCCAATGGCTGAGGCGTTGCTTCGTCATCACGGAGGAGATAGGTTTGAAGTGCAATCTGCTGGTGTTTTTGCCTATCCTGGGAGCGATGCATCGGTACATGCGAAGGAAGCTTTAGCTGAAAAAGGAATTTCAATTGATCATGCCGCGCAGCAAGTAAACGAAACTTTGCTTGATTGGGCTGATATTGTCGTAACGATGACAGAAAATCATAAACAAATTGTATTTGGGCATTATCCGAGTGTTGAAAAGAAATTGAATACATTATATGGATTAACTGAAGGTATAGACAAGGACATTTCAGATCCATTTGGAGGCTCGCTTTCTATTTATAAAGAAACGTTAGATGAGATGGAAAAACTTGTACAAACTTTACTGAAAAAACATTCAGTAGGTTGATGTTTCGTGTATAATACGATATTGGAGATCACTTCGTACTATTGAGGTAGCGAGTGTGAAATGAAGATAATTGATTGAAACTTTGGAGGGGTAAAAATGAAAGTAGTAATAGCATCTGATCACGGCGGTATGAATATCCGCAAAGAACTTGTAAGTTTATTAGAAGAGTTAAATATTGAATATATTGATTTAGGTTGTGAATGTGAAGCTGGTTCTGTTGATTACCCTGACTTTGCGTTTCCGGCAGCTGAAATGGTAGCGAATGGTGAAGTAGATCGTGGTATTTTAGTTTGTGGGACAGGCATTGGTATGTCAATCGCAGCAAACAAAGTAAATGGTATCCGTTGTGCGTTAGTTCATGATACTTTCAGCGCGAAAGCAACGAGAGAGCATAATGACACTAACATGCTAGCAATGGGCGAGCGTGTAATTGGTGCTGGCCTAGCACGTGATATCGCGAAAATCTGGTTAACAACTGACTATGAAGGTGGTCGTCACGAAAACCGTGTAGGAAAAATTAAAACATACGAAACAAAGTAATAGATTCTAACTATCAGTAGTGTGAAATATAATTTGGTGAACCAACCTGTGAAAGGAAGAGGCGTAATGACAGAAATCGTAAAGGTAAGAGAACAGCTACAAATGTCGCTTTCTGATTTCCAAGAACAAGCTTTATTACAAAGCGGTCAAATTTTTGTAGTGGGTTGTAGCACGAGCGAAGTGCTAGGCGAAAGAATTGGAACATCAGGAACGATGGAAGTAGCAGAGGCGATTTTTTCTGAGTTAAAACAATTTCAAGAGCAAACAGGTATTGAATTAGCGTTTCAATGTTGTGAGCATTTAAACCGTGCTTTAGTGGTTGAGAGAGAAGTAGCGATAAAATATCAATTTGAAATTGTAACAGTTACGCCTGTTAGATCAGCAGGTGGTGCATTAGGGACATATGCGTATCACAATTTGAAAGATCCGGTAGTAGTTGAGTTTATTAAAGCAGATGCAGGAATGGATATTGGTGATACATTTATTGGTATGCATTTAAAACATGTAGCTGTTCCGGTTCGTACAAGTGTGAAGGCAATTGGAAGTGCACATGTAACAATGGCCAAAACACGTGGAAAACTCATTGGTGGAGCACGTGCTGTTTACGCGGTGGCGGAAGAGACTACCACTTGCCGTTAAATATGAGAAATTAGGAAGTCATATAGTAGCTGTTTATCATAAGATAAAAGGTATGTTGTCTGACTTTATAGTATAAGAAAGAAAAGACCGATTTTCGGTCTTTTTTTTCTTTTATGATATAGAAAGTCATGTTAGAATGTAGTTGAAAACATGAAGGTTCGAAAGAATTACAACCTGAATTTTCGTTTTTTCTGAATAAATAAGAAAAAACTGTTGGGAATTGATGTAATTCGTTCAGAAAAGGGGGATTTTGGTGGATCATTTAAAACGTCAAGATGAGAAGGTATTTGCTGCAATTGAGGCAGAACTAGGAAGACAGCGTTCAAAGATTGAGTTAATTGCTTCGGAAAACTTCGTAAGTGAAGCAGTAATGGAGGCGCAAGGTTCTGTTTTAACGAATAAGTATGCTGAAGGATATCCTGGAAAACGTTACTATGGTGGCTGTGAACACGTAGACGTGGTAGAAGATAGCGCACGTGATCGCGCGAAAGAAATTTTTGGTGCAGAGCATGTAAATGTTCAACCGCATTCTGGTGCACAAGCGAACATGGCAGTATACTTCACGATTTTAGAGCAAGGCGATACAGTACTTGGTATGAATTTATCTCATGGTGGTCACTTAACACACGGAAGCCCTGTTAACTTCAGTGGAGTACAATATAATTTCGTAGAATATGGCGTGGATGCTGACTCTCACCGTATTAATTACGATGATGTATTAGCAAAAGCGAAAGAACATAAACCAAAATTAATCGTTGCAGGTGCAAGTGCATATCCTCGTGTTATCGATTTCAAACGATTCCGTGAGATTGCAGATGAAGTGGGTGCATACTTTATGGTTGATATGGCACATATCGCTGGTTTAGTAGCTGCTGGTTTACATCCAAACCCAGTACCACATGCACATTTCGTTACAACGACAACACATAAAACATTACGTGGTCCACGTGGTGGTATGATTTTATGTGAAGAGCAATTTGCAAAACAAATTGATAAATCAATCTTCCCTGGTATTCAAGGTGGTCCACTTATGCATGTAATCGCTGCAAAAGCTGTTGCATTTGGTGAGACACTACAAGATGATTTTAAAACATATGCACAAAATATCATTAATAATGCGAACCGCTTAGCTGAAGGTCTTCAAAAAGAAGGACTTACACTTGTTTCTGGTGGAACAGACAATCATTTAATCCTGATTGATGTTCGTAACTTAGAAATCACAGGTAAAGTAGCAGAGCACGTATTAGATGAAGTTGGTATTACAGTGAACAAAAATACAATTCCATTTGAAACAGCAAGCCCATTTGTAACAAGTGGTGTACGTATCGGTACAGCAGCTGTTACATCTCGTGGTTTCGGTTTAGAAGAAATGGATGAAATTGCGTCACTTATTGCTTATACATTAAAAAATTATGAAAATGAAGCTGCATTAGAAGAAGTACGTAAGCGTGTAGAAGCGTTAACTAGCAAATTCCCAATGTATCCAAATCTATAATAAATTGAAGAAGACTGCTGAGACTTAATTGTTTTGGCGGTCTTTTTTTTGTGGACATATATTATTTTTAAAGTATGTATACAAATGATGAATAAATTTTGGCGATATAATGAAGGATACAGCTCCCATAATTGGTAAAGATACTAGATAGATTCATCGTAAAATCATGGTTTTGCCAAATTTGCCCTTGAATATTAGTAGCGTTTTCTTTACAATCGTAAATAGTGTAAAAAAGCGTGCAAACGCATGAATATCATCTAAAGGAGAGATTCACATGGGAAAACTGTATGTATTTGATCACCCGTTAATTCAACATAAGATTACATATATTCGCGATAAGAATACAGGTACGAAAGATTTTCGTGAATTAGTGGACGAAGTAGCAAGCTTAATGGCTTTCGAAATTACTCGCGACCTTCCGCTTAAGGACATTGAAATTGAAACGCCTGTAAGCAAAGCGACAACAAAAGTGATCGCTGGTAAAAAACTTGGTTTAATTCCGATTTTACGTGCAGGTTTAGGAATGGTTGATGGAATTCTGAAATTAATTCCAGCAGCAAAAGTAGGACACGTTGGTTTATACCGTGACCCTAAAACATTGCAACCGGTAGAATACTATGTGAAACTTCCAACGGATGTAGAAGAGCGTGACTTTATCGTACTAGATCCGATGTTAGCAACAGGTGGTTCTGCGGCTGAAGCAATTAACTCTCTGAAAAAGCGCGGTGCGAAACAAATTAAATTAATGTGTATCGTTGCAGCTCCAGAAGGGGTAAAAGTAGTACAAGAAGAACATCCTGATGTTGATATTTATGTAGCAGCATTAGATGAAAAATTAAATGACCACGGATATGTAGTACCAGGTCTTGGTGATGCTGGTGACCGTTTATTCGGAACGAAGTAAGACAACTGACGAGCAGGGGGGATTCCTCTGCTCGTTTTTTTTGACTGTAAGCAAGTAGTGGAGGGGGGAGGATAAATATACATCGTATATACAACATAAGTTGCATACACATCACATATAATATAGAAGTCTTACGTCTGAGGAACACTATATTATGGAAGAAAAGCGTTATATCTCGAAAATATAATAGTGACAAACTTGTGAACATTTCCTTCTATTATAAAGAGAAAACTGTTAGAAATTGCATATATGTAACCAGTATTTAGAAGGGGAACGTTTTCATTTTTGGGAGGAAATGCCTAATACTCAAATTTTTAGATTTTTTACGATTTCTCGTTGACACTGTTAATACCCTATTGTATGCTAACAACGGGGATAGATGGTAGGGCTTTCAGTGACAAAATTACATCTATTCCGTGACGAAAATGTAAACTTTTTGTTTTGTATAGGATTTATGCAAAAAAATGAGTTATTATTAACACATCGTGAATGAGGGTTACATATTGGAGGGATGAATCCTTGCAAAAAAACGATCGCAGCCATATAAAAGCATATGCTTTAATGTCAGGAATTCTTGCTCAGTTAGTCGGTTCTATACTTGTTGGAATCTTTGGTGGGCAGTGGATTGATAATAAGGTTGGAACGTTTCCATTGTTTCTTATTATAGGGTTATTACTCGGGTTAGGAACAGGGGTATACGCAATGATTCGACTCATTCGACATTACTATTCGGGAGAGCAATGATGATAGACGTACATGGACTTGTCCAAAGACAAAAGAAATATATGTACTACTTGCTTGCGCTTCTAGTGCTAGGATGGGGATTTACCTCTTACAAGGATGTATTTCTTGGGCTGATTATCGGAACGATTTTCAGTTTTCTTAGTTTGCGCATCATTGCACGTAGAACAGACAAGCTGTTAGATCGCGTAACAAATGGAGAAAACGTGAAGTTTAAGGCGACAGCTGTAAGTACATATTCAAGATTCGCCACGATTGGGTTATTAATTTTATTTGCAGCCAAATATCAAGAGTTAATTGCGATGTGGGGCTTAGGTGTAGGATTGCTGACAGGATACCTTGTCATGATCATAGATTTTCTTTATTTAGAGTATAAGAGCAGGGAAGAGAGGTGAATTACTAGTGGAACACGGTAAATTAGTTGAATTTCTAGGTTTAACGTTCGATTTGTCATCAGTTATGATGGTTACTGTAGCAGCAGTTATTGTTTTCTTAATCGCTGTTATCGGAACTCGCAGCTTAGCTCTTCGCCCAACCGGGATGCAAAACTTCATGGAATGGGTGTTTGACTTCGTGAAAGGGATTATCAATAGTACGATGGACTGGAAAACAGGTGGACGTTTCTTAACGCTTGGCGTTACGCTTATCATGTTTATCATCGTATCGAACTTCCTTGGTTTACCATTCATGTATTCAGCAACTGAAGCTGGCGAACATATTGCATGGTGGAGGTCACCAACGTCTGATCCAGCAGTTACATTAACATTAGCCGTGATGGTAGTTACCCTCACCCATTATTATGGAATTAAGATGAAGGGTACGAAAGAGTATGTTAAAGGTTATTTCCAACCTATGAAATTCTTATTCCCATTAAAGGTTATTGAGGAGTTTGCTAACACATTAACGTTAGGTCTTCGTTTATTCGGTAACATTTATGCAGGTGAGATCTTATTAGGATTACTTGCTAAGTTAGGCGGGGCATCATTCCTTGGAGCATTAGGTGCGCTTGTACCAATGTTAGCATGGATGGGATTCAGTGTATTCGTTGGATCAATCCAAGCATTTATTTTCGTTATGTTAACGATGGTTTATATGGCTCATAAAGTAAGTCATGACCATTAATATAATTTAAGTAAGAAAAAATTTATTTTTTTATAATACAAAGGAGGACAAATTAAATGAGTTTAGGTGTAATCGCAGCTGCAATTGCAATTGGTTTATCAGCATTAGGTGCAGGTATTGGTAACGGTCTTATCGTATCACGTACAATCGAAGGTGTTGCTCGTCAACCAGAATTAAAAGGCGCACTTCAAACAATTATGTTCATCGGGGTTGCTTTAGTTGAGGCACTTCCAATCATCGGTGTAGTTATTGCATTCATCGTAATGAACAAATAAGGGAGACTCCCCTTACATAGATGGCGAAGAGTGTTTTTCCGAACTTTCTTCGCCATTGCTTTATGAACGAAACGTATGTCTTTTTTTTCATATGATCAATTTAGATATTTTGAAGGGAGTGAATCCTTGTGCCAACTTTATTATTAGGAGCTGCCATTCCATTTGGAACGATTGCTTATACATTGTTCATTTTCTTAATTCTATTAGTAATGCTACGCAAATTTGCGTGGGGTCCTTTAATGGGAATTATGAAAGAACGTGAAGAGCATGTTACTAATGAAATCGACGCTGCAGAAAGAAGTAACGCTGAAGCGAAGAAGTTAGTAGAAGAACAACGTGAAATGTTAAAACAATCACGTGTTGAAGCACAAGAGTTAATCGAAAGAGCGAAAAAACAAGCTGTAGATCAAAAGGATGTTATTGTTGCTGCTGCGAAAGAAGAAGCGGAATCAATTAAAGCATCTGCTGTACAAGAAATTCAACGCGAAAAAGAGCAAGCGATTGCTGCTTTACAAGAACAAGTCGCTTCTTTATCTGTTCAAATTGCTTCTAAAGTAATTGAAAAAGAATTAAAAGAAGAAGATCAAGTTAAGTTAATTCGCGATTATATTAAAGAAGTAGGAGAAGCGCGATGAGCAATGGGATTGTAGCAAAACGTTATGCTGTCGCTCTTTTTAAAATTGCAAAAGAAAAACACGTATTAGAAATGTTTGAAGAAGAATTACGCCTTGTACAAAACGTTTATGTAAAGAACGGAGAACTACATAGCTTTTTAACGCAACCAAACATTTCAAAAGAGCAGAAGAAAACGTTTCTTGCAAACGTATTCGGATCTGTTTCTGAATCAATTTTAAATACGTTATATATTTTAATTGATAACAAGCGTATTGATATCTTACCTGAAATTGCAGATGAATATGTTGTTCTTGCTAATGAAGAACGTAACGTAGCGGATGCAACTGTATATTCTATTCGTCTTCTATCTGAAGAAGAGAAGCTTAACATTGCAGAAGCATTTGCAAAGAGAACGGGAAAAGATGCAATTCGCGTGAAAAATGTTGTAGATGAAGATTTACTAGGCGGAATTAAAGTACGCATTGGAAATCGCATTTATGATGGAAGTTTACAAGGGAAATTAGCACGTATTCAGCGTGAATTAATGAAGAATAGATAGGGGTGAAGCACATGAGCATCAGAGCTGAAGAAATTAGCGCACTGATAAAGCAACAAATCGAGAACTATCAGTCTGAAATCGAAGTTAGTGATGTTGGTACAGTTATCCAAGTTGGTGACGGTATTGCGCGTGCTCATGGTCTTGATAACGTTATGGCTGGTGAGCTTGTAGAGTTCTCTAACGGCGTTATGGGACTAGCACAAAACTTAGAGGAAAACAACGTAGGTATTATCATTTTAGGACCTTACACAGAAATCCGTGAAGGTGACGAAGTTCGTCGTACTGGTCGCATCATGCAAGTACCAGTAGGAAAAGAACTAATTGGTCGTGTTGTAAACCCATTAGGTCAACCAGTTGATGGTTTAGGCCCAATCAATACAACAAACACTCGTCCAATCGAAAGTCCAGCACCAGGTGTAATGGATCGTAAATCTGTTCATGAGCCACTTCAAACAGGTATTAAAGCGATCGACGCTCTTGTACCAATTGGCCGTGGTCAACGTGAGTTAATCATCGGTGACCGTCAAACTGGTAAAACAGCAGTTGCACTTGATACAATCATTAACCAAAAAGATGAAGATATGATTTGTATCTATGTAGCTATCGGACAAAAAGAATCAACTGTACGTAACGTAGTAGAAACACTACGTAAGCACGGTGCATTAGAGTACACAATCGTTGTAACTGCATCTGCTTCTCAACCAGCTCCATTATTATACTTAGCTCCTTATGCTGGTGTAACAATGGGTGAAGAGTTCATGTACAATGGTAAACACGTATTAGTAGTATATGATGACTTATCAAAACAAGCAGCGGCTTACCGTGAGCTGTCATTACTATTACGTCGTCCTCCAGGTCGTGAAGCTTATCCAGGGGATGTATTCTACTTACATTCTCGCTTATTAGAGCGTGCAGCAAAATTAAGTGATGCAAGAGGCGGCGGTTCTTTAACTGCACTACCTTTCATCGAAACACAAGCAGGGGACGTATCAGCATACATCCCAACAAACGTAATTTCTATTACGGATGGACAAATCTTCTTACAATCTGACCTATTCTTCTCTGGCGTACGTCCAGCGATCGATGCGGGTACTTCTGTATCTCGTGTAGGTGGATCTGCTCAGATTAAAGCAATGAGTAAAGTATCAGGTACACTTCGTCTTGACCTTGCATCTTACCGTGAGTTAGAAGCGTTCGCGCAGTTCGGTTCTGACCTTGATAAAGCAACTCAAGCGAAATTAAACCGTGGTGCTCGTACTGTTGAGGTATTAAAACAAGGATTACACAAACCGTTACGTGTAGAGAAACAAGTTATCATTCTTTACGCTTTAACACGTGGATTCCTAGATGATATCCCAGTAGTAGATATCACTCGTTTTGAAGAAGAATTCCATGCTTGGTTAGATTCTAATGCGACTGACTTATTAGAAGAAATCCGCACAACTAAGAAACTTGCGGATGACGACAAATTTGCAGCAGCAATTAACGGATTTAAAAAAGTATTCGTAGCTTCTGAATAATAATAATAAAAGTGAAGCCGACTGTTTAGCCTCATCGGCTAAGAGGCAGAACTAGATTAATAAAAGCGGAAGCGGCTCGTACAAGCCGCCGACGCTAGATAATATATAAGGCATCTCAGACTCTGAGATTGCTGACGGTTATGTAAAGGAAAAGAGTAGGTGCACCTATTCTTTTCCTTCAATCATGAGCAAGAATATCTTGCAACGTAGATTAGGAAGAGGATTCTTACTAATCGTGCCAACTTCCGGAAAAAAGGTGGTGAAAACCTGTGGCATCTTTACGCGATATAAAAGCGAAGATTACCTCGACAAAGAAAACGAGTCAAATTACGAAGGCGATGGAGATGGTATCTGCATCTAAGTTAAACCGTGCAGAGCAAAATGCTAAATCTTTCGTTCCGTATATGGAAAAGATTCAAGAAGTAGTAGCGAGCATTGCGCAAGGAAGTAAAGGAATTAATCATCCAATGCTAAATGCGCGTCCTGTAAAGCGTACAGGATACATCGTTATTACATCTGATCGCGGACTAGCAGGTGGTTATAACAGTAACGTATTACGTACAGTAAGTAACGTAATTCGTGAACGTCATAATATGGATTCAAATCAATATTCAATTATTGTACTTGGACGACTAGGACGTGATTATTTAAAACGTCGCGGCTTTAACATCATTGATGAAGTAGTTGGATTATCTGACCACCCATCATTTACTGACATTAAAGATCTTGCTTCTCGAGCAATTGCGATGTTCGCAGATGGTGCTTATGATGAGCTGTATATTTACTACAACCATTACGTAAGTAAAATTTCACAAGAAGTAACGGAAAATAAAATTTTACCGCTTACTGATGTGGCGTCTGACAAACCGACGACAGCTTATGAATTCGAACCTTCTGAAGAAGAAATTTTAAAAGTATTATTGCCACAATACGCAGAAAGCTTAGTGTACGGTGCATTACTAGATGGTAAAGCAAGTGAGCACGCAGCGCGTATGACAGCAATGAAGAGTGCTACAGACAACGCAATGGAAGTTATCGATTCACTTACACTTTCATTCAACCGTGCGCGTCAGGCAGCGATTACGCAAGAAATTACGGAAATCGTTGGTGGAGCAGCAGCGTTAGAATAGTATTAAAAAGCGTAAGCGGTTCGTTCAGAATGAGAGGGGGATGGAGCTTTTGACGTAGAGGCGATTTGTGCCTCATAGGAAAAAGCGAAGCCACCGAACATTCTAGCCGCTGGAACTAGATTCAATAAAAAGTGGAAGCGGCTCTTTCAAAAGAGTCGCGTAAGCTAAACTAATAAAAAATTAAAAGCCGACTTCTCTTAGAAAGCTGGCTAATTAAAAGAAAGCTAGGAGGGAACCCGATGAATAAAGGGCGCGTTACGCAAATCATGGGTCCGGTTGTAGACGTTAAGTTTGATGGCGGAAAGCTACCAGAAATCTACAACGCCCTTACGGTAAAACAAAGCAACGAAAACGGAGCAAGCATTAACTTAACATTTGAAGTTGCACTTCATTTAGGTGATGATACAGTTCGTACAGTTGCGATGTCTTCCACAGATGGACTTGTTCGTGGCACAGAAGTAGAAGATACTGGTAAAGCAATCTCTGTACCAGTTGGTGATGCAACACTTGGTCGTGTATTCAACGTATTAGGTGATGCAATTGACTTAGATGGTGAACTTCCTGCGGATGTACACCGTGATCCAATTCACCGTCAAGCACCTGCATTCGAAGAATTATCTACTAAAGTAGAAATTCTTGAAACTGGTATTAAAGTAGTAGACTTACTTGCTCCTTACATTAAGGGTGGTAAAATCGGTCTATTCGGTGGTGCCGGCGTAGGTAAAACAGTATTAATTCAGGAATTAATTAACAACATCGCACAAGAGCACGGTGGTATCTCAGTATTCGCTGGTGTAGGTGAGCGTACTCGTGAGGGTAATGACTTATACCACGAAATGAGCGATTCGGGCGTAATCAAGAAAACTGCGATGGTATTCGGACAAATGAATGAGCCACCTGGAGCACGTCAACGTGTTGCATTAACAGGTTTAACAATGGCTGAGCATTTCCGTGATGAGCAAGGACAAGACGTACTTCTGTTCATCGATAACATCTTCCGTTTCACGCAAGCGGGTTCTGAAGTATCTGCCCTTCTTGGTCGTATGCCATCTGCGGTAGGTTACCAACCAACACTTGCAACAGAAATGGGTCAATTACAAGAGCGTATTACATCTACAAATAAAGGGTCTATCACGTCTATCCAAGCGGTATATGTACCAGCCGATGACTATACTGACCCAGCACCAGCTACAACGTTCGCTCACTTAGATGCAACAACAAACTTAGAGCGTCGTTTAACGCAAATGGGTATTTACCCAGCCGTAGATCCATTAGCATCTACATCTCGTGCACTTTCTCCAGAAATCGTAGGAGAAGAACATTATGAAGTAGCTCGTCAAGTACAGCAAACTTTACAACGTTATAAAGAGCTTCAAGATATCATCGCTATCTTAGGTATGGATGAGTTATCTGAAGAAGATAAGTTAGTTGTACATCGTGCTCGTCGTATTCAATTCTTCTTATCTCAAAACTTCCACGTAGCTGAGCAGTTTACAGGTCAAAAAGGTTCTTACGTACCTGTAAAAAATACAGTTAGTGGTTTCAAAGAAATTCTAGAAGGAAAATATGATGACCTTCCAGAAGATGCATTCCGCCTTGTTGGTAGCATTGAAGAAGTTATTGAAAACGCGAAGAAAATGATGGCGTAAGGCCTTAGGAGGGACGAAGTATGAAGACATTTCCAGTCAGTATTGTAACTCCTGATGGACCGGTTTACGAAAAAGAAGTAGAAATGGTAAGTGTAAAAGCAGAGAGTGGGGAAATGGGGATCTTACCAGGTCACATTCCAACTGTTGCACCATTAAAAATTAGTGCAGTTCGTCTGAAAAATGGTGGACACACTGATTATGTAGCAGTAAGTGGTGGCTTTATCGAAGTTCGTCCAGATAAAGTAACTGTATTATCATCATCTGCTGAAGAAGCAAACCATATCGATATCCATCGTGCAAATGAAGCGAAGCGTCGCGCTGAGCAACGTATGCAAGATAAACAAGCACATGTTGACTTTAAACGTGCAGAAATGGCATTACAACGTGCTGTGAACCGTTTAAATGTTTCTGATATGAAGTAAAAAAATCCGTAAGGGCCTTGCCTTTACGGATTTTTTTTGTGTATTTTATGGATAATTTTACAAAACTGGTATAATTATATTGATGCTTGTATAAGTAGAAGTGTACAACAATTTATATTTTATGAAGGGGATGAATCAATGATCGGTGAAATGAAACGAGAAGCATTGTACTCTTTAAAGGGAAAATGGGGACTAGGTGTTGGATCAACGATTTTATATTTTATTTTAAGCTATGTCGTTTCGATGGCTGCAATGCTTATACTTTTAATTCCAGGAATTATTATATTTTTCTTAGTTGTTAGCTTAGCTGGGTCAGTTGAGGCGGAAACGATGTCAATTGGAGCAGCTATTACATTTGGGATTTTCTATTGCATAATGATTATTTTGAGTAATGCATCTTATGGTATTACCTCATACGGTTACACGAATGTGTTTCTACAAATTAGTAAACGAGAAGATGCTAAAGTAGATTACTTGTTTGAAGGGTTCCGTGGTTTTAAAAGAATGATGAAAACAATGTGGGCAATGCTTGCGATTTTATTATATACAGGTACATGGATTCCGATGTTGTTAACAGGTTTATTCATATTCTTAGGTGAAGAAGGAAATTTGTCGTTTACAATTGCTTTCTTCGTACTATTAGCAATTTCAATTGTTGGTATGATTGTGATGTATTTTTCTTATGCACTGACGTACTATGTGATGATTGAAAATCCAGAATATAGTGTTTCGCAGGCGATGAAGGAAAGTAAGAATCTTATGAAGGGTCATAAGTTAGATTTGTTTCTTTTATGGCTGAGCTTCATAGGATGGGCTGTTTTAGCGCTTCTTACTTTTGGAATAGGATTTCTTTGGCTTAGTCCGTATATGAGTACAACGACCGCACACTTTTATCGCTACATTTCAAAAGGTGAATTTCAATAGGAACATGCTATACTAATAGAATTATTGTGTATAGGAGGCGAGGCTACGCATGATTAGTGATTTAAAAGGAGAAGCACTAGATTCATTAGAAGGGAAATGGGGATTAGCTGTTGGAGCTACACTGCTCATTTCAATTCTTATCACAGCTTTTGATTTTAGTGTTGATTGGGGATTTTCTTTAATTTTTGGTTGGCAAAAAACAAATGGTTCAATTTCAATGAATATTCTTACATTTTTTGTTACTGGACCGTTAACTTTAGGTGGATATTACCTTGGTTTAAATATCCTTCGTGAAAATCAAGCTAGTATCGGTAATGTATTCATTTGGTTTTCAGAGGGAAAGAGATTTCTAAAATCATTTTTATTATATTTATTAGTAAATCTTTATCTTTTCTTATGGACGTTATTGTTCATTATTCCAGGTATTATTAAATCATTTTCTTATGCGATGACATACTTTATTATAAACGATCATCCTGAGTATTCACTGAACCAAGCTATTACAGAAAGTCGTCGTATGATGGATGGACATAAGATGGAGTATTTCATTTTATGTTTAAGTTTTATCGGTTGGTTTATATTAAGTTGTATTACGTTAGGGATTGGATTCTTATGGTTAATTCCATATTTCTATACGACATCTGCAGCTTTTTACGAAGAGATCGCAGAAGAATATTATGAGAAAAATATTTAGCGCTATAAAACCCCCAGTATGAATTATTTGTTCATACTGGGGTTTTTTTGTAGAAACTTTATAAATTGATTGCTAGTAAGTGGTTTACTGAAATAGTAACCTTGCATATATTTACAGTTATGTTTTTGCAGAAACTTAAGTTGTTTTTCGGTTTCAATCCCTTCGGCAACGACTGAAAGATTTAAAGTATTTGCGAGGGAAAGGATTGTAGAAACGATGGCTCGTTCTTCAGGACGATGATCGGCTAATTGTGTGAATTCTCTCGGTACTTTTAATGTGTCGATTGGAAAAATTGATAAATAAGCAAGAGAAGAATACCCAGTACCGAAGTCGTCAATGGAAGTTTGGATACCGTATTCTTTTAATTGCTTCAGTCTTAATAACGTTTCTTTCTCGTCAATCATTGCAATTCTTTCTGTTAATTCAAGGGTTACATATTTTGGATCGACTTGCACGTCGTTTAATATTTGTGAAATGTTTTCGATTAATTGATCTTGCCGGAACTCTTTTGCGGATAAATTAACACTTATTTTTAAATTTTGGTATCCAAAAGTATGCCATATTTTTAATTGGAGACAAGCTTCTTGTAATACCCAATGTCCAAGTGGGACTACTTGTGGCGTCTCTTCTACAATTGGAATAAACTCACATGGTGAAATGTCACCTAATAGCGGGTGTTTCCAACGTATTAAAGCTTCAGCACCGATAATTTTATTTGTTGTCGTATCAATTTGTGGTTGATAGACGAGATAAAATTCTTTGTTTACTAAAGCGATTGGTAAATCTTTTTCAATTCGAGCTTTTCGTTCTATTTTTTTATATAGTTCTTTCGTGTAAAGAGAGCTACCGTTTTTCCCTTTATTCTTTGCTTCGTACATGGCCATATCAGCATGCTGCAAAATGGATAGTGGATCTTCACCTGCTTCAGGATATATTGCAATTCCGATACTCGGTGAGATTTGTAAATGTTGATTTTCGATTTCAAATGGCTCATTCATGGCCGCTACAATCATATCAGCTATTTTTTGGACATCTGGCTTTTTTTTGTAATTCTCGATAAGGATTGTGAACTCATCTCCAGCTAGCCGCGCGAGTTTCATATTTGATGTTGATATTCTTTCGAGCCTTTTTGCTACTGCGATAAGCAATAGGTCTCCTACTCGATGACCGAGGGTATCATTAATAACTTTAAAACGGTCTAGGTCGAGAAACATAACAGCGAAAGGCTTTTTCGATATTTTTGCTCGTGCAATTGCCTGTTCTAAATGTTGATGAAATGCACGACGATTTGCAAGCTCTGTTAAAGTATCATGGTATGCTAGGAAATTAATTTGTTCTTGTTGTTGTTTGCTTTCCGTAATATCTTTAATCATTAAATAAACCCCAGAAATTTTCTCCTTTAAAAAGATCGGTACGGCGGTAACGTGCAAGTAGTAAATATCTCTGTTTTTATGGTACGCCCTTATTTCTAAAGAGATAGAATATCCCTTTTTTACACGATGAAAGGCGTTAATCATTTCTTCTAAATCTTCTTCGTATATGAGTGAATAGTAAGGCTGGTTTAATAATTCATTCGTTTGATAACCAAGTAAAGTAGTACCAGCGTTATTTACTTTGAGAAAATTACCGTACAAATCTAATGTAAAGATTGGATCTGGATGATGCTCGTATAAAGATTTAAACATTTGTTGATTATGATAGAGTTCATTTTTCTGTTCTACTAAATCTTCTGTACGTAGTTTAATTTGTTTCTCGAGTTCTGAGTTGAATTGCATTTGAGCTAGCAATAATATTTTATTTTGTTTTCGAACTAAACTATGACGTATGAGAACGAAAGAGAAAGTTATTATAAGTCCGATTACTATAATAGGTGCAAAAACGTATTCAACTAATATAAAAACAATAAGCATTACTACCGAAATATACGGTAATGATAATCGGATTGATTCACCAATTTTAGGCGTTAGTAGTACTTGTTCTTGTTTTTCAGGCTCTTTTGTATGGAGAATACAGGCGATTGCTACTAGCACTAAGGTTACTTGATAGAAAGGGGTAACTGTAAACATAGAATACTCTGGTGTGAAGTATTTTATATAAGCATAAATTGCATCTGTAGTAGCATATAAAATTAAAGCACTGCCAAGAAGTGCACCGACCTTTTTAGGTAATAAGGATAGTGGTTTGAATAAAAGGTTGATTCCTATTAAGAGAAAGAGTAAATCAGCCATTGGATAGGTAAGTTGAACAAATATGTCGATATAGGATGTTGTAAAGATGTGAATGGTTCGTTCAATAAGTAAGTAGTAACTTAAAGTAAATTGGGCTGTAACGATAATACAAATATCACATAGCATAAAAAGTTTTTCTAATAAATCTCGGTTATAAATGATTTCGTATAGAAAGGCAAATGCAAAACTAACTAAAAAAAGTAAGTAAAAAAAATCAGACGGATCAACGAACGTATAGAAGTCCTTTACAATTAAACGCTGATAGGCAACGACTATATCACCGATAAAATAAGAGAGAGCTCCAACAGATAATATAATCCAAAATAAACGAGGTAGCCCTTCTTTCATGTTTGAAAAGTAAAGTATATAACTACAAGCGATAATATCAATTAATAGGGTACTCATTCCGATTAATAGCTGAAAAGGAAATGAGTATTCATATAGAAAAGGCATCGCTACGTAGTGAATCGTTATAGACAGCAATACAATGCTTATAAGAATACTTACATGTGTTTGTTTTTTCATTTATATCACCTACGGTTTCTTGAAAAGCATATATAAGTTTTATATTTATTTTGCACAGTTATAGCGAGTTGTAAAAATAGATTTTAATAATTCTTGTTTCTGTCTCCCAACATATCGACATAGGAATTTGAAGTTTGCTATAATGATTAGAATAGTTGTATTATTTAGAAAAATTTAAAAATAATAATTACTGCAACTAGGACATATTGTTTACTATGTGAACTTGTTCTTAATTTAGGGGGGAGGGTTTCACAATGGCAAGTGTATATGAAAATAGTTATATGATCGTTTTGATTTTCTTGCTATTAGGTATATTGCTGCCGGTAGTGGCTCTTACATTAGGAAGGATGCTGCGCCCAAATAAACCAAGTGCAGCAAAGGCGACGACGTATGAGAGTGGAATTGAGCCTTTTCATGATGCAAATATTCGGTTTCATGCTCGTTATTATATTTTCGCTTTATTGTTTGTGATCTTTGATGTAGAAACTTTATTTTTATATCCTTGGGCTGTTGCGTATGACAAGCTAGGTTTATTTGCATTAATTGAAATGCTCATCTTTGTTGTAATGTTGCTAGTTGGATTAGCGTATGCTTGGAAAAAGAAGGTGTTACAATGGTTATAAATTTTGAGGAATTACATCCAAATGAGCGAGCAGAATTAGAACGAAACATCTTTTTTTCTACATTGGAACAGTTGAAAGGATGGGCGAGGAGCAATTCTTTATGGCCGATGACATTCGGACTGGCGTGCTGTGCAATTGAAATGATGGGAGTAGGCTCATCACATTATGATTTAGATCGATTTGGGTCATTTTTTCGGACTTCACCAAGGCAATCGGACGTCATGATTGTATCGGGAACAGTAACGAAGAAGATGGCTCCTATTGTTCGGCGTTTATATGATCAAATGCCCGAACCGAAATGGGTTATTGCGATGGGATCTTGTGCGACAGCAGGTGGTCCGTATGTAAATTCATACGCTGTTGTGAAAGGTGTAGACCAAATCGTACCAGTTGATGTGTATATTCCTGGTTGTCCCCCAAATCCGGCTGCTTTAATTTATGGAATTAATAAATTAAAAGAAAAAATTCGTTACGAAGCAAAGACCGGGAAGCAGGTGACGAATAAATGAGTAATCCAAACAAAGATTTAGAGGATCTGAAAAAAGAAGCAGCTAGGCGTGCAAAAGAAGAAGCGAGAAAACGCCTTTTAGCGAAACACGAGGCGGAAATAAGTGAGCTTGAGGCAGAAGATCAAGAAAAAGAGAAAGCGCTACCAAAAAATAATGATACTACTATAGAAGAAGCAAAACGACGTGCAGCAGCGTTAGCGAAGCAGAAAAGAGAAGGAACAGAAGAAGTAACGGAAGAAGAAAAAGCGAAAGCGAAGGCGAAGGCAGCAGCGGCAGCAAAGGCAAAAGCGGCGGCGTTAGCAAAGCAGAAAAGAGAAGGAACAGAAGAAGTAACGGAAGAAGAAAAAGCGAAAGCGAAGGCGAAGGCAGCAGCGGCAGCAAAGGCAAAAGCGGCGGCGTTAGCAAAGCAGAAAAGAGAAGGAACAGAAGAAGTAACGGAAGAAGAAAAAGCGAAAGCGAAGGCGAAGGCAGCAGCGGCAGCAAAGGCAAAAGCGGCGGCGTTAGCGAAGCAAAAAAGAGAAGGAACAGAAGAAGTAACGGAAAAAGCGAAGGCGGTGGCAGCAGCAAAGGCAAAAGCGGCAGCATTAGCGAAGCAGAAAGCCTCGCAAGGTGATGGGGATTCGGGAGATGAAAAGGCAAAGGCAATTGCAGCGGCAAAAGCGAAAGCAGCAGCTGCTGCAAGAGCGAAGACAAAGGGAGCTGAAGGTAAGGAAGAGGATGAGTCGAAGCAGGAAGAACCGTCAGTAAATCAGCCGTATTTAAATCAGTATGTTGAGGCTATTAGGGAGAAGGTAGGAGAAGGGGCATTAGTAGATTCCTACATTAATAAACTGTCAAAGGATGTGCCAACTCTTGTGGTGGATCCTGCAAAATATTATGAAGTGATGGAGTCACTGCGATTCCATGAGGGACTTGCTTTTGATTATATGTCAGAGCTACATGCGACGGATTTTGTGACACATATGGAAGTGTATGTTCATTTGTTTTCATATGGTAAGAAACAATCGGTAGCGGTGAAGGTAAAGCTAGACCGGGAAGCGCCGCAAGTCGAATCTGTGACAGCGCTTTGGAAAGGGGCTGACTGGCCGGAGCGAGAAGCGTACGATTTGCTCGGTATTGTATTTAAAGGGCATCCGAATTTAACGCGTATTTTAATGCCAGATGATTGGGTAGGATATCCACTTAGAAAAGACTATGAACCGTATGATGTGGAGGTGTAGCTATGATCCGCACGGAAGAGATGCTTTTGAATGTAGGACCTCAGCATCCGAGTACACATGGTGTGTTCAGGCTCGTAATTAAGATTGACGGGGAAATTATTAAAGAAGCTACACCGGTTATTGGGTATTTGCATCGCGGGACGGAAAAGATTGCTGAGAGCTTACAGTATACGCAAATTATCCCTTATACAGATCGAATGGACTATTTATCAGCCATGACGAATAATTACGTCATTTGCCATGCTGTAGAGACGATGATGGGGCTTGAAATTCCGGAGCGTGCCGAATACTTGCGAGTACTTGCGATGGAGCTAGGAAGAATTGCGAGCCATCTCGTTTGGTGGGGGACGAATCTTCTTGATATAGGAGCGGTAAGCCCGTTTTTGTACGCGTTTCGTGAACGAGAGATGATTATAAATTTATTAAATGAATTATGCGGGGCACGGCTTACTTTTAACTATATGAGAGTTGGCGGTGTGAAGTGGGATGCACCAGATGGTTGGATTGAAAAGGTGGAAGAGTTTGTTCCGTATATGAGAGAGCAATTGGCAGGTTATCATGATCTTGTTAGCGGTAATGAGATTTTCTTAAATCGTGTGAAAGGCGTTGGTATATATAGCCCGGAAGAAGCGATTTCGTATTCTTTAAGCGGAGCAAATTTGCGGTGCACCGGGGTAAACTGGGATCTTCGCAAAGATGAGCCGTATTCGATTTATGATCGTTTTGATTTTGATATTCCTGTTGGAAACGTGGGAGATGCTTGGGATCGCTACGTTTGCCGAATGCAAGAAATCGAGGAGTCTTTAAAGATTGTTGAGCAAGCGGTTCAGCAGTTCCCGAAAGAGGGAGCTGTGCTGGCAAAAGTACCGAAAATTATTAAGGCACCTAAGGGAGAAGCGTTCGTACGTATAGAATCGCCGCGAGGAGAGATTGGTTGTTATATCGCTAGTGACGGAAAGAAAGAGCCGTATCGTTTGAAGTTTCGTAGGCCATCTTTTTATAACTTGCAAATTTTACCGAAATTATTGAAAGGTGAAAACATCGCTAATTTAATTACGATTTTAGGTGGAGTTGATATTGTACTTGGGGAGGTTGATGGCTAATGATTGAGACGCTCTTACAATCACCTTCAAGCTGGACGAATTTCTTCATTTTTTTCGGATTAGCGGTACTTCTACTATTTGCAGTCCTTGGCTTCGTTACATATGGAATTTTGGCAGAACGGAAAGTGATGGGGTTTATGCAAGGGCGGATTGGACCAAATCAGGTTGGAGGCCGATTCGGTTTACTGCAAACGGTAGCTGATGTTTTAAAACTATTATTGAAAGAAGATAGTATTCCGAAAGCAGCAGATAAACCGCTGTTTATATTAGCGCCTGTCATTGCATTTGCACCAGCATTTATGGTGCTTGCAGTTATCCCGTTCACTGATAAATTTCAATTTGCAGATATTGGAGTCGGGCTACTTTATTATATTGCTGTTTCCGGTATTACGACGATAGGTGTCGTAACTGGGGGATGGGCATCGAATAATAAGTACTCCCTTTTAGGAGGGATGCGTGCGGCGGCGCAAATGATTTCTTATGAGATTCCGCTCGTAATGAGTGTAATTGGTATCGTTTTGCTAGCTGGTAGCCTGAATTTAAATGAGATTGTAGCGGCGCAGGAGAAGGTTTGGTACATTTTCGTACAGCCAATTGGCTTCGTCGTTTTCTTAATTGCAGCAGTTGCAGAGTTAAATAGGACGCCATTCGATTTGCCAGAAGCGGAGTCAGAACTTGTTTCTGGATATCATACGGAATACTCAGGTTTTCGCTGGGCGTTTTTCATGCTTTCAGAGTACGTATATTTCTTCGGGATGGCATCGTTAATTACAGTGCTCTTTTTAGGCGGATGGAATCCAGTCATGTTTCTTGGATTTATCCCAGGTGCCGTATGGTTTGCTTTGAAATTTAGTAGTGTAGTCTTTCTATTAATTTGGTTCCGCGTTACGTTCCCGCGTATAAGAGGTGACCAGTTAATGGAGTTTGGATGGAAAGTATTATTGCCGATTGCACTTGCAAATATTTTCTTAACGGCATTGATTAAGGAGTTATTCTTCTAATCTATGAGGGGGGTGCCAGTAAGAGATGAAAGGACTATTTAAAGGATTAAAATATACATTAAGTAATTTGAGCAAGAAGAAGGTAACGTATGATTATCCAAATCAACCGTTGCCGTTGCCAGACCGTTTTCGGGGGATTCAAAAATTTTATCCGGAGAAATGTATTGTTTGTAATCAATGCTCTAACATTTGTCCGACAGACTGTATTCAGTTAACAGGGAAGAAACATCCGGATCCTACGAAAAAAGGAAAAATTATCGACACGTATGATATTAATTTTGAAATTTGTATTCTTTGTGATTTATGTACAGAAGTTTGCCCGACAGAGGCAATTGTCATGACAAATAACTTTGAACTCGCGGAATATTCACGTGATGACTTATTTAAAAATTTGCAGTGGCTTGACGAAAACGACGAAAACGTCAGGAAGGAGAATAAGGCATGAATGGCGAGTTTGTAGCATTCTTTATACTATCCTTGTCTGCAATTATCGGCGGTGTTCTTATGTTGAACTTAACGAAAGTTATGCACATGATGCTAGCTCTCGTTCTGACATTTCTCAGCATTGCAGGTTTGTATTTTCTTTTATCAGCCGAATTTATAGGCGTTGCACAAATTTTACTTTACTCTGGTGCAATCACAATTATTATGATTTTCGGCATTATGTTAACGAAACATAACGCGGAAAATGAATCGCGTCTTACTCTTCGAAAATGGATTATCTTCTTTGCGGTTGTAGCATTTGGAGCGGTTATGTATTTCGCTGTTAATAATGTTGATTTTGCAAATGAAAGCACACAAGGAAGTTTACCTCTCCATGAAAACAACACACTTCAAATCGGTACGCTTCTCTATTCAAAATATATTATTCCATTTGAACTAACGTCAGTTATTTTACTTGTAGCACTCGTTGGCGCGATTATACTTGCGAAAAAGGACGAGAAAGAGGAGGATTCCAATGAGTAGCGTTCCGGCTTCTGCATATTTAACACTTGCGATTATTTTGTTTTGCATCGGTCTATTTGGAGCTTTAACAAAGCGGAATACAGTAATCGTATTAGTTTGTATCGAATTAATGCTGAATGCTGCCAATTTAAACTTAGTGGCGTTTAGTAAATTAGGCCTATTTCCGAATTTAACAGGTCAAATTTTCTCACTGTTTACGATGGCTGTAGCGGCAGCGGAAGCGGCGGTAGGACTCGCTATTTTAATTGCTTTATATCGTAATCGTACGACAGTTCAGGTGGATGAAATGGATACGCTCAAAGGATAGCATTGTGACCGAAAAAGGGGGAAGGAAACAATGATCGATTATGCATGGCTCATACCGCTTTTCCCACTCGTTTCGTTTTTGTTACTTATTATATTCGGGAAGAAAATTAGAGAAGGAAGCAGCGTACTTAGTATTTTTTTCGTCTTTCTCTCCTTTATACTTGCGGTACTTGTGTTAATAGAAAGGTTTTCAGAAGCAAGCGTGAAGCATAAGTGGGTGTGGCTTAGAGCTGGAGATGTGGATATATCATTCGGCTTTGAAGTGACTGCATTAGGAGCTTTAATGTTATTTATCGTTACGCTTGTGAGTCTACTTGTACATGTGTATTCGAAAGGTTATATGAAAGGTGATGAACGATTACCAACCTTTTACGCATATTTAGGACTCTTTACATTTGCGATGTTAGGGCTTGTTATATCAACGAATTTATTACAGCTTTATATATTTTGGGAATTAGTTGGCCTTGGCTCATTTTTACTTATCGGTTTTTATTTCTTTAAAGAAGAAGCGAAGGCTGCTGCAAAAAAGGCTTTTATTATGACCCGTATTGGGGATGTTGGTTTATTTATCGGGATGATTTTAATTTTTTGGTACGCAGGTAGTTTTGAATATGACGCAATATTTAGGGCGATTTATACAGGGGATTTACCTCCTTACATGATTACGATAACGGCGATATTAATTTTTATCGGGGCGATGGGGAAATCAGGTCAGTTCCCGCTTCATACGTGGTTGCCAGATGCAATGGAGGGGCCAACGCCTGTTTCGGCACTTATTCACGCGGCGACGATGGTTGCAGCGGGCGTATATTTAGTAGCGACGATGTTCCCGCTATTTTCGGCAAGTGCGGTAGCGATGCAGACAGTGGCAATCGTTGGAGCTTTCACTGCAATCTTTGCGGCCTCTATCGGTCTCGTGCAAACAGATATAAAGAGAGTACTTGCTTATTCTACAGTTAGCCAGCTTGGATATATGATGCTTGCGTTAGGTTCTGCAGGTTATGTAGCTGGTGTCTTCCATTTAACGACACATGCTTTTTTTAAAGCACTACTATTTTTGGCAGCAGGAAGTGTAATTCATGCCGTGCATACGCAAAACATTAATAAAATGGGCGGTTTACAGAAGAAGATGAAAGTAACTGGTACGCTATTTTTGATAGGTACACTTGCAATTAGTGGGGTTCCACTCCTTTCTGGGTTCTTTAGTAAAGATGAAATTTTGGCTGCGACTTGGATGAATGGTAATTATTTTTTATTCGTATTAGCAGTAATTGCGGCATTCTTAACGGCATTTTACATGTTTCGTCTATACTTCCTTGTCTTTACTGGGGAAGCGAAGACGAAGGAAGATGTGCATGAGTCGCCCCGCGTTATGACGTATCCAATGATTGTTCTCGGCGTTCTCGCAGTAGTGGCAGGATATATAAATACACCATGGTTTGGGACGTTTCTCGGAGATTGGTTGACGAAAGATGTAGGGTTTAAGGTTGAAGAAGCGCATGGGCCAGTTTGGATTATGATTGTTGCGACGCTCGTTTCATTTGCGGGAATCGCTCTTGCATATTTCATATATGGCAAGAAATCAATTTCTAGAGATTGGGCTGGAGGTACGGAAACATCGCTTTATAATCTTTTGAAAAAAAAATATTATGTGGATGAACTATACAATATGACGGTGATCCCTATTACGAAAGGAATCGCTCATGTGCTTCGCTTATTTGAAGTGTATGTAGTCGAGGGAATTGCAGTTTTAATTGGAAGCGTAGTTAAAGGCACAAGTAATCTTGGATCGAAACTTCAAAACGGGAATGTACAAGTGTACGGTACCGTAACGGCGGTTTCGCTCGCTGTACTCGTTATTATTTTGCTCTATACAGGAGGGGATTTACGATGAATGATTTGTTGTTAACGTTCTTCATTTTTTCCCCGCTTTTAGGAATTTTATTGCTTGTACTAACACCGAAAAAGGAATTGCGTACAGTGCGGGCGCTTGGCTTATTTGGGACGGCACTTCCATTTGGAATCGCTATCGTCCTCGCTTGTACATATGCTTCTGGAAAGAGTTTGTCACTATTTGATGAAAAGGTGAAATGGATTAAGTTCGGAGATTTTACAGCGGTGGATAAAAGGTGGTTTTCTATTTATTACGAGCTCGGTATTGATGGTTTGTCGCTTGTTATGATGGTGCTGACGGCTCTTCTAGCGATGCTCGCAGCAATTGCAGCCTTTTCTATTAAAAGAAATTTAAAAGCATTTTATATGCTGTTACTCATGTTAGAAATAGGGATGCTCGGCGTCTTTGCTGCTCAAAATCTAATGTTGTTTTTTATCTTCTTTGAAATTACGTTGCCACCAATGTTCTTATTGATTGGGAAGTGGGGAAAATTGTCGAGCGAAAAGGCTGCGTATAGTTATTTAATATATAACGGTATTGGCTCAGCTATTTTGCTCATTGTTTTCTCAATTTTGTTCGCGAAAACAGGTACAACAAATATTGTGGAGCTGAAAGAGATATTAAGAAGCGTAAGTGCAGAAGGAGAACTCGTCATCCCAAGTAGCTTGCAACTTGGTGTATTTATTTCCATAATGATTGCCTTTGCAATTAAACTACCTGTTTTTCCGTTGCACCGCTGGATGGTCAATGTACACATAGAAGCGCATCCAGCTGTAGTTATGCTTCATGCGGGTGTTTTGCTAAAGATTGGAGCGTACGGTATTATTCGCTTCGGAAAAGGGCTATTCCCAGAATATTTTCACGATGTTGCAACGTTAATTGCGATATTAGGTGTAATTAATTTATTATATGGTGCCTTTTTAGCACTCATCCAAACGGACTTTAGGAAAGTACTGGCTTACTCTAGTATTTCGCATATGGGAATTGTTTTAATGGGGCTCGCGGCACTTAATGCACCGGGTACACAAGGGGCGTTATTCCAGGTTGTATCGCACGGTTTAATTGCAGCCTTGCTGTTTTTCTTACTCGGTGTTATAGAACAACGTTTCGGAACATCAGACATTACAGCGCTTGGTGGACTCGCAAAAAGTGTCCCAGTACTTAGCGGCTTCTTCTTAGCAGGAGGAATGGCATCGCTTGGATTACCAGGGATGTCTGGGTTTGTTAGCGAATTTCTTGCCTTACTCGGTTTATTTCAAGGGGAGCCCGTCATTGCTGCCATCGGTGTGATTGGCATCATTTTAACCGCTGTATACGTATTAAGAGCGACACTTCAAGTGACATTTGGAAAGAAAGAGTGGGAAGCAAAATCTGATATACATGGATGGGAGTATGTCCCTGTCTTACTACTTATCTTTTGTATTATTGCAATTGGAGTTATGCCAGAGATACTAGGGGATCCGCTTCAAAATACATTGAAAACATTGGGGGTGAAGTAGGATGGATATGAATATGTTACTTAGCTTATCGTGGCATCTAATGGTGCCAGAATTTATTATTCTCGGCGCCGCCATCCTTCTTTCCATATGTGATTTGTTTTTTAAGCTGAATCATAGATATGTAGCTCTTGGTGCGATCGCTGCCATCGTATTAGCACTTGTGTCATTAATTACGCTATATAGCGAACCAGCTGGAGATATTTTAAACGGATCGTTTGTGTTAGATGGATTTTCAAAAGGGTTTAAAACGTTGTTATTAGGCGCCTCAGCTCTCATTTTATGCATCGCAATGAGCGATGATAAGAAGAATCCGATTGAAGATAAGGGCGAATATTATTACTTATTTTTAATGGCACTTCTTGGTGCGATGTTCATGGCTTCTAGTGTTGACTTTATCACCCTTTTCGTTGGTTTAGAGTTACTTTCACTTTCTTCTTATATTTTAGTAGGAATACGAAAAAAGAGCCGTGCATCAAATGAAGCGGCAATGAAATATGTCATTAGCGGAGGAATTGGAACGGCGATCACGCTCTTCGGAATGAGTTATTTATACGGTATTACAGGTTCAACTAACATTGTAGATATGCAAAAGGTACTCACTGGGGAGCTCGCTAGTGGTATTCAGTTATTGCTAGCTCTCGCATTTCTTTTATTGCTAGTCGGTCTCTCATTTAAAATTGCCACAGTGCCGTTTCATATGTGGGCACCTGATGTGTATGAAGGAGCGACTACACCTGTTACTGCCTTTCTTGGAACGATTTCTAAAATTGCGGGGTTCCTACTCATTATTCGTTTGTTCCTTATGGTTTTTGCAAGTGTATTAATACAAGGAGATATGCAATCTTTATATGGGCATATGAGTATATATATTGCGGTGCTAGCAAGTATTACGATGATTGTTGGGAATGTAGTCGCGTTAAAACAATACAACATAAAACGTTTATTTGCTTATTCAGGTATTGCGCATGCTGGGTATTTGCTCGTTCCACTTGTGGCATTATCACCATTTACGCTGGATAGCATGTGGTTTTATATGCTGGCATACATGCTTATGAATATAGGTGCGTTTGCCATTATCCACGGCTTAATCTTACAAAACGATAAGGAAAACATAACGATTTTCACCGGATTATATAAGAGATCACCATTTGCAGCGATCATGATGACAATCTTTATTTTATCGCTGGCTGGGATACCAGGGACGGCTGGCTTCATTGGAAAGATTAACATCTTTTTAGGCGCGCTTCATGTAGAGCCAGCACATTACGTACTAGCTTCGATTATGATGGGTACGACAGTTGTTTCATTCGTATATTATTTCCGTATTTTACAACAAATGTTTTTCCGCACCGGAGAGACAGAAGAGAGGATACGGTTACCGTTAAATATAAAGGTTGTTATGAGTCTTTGTGCAATTTCGATTGTAATACTAGGAATTATGCCGATGATTGGGTACAATTTCTTTTATGAATATTTTCCATTAATGAAAGATTTCTTCTTCTTAGGGAACGTGGTACAATAGTGAAAATAAAAGGTGTGGAGTCAGTACTCTGCGCTTTTTATTTTGTGTTAACTTGTAATGTAGATATACGTTTTTTGAAAGAAAATCACGATGTAAAATGTAAGATGTCTATGTGCATTTGAAAAAGTGTGGCTCCTACTTATTATGGTATCGTTTTTATATTCTTTCATAAGTAGTAGCTGAGTAAAAAGGGGTCGATTTTTTGGCACAACTTTTAGGGCAACAAGCACTGATTGCCATTGTTTCGCATTTATTGTTTATTACCATTACGTGGTGGGCTTTGCAAGGCATTCACATTGAGCGTTTAATGAAGTCCGGAAAAGTGTTGCAGACGCGAGTATTACTCATCTTAATTACAATTGCAATTGGGACATCTGTAAGTAACTTTTTCCTTGATTATTTAGGCTATTCGAAGAGTTTAACGTATTTAGTAAAGTAAGTGTATAGAACCTCAAATCTCCGTTAACAATGGGGATAGGAGGGGATGAAATTGAAGCTTAAAGCCATTCTTATTGTTGCACTTAGTGTTGTTTTATTTTTGGTTGGATATAGAGAGATGAAACCGATAAGCGATGAACAGAAAATGGAGAGCATGATCAAGGCTTTAGAGAAAAATGATGCTAAAGTAGAAAAATGGTCATGGTTAGCTAGAGAAACAAAAACAATTTCTAATATACATACGTTTCAAAAGTTGTTAAACGATGTGAAGGACAAGGCAAATATTCAAAAGTGGGAAGTAGAGCAATCTCCAGATGGATATAAAGCTACATCCTATAAAAAGTTTGCTTCTCATGAAGAACGAGTAGTAGTAACTTGGAGTAAAGAAAATACTAAAGAAAACACTTTCATTATCTTTGAAGTAAGTGGGGCGAAATGGGACCCGAAGTATGTTCAAAAAGTGAATAAAATTTTTAGTGAAAAACCTATAATTTACACTTGTGTTCAAGGTGTACTGAATGATAAGATTGAAGGTGTTTTGCAAAATAAAACCAATCAGGTTTTGAAAGATCTTTCAGCAAGAGCGATCGAACAAGTAGAAGAAAGAGCATTTGTGTCAGTCTCCGCATACAATAAAAAGTGGGATGACGCTCTTTCAACAAATAGAGAGAAAATAAATGTGCAAATAGCAATACGTTCTACAGACAACAAAGATACAATTGTGGTTGGCACACCGATCATAACTTCTGAGTATTGAGTGAATAGATACTGAAAAAAGGACACGGAGGGGAATAATTTGGAAAAGATCATCGTCCGTGGCGGAAAGCGGTTAAACGGCACAGTGCGTGTTGAGGGCGCAAAAAATGCTGTATTACCTATAATCGCTGCAGCCCTATTAGCGAGTGATGGAAAGAATGTACTATCTGAAGTACCAGTTTTGTCTGATGTATACACAATTAATGAGGTATTACGTCATTTAAATGCTGAAGTCGTATTTGAAAATAATCAAGTAACAATCGATTCTTCTAAAGAACTAAACATTGAAGCACCATTTGAATATGTACGTAAAATGCGTGCATCTGTTCAAGTAATGGGACCATTATTAGCACGTAACGGTCGTGCTCGTATTGCACTTCCTGGTGGATGTGCAATCGGTTCACGTCCAATTGACCAACATTTAAAAGGCTTCGAAGCAATGGGAGCAAAAGTACAGGTTGGTAACGGTTTTGTTGAGGCATATGTTGAGGGAGAACTAAAAGGAGCTAAAATCTACTTAGACTTCCCAAGCGTAGGCGCGACAGAAAACATTATGTCTGCAGCTACATTAGCAAAAGGGACAACAATTCTTGAAAACGCAGCGAAAGAACCAGAAATCGTTGACTTAGCTAACTTCTTAAATGCGATGGGAGCGAAAGTACGCGGAGCTGGAACTGGAACGATTCGTATCGAAGGCGTTGATAAATTATATGGTGCAAACCACTCTATTATTCCTGACCGTATTGAAGCGGGAACATTCATGGTTGCAGCAGCAATTACTGGTGGAGACATCTTAATTGAAAATGCTGTACCTGAACATTTACGCTCAATTACAGCGAAAATGGAAGAAATGGGTGTTAAAATCATTGAGGAAAACGAAGGTGTACGTGTTATCGGCCCAGATAAGTTAAAAGCGGTTGATATTAAAACTATGCCTCACCCAGGTTTCCCAACAGACATGCAATCACAAATGATGGCATTATTACTACAAGCTGATGGAACAAGCATGATTACAGAAACGGTATTCGAAAACCGCTTTATGCACGTTGAAGAATTCCGTCGTATGAATGCTGATATTAAAATTGAAGGTCGTTCTGTTATTATGAACGGTCCAAACAGCTTACAAGGTGCTGAAGTAGGCGCAACTGATTTACGTGCTGCAGCTGCATTAATCTTAGCTGGTTTAGTATCAGAAGGTTATACTCGTGTAACTGAGTTAAAACATCTTGACCGTGGTTATGTAGATTTCCATAAGAAATTAGCTGCATTAGGTGCAACTATTGAACGTGTAAACGAAAAAGTAGAAGAAGTGAAAGAACAAGAAGTTTCTGATCTTCACGCTTAATTGAAATAGTCTCTATGTCTTTTGACATAGGGGCTCTTTTTTTGGGTTATTACTGTTATAGTCAATAAATTCTATACTTATGCACGTACCAGTAAAAATATTTAGAAAATTTCCGTTTTATGCTCTTCCCCTTAAGTATGTTCTAAAAGAAAGAGTTGTTCCATAAGAATGAATGGAGTAAAGCTTTTATATTGGGGGAAAATAGGATGAAATTTTCAAAGCCACTTTTTATTACAGTAGCGCTCTTAATAGCGCTCGTTATCATTGTACCTGCAGCCCTTGTTATCCCATTTGCGAAAGCAAAAGTAGGGGAAGAAACGGCCTCTAAAACTCCTCCAGCGATAGAAAGTATACCAGCTCCAGGAAAAGTAGATACAGCTGTTCAAGTTGCTGTATATCGTGAGAAACAAAAGAAGGTAGAATCATTACCTATGGAGGAGTATGTGACCGGTGTAGTAGCTTCTGAGATGAATGCCAGTTTTGAAATAGAGGCGCTAAAGGCGCAGGCATTAGCAGCGAGAACATTCGTGGTGCAACGTATGCTGAGCGGAGGAAAGAAAAACAATGCGGACGTGACAGATACGGTGAAAGATCAAGTGTACAAAAGTAAAGAAGAATTGAAGAAACAATGGGGTAATAACTACGAAAATAATTTAAAGAAAATCGAAGAAGCCGTTTCGAAAACCGCAGGACAAGTTTTAACGTATGATGGAAAACCAATCTCAGCATCCTTTTTTTCAACGAGTAATGGCCGAACAGAAAATGCAGCTGACTATTGGGGAAATGATTATCCGTACTTGAAAAGTGTAGATAGTCCGTGGGATCAAGCTTCTCCAAAGTTTACGAGCGAGCAAACATTTACAGTAGCTGATTTTCAAAAACGTCTCGGTGTGAAAGTGCTAGCAGACGGGAAGGTTGGAAACATTAAAGACCTTACGGAAGGAAAGCGCGTAAAGGATGTAGCTTTTCAAGGAAAAACATTAACAGGAAAAGAAGTTCGTGAAAAGTTAGATTTACGTTCTTCTGATTTCACGTGGAAACAACAAGGAGATAAAATCATCATTACAACGAAAGGCTTCGGTCACGGCGTTGGTATGAGTCAATACGGGGCGAACGGCATGGCAGCAGAAGGCAAGAAATATACAGATATCGTCGCCCATTACTATAAAGGCGTTGAAATAAAGACGATGAATGATTATGAAGGAAAATTGATGGTGAAGAAATAGATGTCAGGACTCCCTGGCATCTATTTTTTTGCTTGAAATATCATAATTTTCCATTAATTGTTTGGTATAATAGGATAAAAAGTATTTGGGGGAGACGGAATGGCGCTACTGGAGTTGAAACAATTAGGGAAGACGAACCAGTTACCGGCAATTGAGCTAAAGGTTGAAAAAGGACAATGTATTGTTTTGCAATGTAATAACCATACAGCTAAAGTGTTGCACCGTATTATGATTGGTGAGGAAGAAGCTTCAACTGGCAATGTGCTATTTGAAGGTAAAGCGATTGGAAAGAAAAATTATTCTCGCATCGGCTTTTGTTTTTTGAGAGATGAGGCATATGATCGTTTGAAGGTGAAAGAATACTTCAAATTTTTATTAGGGCTTTATGAATCAAAGATAAGTATAGAAGAAGTTGTGCAGTCTGTTGGTCTCCTAGATAAGCTAAACGTTAAGATAGAAAAACTATCATTTTCAGAGAAGCGTCGTCTTCATATTGGACGAATTATGATTCATAATCCGGATTTAGTCATTTTGGAAGAGCCAGAGCAAAATGTAGATACAGAGAGTACGGTTATTATTCGAAAAGCAATCATGAAAATGAAAGAACAAGGAAAGGCAATCTTTATTACGTCATCATTTCTATCAGATGCCCTTTCGTTAACAGAGGATGTATACATATTAAACAACGATGGTGTGAAAAAGATAGAAATTGAGCAAGAGGAAGTGGAAGAAGTCGATGAAGAAAAAGTCATTCAAATGATTCCGCAAATGAAGTTAGAAAGAATACCAGCGAAAGTGAATGATAAAATCATTTTACTTGATCCGATGGAAATCCATTTCATTGAAACGCAAAACGGAGTAACACATATTCACGTTCGTGAAGGGGATTTCGTATGCGCATTAACATTAAGTGAACTAGAAGCAAGATTAACAGGTTTTGGTTTCTTTAGATGTCATCGCTCGTACCTTGTAAATTTACAAAGAGTACGAGAAGTGATTACTTGGACTCGTAACAGTTTTAGCTTAATTTTAGACGACGAAAGAAAAAGTTCAATTCCACTTTCAAAAGGACGAATGGATGAATTAAAAGGCGTGATTGGGCTATAAAAAGTGCTCCAATAAGCTCAACATGCGATTCATTCACCGGTAAAAATACTCCTTTTACCGGTATTTTACTGCGTAATCCCTTTGTTTTTCATATGATTGAGTCAAGAAAAGCGAAACAAACAAACGAAAAGCGCTAAAGCGACTTTCATCTATAAAGAAGAAAAACAAAGGGGATGAAGAAATGACATTGGCAATTGAAATGAAAGATGTAATGAAAAGTTTCAACGGAAAAACAGCACTTCGAAATGTAAATATTGAGGTGAAGCAAGGAGAGATTTTCGGATTCCTCGGACCGAGTGGATCTGGTAAGACGACAACGGTAAAAATTTTAACTTCTCAATTGCTCCATAGTGTTGGAACGGTAAGAGTATTAGGGAAAGATATTACAGGACCAAGTAGCATCGATTACAAACGAATTGGTATTTTAACAGATAACAGCGGCTTATATGAAAGACTTAGTATTTATGATAACTTACTATTATTTTGTGACTTATACGATTGTAAAAAAGAACGAATCAATGAAGTACTAGCACAAGTAAATTTATTAGATGATAAAAAAACACCAGTAAAGAAACTATCAAAGGGAATGAAGCAACGCGTCACACTAGCAAGAGCAATCCTTCATAAACCAGATATCCTCTTCTTAGACGAACCAACATCTGCACTCGATCCAGTAAACGTACAAAACATTCATAAAATCTTAAAAGACTTAAATGAAGAAGGAACGACGATTTTCTTAACGACTCACAACATGGATGAAGCAGAAACGCTTTGTAACCGTATTGCCTTCCTTTGTGGCGGAGAAATTGTAGCACTTGATACGCCAGAGAATCTGCGCTTGCAATACGCTAAGGATCAAATAGAGGTCGTATTAAAAGATAAACAAAAAGAAGTAGTGCAAAAAGATGAATTGGGCGCAAAACGTATTTCAGAATGGATGAAAAAGGGCGAACTGTTATCTATTCATTCACACGAACCAACGCTAGGCGATATCTTTATTGAAGTTACTGGGAGGGGATTATAATGACATTTTCAATGAGAAGATTTTCAGCTATTTTTCGGAAAGAAGTCCAAGATTTTAAGACAAATTCACAAGTATTATTAATGGCATTTTTACCAATTATACTTTCATTTTTGTTTAGCAGATTTGGAGTGGGAAAGGAAATGTTAGGCACTACTACTATAATGGCCTTCCTATTTGTCGCAGGATTTGTTCAATCTATGGTAATTGCAGAAGAAAAAGAAAAACATACACTGCGTGTGTTAATGTTATCCCCAGCATCTTCTGTTGAAGTTCTTCTTGGAAAGAGTTTATTAACATCGGGTCTGACAATGGTCATTTGTATTGCAAATTTATTCATTTTAGATCAGTTAAATATTAATCTTCCATTGGTAGGATTGATATTCTTATGTGGAACTATTTTGTTTATCGTGCTTGGAACAATGATTGGATTACTTGCATCTTCTGTACCACAAACATCATTAATTGGTATGCCTATTTTAATGACGATGTATTTAGCTGTACAATTTGAGCCGATGGTTGAAAATAAAGTAATTAAGACACTAATTGAGTATCTTCCAACATCTCATATTGTAAAAGCACTTAACAGCTTAGTAGGTGGGGCGGGATTTAGTAGTATTAGTGGGCATGTATTAAATGTTGTAGTTTGGCTTATTATATCGCTCGTTGTATGTTTAATCGTATACAAAAAGAAACAATTAGACTAAAAACTGAGCCGAAACGCTCAGTTTTTTCTTTTTTCTATCATTTCCTCGGAAATTTCACAGTTCTTATACATATTTTTACAAATTTTGTCGAAAAGTAATTAGTTATGCGTTGTATAGGATACGTGAATATTGTTCAAAATGATTGCTGAGGTGATGATGGAATGCGAGGAAGAAATAATAAAAAGTCGCAAAAGGTAGTACATTTATTTCAAAAAAGATGGGTGTTTCCGGCACTATACATTGCTTGTGCAGCGGTAATCTTAATGGTTGCGCTATGGTTCCAAGGAGCTAATCCGAAGAAGACTCCAAACCACGATCAAGCAACACCGTATACACAATCGGAAGATCCAGCAGTACCAGTAACGAAATCTTCAGAAGTAGTGAAAATGCCAGCTGCCGCGAATGCGGAAGTAGTCGTACAAAAGAAATTCTATGAAGATGCAGCAACTGAGGCGGAACAAGAAAAAGCACTTGTCTTTTATAACAACACATATTCCCCAAACAAAGGAATTGACATTGCTGCGAAGAATGGAAAAGAATTCAATGTTGCCGCTGCTTTAAGTGGTACAGTAACGAAAGCTGAAAAAGATTCACTTCTTGGTTATGTTGTAACAGTTGATAGTGGAAATGGTGTAGCGGTATCTTATCAAAGCTTAGGCAGTGTGAAAGTAGAAAAAGGTGCAAGAGTTGCACAAGGTGAAGTATTAGGAACATCCGGTCTAAGTGCAATGAATAAAGAGGCAGGCTCTCACGTTCACTTTGAAGTACGTAAAGACAATGTGGCTGTGAACCCTGAACGTTACTTAAATAAATCAGTAACAGAAATTAAAGCTGATGCAGGTGCTGCAAAGGCTACGAATGCTTCTGGTAAAAAAGCTGATGACAAATCTCAAAAAGAAGAGAAGTCAACGAGCACGAAACCAGAAAATAAAACAGAAGACAAGTCTCAAAAAGAAGAGAAATCAACAAGCGGTTCAACTAGTGACAAAAAAGAAGAACCGAAGAAAGAAGAAAAATCAACAAATGGTTCTACAGAATCATCTAACGATTCTTCTTCACAAGAATAATAAAGTGAAAAAATCAGTTCCCACTAGGGGAGCTGATTTTTTTATTTTTATCCCGCATTAACGGGCAGTAAGACCCCCAATTCAAAATTTAGTGAAAGCTAAAAAGTTAGGTCGGGGGGCAACTGCCCGTAAAAGCCCGATTGGTGAAAGCTAATAATCAGTGGGAAATGGCACCCACTGATTAAAGTTTCACTTTATATAAAAATACTCAATTTCGAGAAAAAAGTTGCAATAACAAGGAAAAATGACGAGATTCTCGAATATATATTACAAAAGGGAGGGGATACTGTGTCATTTTTGTTTGTTCTGTCGACTGCTATTATTTTATTGTTTGTTTTATTCACTTTATATTATTATATTGCCGGTAAGAAAGAGGTTCCCCACCATCAGTTGTTAGAAGAGGAATTGGAACGAGAAGAATGATGCCTTTTATACAAGGTGTCATTTTTTTTTGGCCATAATAGTCAGTTTTAACGTATTTCTCACAAAAAAACGTAATTTTTCTTAACTTAGTCCGCAAAAATAGTGAACATGTAGCATATATCAGTAGTGCGGGCAATACAATGGTATAAACCAAAGCAAAGAGAGTGTTTGAGGTGAGAAATCGTGAATCATTTCATTATAAATCCAAGAATGTTTAACGCTTACAAACAGCACTCACACTTACTTCTTAGTCGTATGCAGCGAGGCTCATTTCACCCTTCTCACATCCAAATTAGGGAGGCGAGTGGTGTGCACGATTACATCAAAGAGAGAACTATCAAGATTGGTAAGTATATCGTGGAGACAAGAAAGACAGTGCGTGTCATTGCAAAGGAATTTGGGGTATCAAAGAGTACAGTCCATAAAGATTTAACAGAACGTCTACCAGAGATTAATCCAGAGCTCGCAAATGAAGTAAAAGAAATTCTTGATTATCATAAGTCTATTCGTCATTTAAGAGGTGGAGAAGCAACAAAACAAAAGTATAGAAAAGAAGATGTAGAGAAGCCTGTACGTCAATAATGTTACAGTAGCAAACATTCCGTTCACATTCGGTAATATTTTTCAGAAGAATTCTTTTTGCGAATATTACGTTTCTGTTAAATTTATGATAAAATCAGAAATTAGGTGAAAAGAATTCGGGTGTAACCTGATTTTGAATATCGAGGAGGAAAAAACGGGAATGTTTGCGCGAGATATCGGAATTGACCTAGGTACGGCTAACGTATTAATTCATGTTAAAGGTAAGGGTATTGTATTAAATGAGCCATCTGTTGTGGCCATTGATCGTAATAGTGGTAAAGTATTAGCAGTAGGTGAAGAAGCGAGAAGTATGGTGGGACGTACGCCGGGTAATATTGTAGCAATTCGTCCACTTAAAGATGGTGTAATCGCAGATTTCGAAATTACAGAAGCAATGTTAAAGTATTTCATTAACAAATTGGACGTAAAGAGCTTCTTTTCAAAACCTCGTATTTTAATTTGTTGTCCAACAAATATTACATCGGTAGAACAAAAAGCAATTCGTGAAGCTGCTGAACGTTCAGGTGGTAAAACAGTATTTTTAGAAGAAGAACCAAAAGTAGCCGCAGTTGGTGCTGGTATGGAAATCTTCCAACCAAGCGGTAACATGGTTGTTGATATTGGTGGAGGTACAACAGATATCGCTGTACTATCTATGGGTGATATTGTTACCTCTTCCTCTATCAAAATGGCTGGCGATAAGTTTGATATGGAGATCTTAAACTATATTAAACGTAAGTATAAGCTATTAATCGGAGAACGTACTTCAGAAGATATTAAAATTAAAGTTGGTACAGTATTCCCAGGTGCACGTAGCGAAGAGCTTGAAATTCGCGGACGTGACATGGTAACAGGCTTACCACGTACAATTACAGTATGCTCTGAAGAAATTACAGAAGCATTAAAAGAAAATGCAGCTGTTATTGTACAAGCTGCAAAAGGCGTATTAGAGCGCACACCACCAGAATTATCTGCAGATATCATCGACCGCGGTGTTATTCTAACAGGCGGTGGAGCTTTACTACACGGTATCGACATGCTTCTAGCAGAAGAGCTAAAAGTACCAGTATTAATTGCTGAAAACCCAATGCACTGCGTTGCGGTTGGTACAGGTATTATGTTAGAGAATATCGACAGATTACCAAAGCGTGCTTTGAGATAATTTGAAAGAACTAAGGCTAATGCCTTAGTTCTTTTTTTCGTTTTTATATTTTTTTATTTTGTTTTTTTGCGAAAATGGAAGGAAAATAGAGAAATATGAAGGAAACAGGTAAAATATTCATATATATGGTTAAATTTAATATTTCCTTAATTGAAAACGTTTATAATATAATGAGTCGAATACGACATTAAGGCAAATAATGTTTCAATACATATTGCCTTTCCCTAATTTGGGCATACACTCTTTTCCACCTCCGTGTCAGTTGCAAAAATGTGCAACTATTTTAATGGAATAGAGTGTGTGCATTTTTTTTTAGGAAGTTGTGCTAAATATAAAATGTTACTTTGTAATGACAAACAATAAACAAAATGGGATAATAGCAATATGTCCGAGTGGTAAGACCAATATTACAAAAGGGGCGATTGTTACATGCTAAATATAGAACAAATTAAAGAAATCATTCCTCACCGCTATCCATTTTTACTTGTTGATAAAATATTAGAAGTAGATGAAGGAAAAAGAGCGGTTGGGATTAAAAATGTATCCGCAAACGAAGAATTCTTTAACGGACACTTCCCTGACTATGCAGTTATGCCTGGTGTACTTATTGTAGAAGCATTAGCACAAGTCGGAGCAGTTGCAGTATTAAAGAAAGAAGAAAACCGCGGAAGACTTGCTTTCTTTGCAGGTATCGACAATTGCCGTTTCAAAAAACAAGTACGCCCAGGTGATCAGCTTCGCCTAGAAGTAGAAATGACACGCGTACGCGGCCCGATTGGAAAAGGAAAAGCAATCGCAACAGTAGATGGTGAAGTTGCATGTGAGGCAGAAATTACATTTGCGATTGGTGATAAAAAAGAATAGATAGTATTAAAAAATCTCCTTGTGAAAAGACAAGGGATTTTTTAATTTCTGCTATATAACGATGAAACGATAATTTGCAAACTAATCAGAAAATAACTTGTAAATAGATGGTAATTACCATATACTTACTTTATTATTTATCTAGAAAATAGGATAAGTGATAAAGGGAATAAAGAAATAAGGGCATTGTCATATTGTTAAGGTACTTAAATAAGACAAAGTAGAATGTTATTGATTATGATGAAATGTGGGGAAATCAGCAAGAATATTAATTAGACGTATGAAATCGAGCATAAGAGAGAGAAAAGGGAAATGTCGCATTTCACAAAAGGAGATTATGAATATGTTCGGGAGAAAGAAAAGAAAACCATTACGACAATTAATTACACATAAAGAGCCTAAATCGCGTATTACAGAACAATACCGTAACATTCGTACAAACATTGAGTTCACATCTGTAGATAATCATGTTCGTTCTATTATTGTTACTTCAGCAGATCCAGGTGATGGGAAAACAACAACAATCGCAAACTTAGCAGTTGTTTTCGGACAACAAGGAAAGAAAGTTTTATTAATTGGAGCTGACTTGCGTAAGCCGACGATACAAAACTTATTTGCCGTTCATAGTTCAAATGGGTTAACAAACCTATTATCAGGACAAGCAAAACTTATGCAATGCATTCAAAAAACAGATATAGAGAACGTATACTTAATGGCAGCAGGTCCAATCCCGCCAAACCCAGCAGAACTATTAGGGAGCCGGGCGATGGATGAGGCATTGCTAGAAGCATATAACATGTTTGATATTATATTAATCGACACACCACCTGTCCTTGCGGTTACGGATGCACAAATACTTGCGAATAAATGTGATGGAATCGTACTCGTTGTGCGAAGTGAAAAGACAGAAAAAGATAAAATCGTAAAAGCGAAACAAATACTAGATAAAGCATCAGGCAAAATACTTGGAGTCGTTTTAAACGATAAAAGAGAAGAAAAAGAGCAGTATGGTTATTACTGAAATAAAAAAGCCAATAAGATACTTGTTGGCTTTTTTCTCATTTTGAAATTTATTTCTCAAGTTACATAGCATAAAAAACATGATAAAATAAAAAATTTGGAAAATCATTGGAATGTGTTGTCATATTTAAGATTATTTTGTAAGATTATACTTGTTTCTTGTGAACAAATATAGAACTGAATTATTAAAAATAAAAAATGTAAGATTTATATGTTATAATTTTTCCTATGTGTAAATTTTAGAAAGTTGGAGGAACTTATGGAAGAAACAATTAATCTAAAAGAATTATTTCATATCTTAAAAAAACGTTTAGCAATGATCCTCGTAATTGCGTTTGGTGTAGCTATAGTAAGTGCTATCATTAGCTTCTTCTTTATGACACCAATCTATCAATCTTCGACGCAAATTCTTGTTAACCAGAAGAAGCAAGAAGGGGCAGCAATTCAGTACAATGAGGTACAAACAAATATTCAATTAACAAATACATATAAGGTTATTATTAAAAGTCCTGTTATTTTGGATCAAGTGAAAGAAAAGTTAGGTCTAAATATTACAGTACAAGAGCTAAATAAGAAAATTGAAGTAGCTAACGAGAAAGACTCACAAGTAGTGGCGGTAACGGCGCAAGATAAAGATCCCAAGCTAGCTCGTGATATTGCTAATACAACTGCAGAAGTGTTTAAAGGTGAAGTTGCTAAAATTATGAGCGTTGATAACGTAACAGTATTATCAAAAGCAGAAGTTGCAGAAAATCTATCTCCAATTAAACCGCGTCCAATGTTAAATGTGGCAATTGCTTTCGTTGTTGGTTTAATAGCTTCAGTTGGTCTTGCGTTCTTACTAGAATACTTAGATAACACAGTGAAAAAAGAAGAGGATGTAGAGAGCTTACTTGGATTACCAGTGTTAGGTATTGTTGCTCGTATGGATGAAGAAACAATGAACGTGAAATCACACGCTCCATCATCAAGAAAAGTGAGGGGACAAACAATTGGCTCTTAATTTATTTAAAAAGAAAAAGAATCATCGTCAACGTCGTCAATTAATTGCTCATCAACAACCGAAATCACCGATTTCAGAACAATATCGTAATATTCGAACGAATATTGAATTTGCAGCTATTGATACGAATTTACATTCATTAATGGTCACTTCTGCAAACCCTAGCGAAGGAAAAACAACGACAACAGCGAATATGGCAGTTGTTTTTGCTCAACAAGGAAAAAAAGTATTATTAATTGATGCAGATATGCGTAAACCAGCGATGCATCAAATGTTCCAGGTAGATAATATTTTCGGGTTAACGAATGTATTAACACATAGTGAACGTTTAGAAAAATGTGTGCAAACAACTTTAGTTGATAATCTACACTTTTTGGCATGTGGTCCAATCCCACCAAATCCAGCAGAATTATTAGGTTCAAAATCAATGAAAGAACTTCTTGGACAAGCATACAGCATGTACGACTTAGTGATTTTTGATATGCCGCCTATTTTAGCTGTAACGGATGCACAAATTATGGCAAATGTATGTGATGCTTCCATTCTTGTTGTTCGTAGTGAATCAACAGAGAAAGAAACAGCAGTAAAAGCAAAAGGGTTATTGGAGTCTGCAAAAGGTAAATTGTTAGGTGTTGTTTTAAATGACCGTGAACGTGAACAAGGCTTATATTATTATTATGGCGCAAACTAATTAAAAGAGTGAGATATGTTTCAACCATATCTCCTTTTTTCCCTTGAATATGAGATGTCTCATATTCAAGGGAAAAAAGACTAATAGGAGAGAGGGAGGCTGAAAGAATGATTGATTTACATTGTCACATTTTACATGGCATTGATGACGGTGCACAAACAGTAAAAGATAGTTTAGCAATGGCACAACAAGCCGTATCAGAAGGAATACATACAATTGTCGCAACGCCGCACCATCAAAATGGTAAATACATAAATGAACGTACCTCGATTATTCATCACGTAAAACAACTAAATGATGAACTACAACAACATAATATTCCACTTACCATTTTACCTGGGCAAGAGGTCAGGTTATATGGTGATTTATTAGAAGACTATGAAGCTGATAAAATCGTTACTTTAAATGAAACAAATAAATATATATTCATTGAATTTCCATCGAATCACGTACCTCGTTATGCCGAACAATTATTATACGAATTACGTGTAAAGGGAATGATTCCAATTATTGTTCATCCAGAACGTAATGCCGAGTTAATCGAGCGGCCAGATAAGTTATATAACCTTGTAAATAAAGGTGCATTAACACAAGTGACAGCAGGTAGTTTGCTTGGGAAATTTGGTAAAAAGATTAAAAAATTCTCACTACAGCTTGTGGAACATAATTTAACACATATGGTTGCTTCAGATGCACATAACACGACATCGAGAGGATTTCATTTAGTGGAAAGCTATGAACTAATTGAGAAAGAATTCGGAATGAATGTTATGAGTGATTTGAAAGAAAATCCGTACTTATTAATTAGCGGGAAGGCAATTTACAAAGAAGATCCAGAACAAATTCGTCGTAAAAAATTGTTCGGTATTTTTTAAATAAAGAATTGGTGATGTCTCCTAACCGTTATCAACGGGGGCACTCGGTCGTGCTGTGGGTAGAAATTTTATTTCATGCCTACCTTAGACGCTTGTCGTCGGGAGTATGGCGTGAGGATGGGTTAGATGCCCATAATTTATTTCTAATAGAAACTCTACCTATGGAGTTATAAAAATGACTCTATAGGTAGGGTTTTTGTTATTGTTACATACAAATAAATAGATTTATAGGGGGAGTATAATTGAAAAAAGTAAGAAAAGCAATTATCCCAGCTGCTGGTCTTGGGACAAGATTTTTACCAGCAACGAAGGCGATGCCGAAAGAAATGTTACCTATCGTTGATAAACCAACAATTCAATACATAATAGAAGAAGCAATTGAATCAGGAATTGAAGACATTATTATTGTTACTGGAAAAGGAAAACGTGCCATTGAAGATCATTTCGATCACTCTTTTGAATTAGAACAAAGCCTTTTAGAAAAAGGGAAGTATGAAATGCTTGAAAAAGTACAAGCTTCCTCAAAAATAAATATTCATTACATAAGACAGAAAGAACCAAAAGGGCTAGGACACGCAGTATGGTGTGCGCGTAAGTTTATTGGAAATGAGCCGTTTGCAGTATTACTTGGTGATGATATTGTTCAAGCAGAAACGCCATGTTTACGTCAATTAATGGATCAATATGAAGGTACACAGTCGTCAGTTATTGGTGTACAAACAGTGCCTGAAAACGAAACACATCGTTACGGTATTATCGATCCGATTGAACAAAGTGATCGCCGTTATCAAGTACGTCAATTTGTGGAGAAGCCAGCTCAAGGAACTGCACCATCAAATTTAGCAATTATGGGACGTTACGTATTAACGCCAGAAATCTTTATGTTCCTTGAAAATCAACAAACAGGTGCGGGTGGAGAAATCCAATTAACAGATGCGATTCAACGTTTAAATGAAATTCAGCGTGTATTTGCTTATGATTTTGAGGGAACTCGTTATGATGTTGGTGAGAAGTTTGGGTTTATTAAAACGACAATTGAGATGGCGTTACAACATAAAGAATTAAAAGATGAATTATTGGAGTATATGACTGAACTTATAAAAATAGAAAATATACATGTGTAAAGGTGAGGTGAAAAGGTTGGAAGAAAGAGGATTAATACATAAATCTGTGGAGAAAGAAATAAGTGTAGTGAAAAAAACATCAATTTTCCATGCATTTTTTAAAAGGACACTGGATATTATAGGTGCTATTGTTGGTTTGATAGTATTTTCTCCATTTTTTATTATAATTCCTATCCTTTACATGCGTGGGGATGCAAAAGGACCAGTTTTCTTTAGACAATCCAGAATTGGTAAAGATGGTAAAGTATTTGGTATCTATAAATTCCGTTCTATGGTAGTTAATGCAGAAGAGAAATTAGAAAAAAATGAAGTTCTATATAAGAAATATGTAGATAATAACTATAAGCTTGAGCCAGAGGAAGATCCACGTATTACAAATATAGGGCGTTTTTTACGAAGAACAAGTTTAGATGAACTACCACAGTTTATTAATGTCCTTAAAGGTGATATGAGTTTAGTTGGTCCAAGACCAGTAATTCAGGAGGAATTAAAAGAATACGGCTCTAAAACTTCAGAGTTTTTATCTGTAAGTCCTGGTTTAACAGGTTATTGGCAAGTGAGTGGTAGAAGTGATGTAGGATACCCAGAAAGGGTGGATATAGAATTATATTATGTATACAATCAATCTTTAAAATTAGATATTATTATCTTATTTAAAACAGTTTTATTGGTCGTATTACGTAAAGGTGCTTATTAATAATCTTTTATACAATCTAAGGTTGAACAAGATTTTGTTAACTTTTGAAAAAATCAAATTATTAAATTTAGCTTGGAAAGTAAATGATGGTGAAATGAAGAATGAAATCGATCGCATTGCGGAGCAAAAACCTATTTGGAAAAATTAAATTAGTAACTAATAAAGCTATGGAGAAAGGCTTCGTACATCTTCTTAGTGCGAATTTTTTGCTACAAATAGCGGGATTCGGAGGGCAGATATTTTTAACAAGAATTTTATCTGTTGAAGACATTGGAAGATTAAAGGTATTGCAATCTTTTTTAAGTAATTTAACAATTATAGCTGGATTAGGATTGAATGTTGCCATATTAAAAATGTGTTCTGAAAAAATTAGTATACAGCAAAAGCAGAGATTATTTGAAGATGGTTTCAAGGTAACGGCAATTTTCTCGGTACTTATTACTGTATTAACCTTCATTATAGCTGGATTCGGAGGTTTTTCATCGGATATCAAAATAAATAATCTAATGAAAATTTATGCTTTTCAAATACCGTTCCTTTCTATAAGTGCGTATTTTGTCGCTTACTTACAATCTCAGAAAAAAATTCATTTAATGTCTAATGTACAAAGTATCTCTAAAATTGTTGTAGTAATAATAAGTATTTTAGGAGCATACATTTATGGAATGACAGGCTACATAATTACTTTAGTAATTGCATTATCATTAACCACATTATTATTTGTACCTTTCATTAAATCTGAGTTGCAATCCATAAAATATAAGCGAATAGACAAAGGATTAATCGCGAAGCCATTAAAATTAGGTAGCTATTCGTTTATTACAAATTTATTAGGTCAATTAATACTCACATTTAATGTCCTTATTTTAAATTACATGAATGTGGATCCAAAAGAAGTAGGTTATTATGGTATAGCGCAGCTTATAATCACTTCTATGATGATTATTCCTAATACGCTAAATCAACTAATGATACCGTATATATCTGAGCAGACAGATAATAGGGTTCAAATAAAAAAGATGTTGAAAAAATTTGAGAGTAGAATGTTGATGATAACGGCGTTATTATGTACATCAACATTCTTCATAATACCGTTAATAATGCCAATGATATTTGGAAAAGAGTATGTGAATTCAGTACCTTATTTTCAAGTACTTGTAATAGGATTGTTCTTTTGGAGTATTTATTCACCTAAAGGAATCACATTACTTAGTATAGGGCGAGTTGATTTGAACTTTAAAGTGAGTTGCATTTCTTTTGGCTTTAATATAATCCTTAATTTCATATTAATTTATAAATTTGGAGCGTTAGGCGCAGCTATAGCGACAACAGCTACATATTTTATAACCATTTTCATCAATAGAATTTATTTTAAAAAAGTATAAAAAAAGAATGAGGAGAAGATTCCTCATTCTTTTTTTGTCGGTATATTATGTATATAGAATTAAAATTAAAAGGGAGAAACCTATGAAGATTTTATATTTAGTTAATATGGATCCTCAAAATAAAACCGGATTATTCAATGCAACTCATAAGAGAATTAAGTTGAACGATAATAAGGTTGATAGTGAAAAATATTGTATAAATTTTTATGATGGAATAGTATTGAAATTATTGAAAAAATTATTGAAGAAAAAAATTTATCAAAAAGAGGGTGAGTATTTTATATATGAAGATATAAAATATAGAAAACTCTTTTTGAAGAATACGATTACGAAAAAGGTTTTAGAAAAGTTAGGAATAGACTTTTTAGTTTATTTAGAGGTGATTTTAAGAAATAAGGTAAAAATACAAGAGTTTGATATGGTAAGTGCTCATTGGGGGCATACTCAAGGAAGTTTAGCTTACTATATTAAGCGCTTTTTGGGGATTCCATATGCATTGACATTGCATGGTAGTGATATTCATACTATGCCTAAACAAAGTGCGAATTTAAAAAAAGTAATTGTTCGAAACCTAGAATATGCGGATGAAAATATTTTTGTGAGTGAGTATTTACAAAAAGAAGCTAGAGATCTTGGCTATTGTGGGAATAATTTTTCAATTGTATATAATGGTATCGATAGAGAAAAATTTTATCCAGTGTGTTCAAAAAAGAAGAGTGAATTAAGAGCTAAGTATGGCCTTGAAGGGTATTCAGTGGGTTATATTGGTAATTTAGTTGAAGTGAAAAGGGTCGATAAAATTCCTCAAATATATAAAGAACTCAATAAAATTACTGAAGATGAATTTACTTTTCTCATTATAGGCGACGGAGATTTAAAGCAAGAGATGGAAAGAAAATTTAATGAAATTGATGCTAAATTTTTGTTTGCTGGAAAGGTAGCACCTCAAGAGGTAGTTGACTATCTTAGTGTAATGGATGTATTAATTTTACCTAGTCGTCAGGAAGGATTGGGGTCAGTTTTATTAGAAGCACAAGCGTGCGGTATACCTGTAATTGGAAGTAGTAATGGTGGAATTCCGGAAGTAATTATTGATAAAACTTGTATTATAAAAGATGATCAATATTTCGAAGAAAAATTGGCTGAAAAAATTTTATCTATTTTTAAAAATAAATACAGTATAAACCTCCCTAATGATTGGCTAAATAATTTTGACTGGGATAAAAATGGTGAAAAAGAATTAAATTTATACAAGAATATTATAAATGGAAAGTAAGGTGTATTCTATTTGATGAGAAAAATCTATAAGTTTTTAGTGAGTAGTGCATACGAAAGAGATGTAATTATATAAACTTAGAAGGTGGCTGGATAGAAAATGAAAAGGGTAGTAGTAATCAGTTACTGGTATTATCCGGAAAATGTAGCTCGGGCCTTTCATGTGAAAGGGATAGTTTCCTCCTTGATAAAGGATGGGTATCATGTGGATTTAGTGCTCCCCAAAAACGCTATGTACCAAGAAATAGGTAATAAAAACTTAAATAATATTACCTTGCATCAAGTTAAACCAGGTATTTTACTTCACAAAGAAAAAAATAGATGGGATGTTAACAGAAATATATTAAACAATTCTCATAGTAACCTTCTTACTAAAGGATTAAAAAAATTATATGATGTACTTATTTGGCCAGATAGAACAATTGAATGGGCAATTAATGCTTACCGTTATGTGAAAAAAAATAAGTTACATAGTAATAGTATGGCCATGGTAACTGTGGGATTGCCGGTGTCTACCCACATTACAGGACATTTATTAAAAAAAGATGCTCCCCATTTAAAATGGATAGCTGATTATGGTGATCCATTCTCTTATAATCCGGATCGGGAAATAAGAAAATATGATAGATTTCTGGAATCAAGGATACTTAATAATGTAGATTCTATCGTTATTCCAACGGAAAGTGCGATAGATTGCTATACTAGTTTAGGAGTAAATAAATCGCAAATTCATGTTATTCCCCAACTATTTGAGGAGGAGCAAGGGGAAAGTAATTATGAGGTAGATAAAGATAAATTCAATATAATGTATGCAGGATCTTTTTATAGAGGTATACGCAGTCCGGTGGAGTTTATTCATGCGTTATCTTTAGCTAGTAAGAGGAATAGACAAATAGAATTTCACTATTTTGGGAATGTGACAGCTTTAGAAGAATTTTTAAATATGGAAGGATTGGATAAAGAAAAACTTCCTATTAAAATTAATGATTTTAAAAGTAGAAGTGAGATTCTTAATATTATGAGGGGAATGGATTTGTTAATTAATTTAAATAATAAAAGTACAAGTCAAATTCCAAGTAAAATTATTGATTACCTCTATGCTAACAAACGGATTTTAAATATTGGGAACAACCTAAATGAATTATTTGATAATGTAGATAATGAGAAGGAAGAAATTGCTGATAGATTAGTAGAAATTAGTTTAAATCCGTTAGAATTTAATTATGATCAATTAAAGAAATTTTATAGTTATAATTTAAATTCTACAAAATATTTAAATTTATTAAAATAGGATTTTGTAAATAATATTACCAGTTCTGTTTAATTGTGATATATTGATGTGTATTTTAGTGATTAAGATATTTAACAGAATTTAGGATAGGATGATATAAGTAAATGCAAAGAGGAAGAATAGATTTACTCTTTTATAAAATATATATATATATTGCAGCGATTTTTGGATTTTTGTGGTTGCATCCTTTTTTTACTTGGAATAATGCCATGATTCCTCTTTTTGCGGGAATCCATATTTCAATGTTTTTATTTTGGGCATTTATATCAGATTTTAAAATTAATAAGACAGGTATATTAAGTGCTTTTTTTGCCTTAATATTAATTACTTTGTTTAGTTTTAAGGATGAGAATATAGTACGTAATTTATGCTTATATTCAGCTTCCTTAATTCCTTTAGTATTAATAAAACAAGAAGATCGTTTAAAGATTTATGATAAATTTATTAAAATTGTTGCTATATCACTTATTCCGGCTATAGTTATAGCTATTTTCTTATTTATAGGGTTTGATATACAGTGGTCACAATTATCTAGTACATCATGGACAAAACCATTTTATAGAAACTATTATAATCTTTCTATCTACCATTTCTTTAATGGTGCAGATCAAAGATACTTCTTTCCATGGGGGGGGAGTATTGATAGGATTTGTGGGATGTTTGATGAACCAGGTGTTGTTGGAACGGTTAGTGGTTTAATTCTAGCCTCAAAGGGATTTTCTTTGCGGAGAAGTTATGAAAAGATAATTTTTATTGCTGGTATACTATCGTTTTCTTTTGCTTTTTATATAATATTACTAGTGTATGTATCAATAAAAAAGTATAAATATATATGGGTAATATTGGGTATTTTAATAATATTAATGAATACGGTTCCTAAAGATAGTTATGTATATACTAAAATTTTGTATAGGCTAGATTTGGGTAATAAGGAAATAGAGGGAAACAATAGAGGGAATGCTGGTTTTGAGCAAATATATAAAGAATTTAAGCAAGATGGAAACTTGTTATTAGGAATTAAAGAGAAAGAATATCTTTATAAAGCAAATGCATATGGTTCAGAAGCGTTATCTTGGAAAACTTTCGTGGTGATAAATGGTTTATTATTATTTATTCTCCATACTTTATATTTTATTGGTTATGCGTTTAATTTAAAAAATAGTAATGTATGGATTTTCACTATAATTTATTTATTATCAATTTACCAAAGACCCTATGATTTTACATTAAGTTATTGGCTTATATTTATGGGGGGAATCGTAGCAGCGAGTAATATAGGTATATTAAAAAATAATAAGCTAAATACTAATATTGAGTAGATTAATGAACTCAGGAGTTTACTAAATTAAGGATATAAGAATACCTTTATATTAAGAAGGATTTAAGAATCTGTACCAATTAAATTCTTAAATCCTTTTTTATGTTTTTAGTATGTGGATTGGAGCGAGTGTATGCCAGAAATAGCATTATTAATTCCTGTATATAACGATCAAGTTGGTTTAAATGAAACCTTAGAATCTTTATTAAAGGAAACAAAAGAGAAGGTAGATGTAGTAGTTGTTGATGACGGTAGTAAGGAACCAATCAATGTTCCTGAGACTATGGGAATTCACCATATTATTTTTATAAAATCCGAAGTCAATAAAGGAATTGAGCATGTCTTAAATTTAGGATTAAAGTATATTTGTGATAATGGCTATACATTTGTTGCCCGGATAGATGCAGGAGATACAATTGAACCTAATCGATTTTATAAACAGAAACAATATATGTTAGATAATCCAAATTATATGTTGATAGGATCGAACGTAAGGCATACAGATATGGATGGTAAAGAAGTGTTTATAGAGCGTGTGCCGCTTTCAACAGAAGAAATAAAAAAGAAGATGCATATTAATAGTTGTTTCCCACACCCATCTGTTATGTTTAGAACAGTGATTATTGAGGATATTGGTGTATATCATACGGATTTTCCGGCAGCAGAAGATTACGAATTTTTCTTTAGGATAATGAATAAGTATGAGGTTTCAAATTTAGATGAAGTTCTCATTTGTAAAGAAATTAATCCTAATAGTATCTCATTAAGTAGGCGAAAGAGACAGTTATATAGCAGAATTAAAATTCAAAAAAAATATTTTAACCCCCTAGTTTTAGAAAGTTATATGGGATTAGTAAAATCTTTTATCTTGCTAATAGCTCCTAATAAACTAATTATTGGTATTAAGTCTTTACTAAGTAGATCTTCTAACTAATGATAAAAGGGGTCATGAGCAATGAAAAAGGTTGTTTTTATATGTGAGGCGTTAGGTGGAGGAGTTAGGAGACATTTAGTGGACGTACTCTCCAATCTAGATTTAGATGAATATGAGGTACATGTTGTACATGGTACTAAGCGGGTAGATGATGTATTTCTATCGGCAAAAAATAAGCTTATGAAAAAAGGGCTTTATTTTTATGAAGTCACAGAAATGGTAAGGGAATTATCAATTAAGAATGACATAAGAGCTACAAAATCAATTATAAAAATACTAAGAGAAATTAGGCCACAAATTGTTCATTGTCATAGCTCTAAAGCAGGTGCAATAGGCAGGATAGCGGCAAAAATATGTGGGATAAAAAGGGTATACTATACACCACATGCATATGTATTTCAAAACCCAAATTTATCCCCAAAGAAAAAATTTGTATATAAAAATATCGAAAAATTATTAGGCTTCTTAACAACAAAAGTTCTTCATGTTTCAAAAGGTGAAGAAACATTTGCCTTGGAGCATAAAGTCATTTCATTAAATAAGTCAATGGTAGTATATAATGGTATTTCATTTCCCGCTATAGATAGTAAATTTCCTTTAAAAGATTGTGAAGAGAAATTGATAATAGGAACGATTGCGAGAATGGATTATCAAAAAAACCCATGGTTATTTATTCGTATAGCTGAACAGGTGATTAGGGAAAATCAAAACGTTGAGTTTGTGTACATTGGGGACGGAGAGTATTTTAAAGCAGTTTTCGATTATGTTCAAAAAAATAATTTAGATAAATTTATTAAATTAAAAGGATTTCATTCGAATCCAGATATAGAATTAAATCGCTTTGATATATTCCTATCTACCTCCTTATATGAAGGTATGCCTTACTCATTAATAGAGGCGTTATCATATAAAAAACCTATTATCGCGACGGATGTTGTAGGTAATAATGAAATAGTGCTTGATGATTATAATGGTTATCTTTTTGATAAAGATAATGCTGAAGAGGGAACACAAAAAATATTAGAAATTATAAAGGATCCTATATTATATGACAAGCTATCTAAAAATAGTCATAGGACATTTGAAGAAACCTTTACAATTGAAAAAATGCTATCTTCAATAGAAGAGTTATATTCCCAATGAAAAAATTATAGGTAGTGCAATGAGTCTTTATTATTAAAGAATTAATCATCATTAATACGTAATAATAGGATTTGATTAACTGAAAGAATAATAAAGTATAGTATTTTTATATGAAATATTCTAGTAAGTATAAGTTTGTATGAATTTATATTTATTATAATTTTGATATATGAGCTAAATAATAAAAAGATAAGGATTGGTGAAAATGAATAAGAAAGTTTGTGTGGTAGGTTTAGGTTATATTGGTTTACCAACTTCAGCTATTTTTGCAAAAGCGGGATATGATGTTATAGGGGTAGATGTAAACCCTGTTGCAATTGAAATGATTAATCAAGGTAAAGTTCATATTGAAGAGGTTGGATTAGGAGAATTAGTTAAAGAGGTAGTAGAAAAGGGGAAATTGAGAGCTAGTGTAGAACCAACCAAAGCTGATGTTTTTATTATTGCTGTTCCTACACCACACAATGCTGATCATACTGCAAATTTAGACTATGTCGTAGAAGCTACTAAGTCTATTTTACCATTCTTACAGAAGGAAAGTATTGTAATTGTAGAATCTACGATTCCGCCAAGAACTATTGATGATACAGTGGCTCCAATTATTGAGGAACAGGGATGGAAAGTAGGAGAAGAAATTTACCTTGCACATTGTCCGGAACGTGTGTTACCTGGACGTATTTTAATTGAATTAGTAGAGAATACAAGAATAGTTGGTGGGATTAATAAAAAATCTACGCAAAAAGCAGCCGAAGTGTACGGTTGTTTTGTAAAAGGGGAAATCCTTGAAACTACTGCTGTAACAGCAGAAATGTCTAAGCTTATGGAAAACACATTCCGTGATGTAAATATTGCATTAGCAAATGAATTAGCAAAAATCTCTGAAAAACTTGGCGTAAATGCTTTAGAAGTTATTAAATTAGCTAACCATCATCCTCGAGTAAATTTACATCTTCCAGGACCAGGGGTTGGAGGACATTGTTTAGCAGTGGATCCGTATTTTATTATTGAAAAGGCACCCGAAGAGTCTCAATTAATTTCTAATGCGCGCTTTATAAATAATTCTATGCCTGTATTTGTTGTAGAGCAATTAGCAAAAATTATTCCAGATAAAAATGCAAAAGTTGCAGTTTTAGGAATTACATATAAAGGTAATATCGATGATGTCAGAGAAAGTCCAGCTATGACAATTGTAGATTTACTTAAAGAACAGGGTTATGAAGTTGCTGTACATGATCCTCATGTTCATGAAGATCAGGTCCATTTTAACTTATATAGTCTAGAGAATGCTGTGAAAAATGCAGAATGTATTTTAGTACTAACAGACCATAATGAGTTTAAACAAGTAGATGAACAAGTCATTATTGATAACGCAAGAAAGGCTATTATATTTGATACACGTAATTGTATGAATATAAGCAGTAAACAAATTTCTTATTACAATTTTAATAATCTATATGAACTAAGAAGTTTAGCAAGCATAAGAGTATAATGAACTAATTGCAAATGGTTGGTTAAAAATATGTTTTATTAAATGAAAAATTAAATTAGATATTTTGTACGAAGTGTATATAAAAATTTGAATTCTTGCAATTGATTGCATAAAAGAATTTGATTATTTATGATGACTATAGATATTTTGAATTTATTTAGGTTATAATTGTAACTATGTTTTTTGAGAAAAGATTTCGATTTTCGAAAGAAGGTTAAAAAATGAAAAAGAAAATTTTATTCTGGGTTCTGGGTATTATTGGAGTTCTTATTGTCGGTGGTGGAGTATATGCTTATACTGTTTATTCTAATGTTTCTAATACCTTAGATGCTGTCCATAAACCATTAGATCGTGAGAAATCTGAAAAACGAGAAAAGAAGGTAGATATTTCAGATCAAAAACCAATATCTATTTTAATGATGGGAGTAGACCAACGTGGTGAAGACCAAGGAAGGTCAGATTCATTAATGCTATTTACATTAAATCCTACGACGAAATCTATGAAAATTGTTAGTATCCCACGTGATTCTTATACAGAAATAGTTGGAAAAGGTACAAAGGATAAAATTAATCATGCTTATGCTTTTGGCGGAATTGATATGTCTGTAAAAACAGTAGAGAATTTTCTGAATGTACCAGTTGATCATTATATTGAAGTAAATATGGATGGATTTAAAGATATTGTAGATGCTGTTGGTGGCGTGGATGTAAATAATGATTTAGATTTTACATATGAAGGAATTCATTTTGAAAAAGGAAATATTCATCTAGATGGTAGTAAGGCATTACATTATTCTAGGATGAGAAAGCTTGACCCACGTGGTGACTTTGGCCGTCAAATGCGCCAACGTCAAGTTATTCAAGCTGTAATTAAAAAAGGTGCAAGTGTGTCTTCTCTAGCAAATTACGGTGATGTATTAAAAGCAATTGAGAAAAACGTTAAAACAAGTTTAACGCAAGATCAAATGTTTGATATTCAAAAGAATTATAAAGACTGCATGCAGAATAGTGAAGAAATCCAAATTTCAGGTGATGGCCACAAAGCCGCTGATGGTATTTGGTACTACTATGTTCCAGATGCAGCGAAACAAGATTTAACGAATAAGTTAAGAGCGCATCTTGAATTGACTAAGTAATATGTAATAACCCAACTCCTTTGGAAGGAGTTGGGTTTATTTTTGCATAGATTTATATTAGTATTATATATTGTGAGATTAATAGATGAGGTGAATCGATGAATAAGAAAGCATTACTTGTTCTTGTTGTTTTTGTATTGTTTATTGCTTCGATTGTGAGCGGTAAATTGTACTGGAATAAGAAGATTGCGAATGCAACGGGACAGACGAGTGAAGTAACGAAAACAAAGGCTGAAGTGAAAGATAGCGGAGCGAAAAAAGAAGAGAAAAAAGAAGAGAAAAAAGAAGAGAAAAAAGAAGAGAAAAAACAAGATGCTAAGTCATCTTTTAATGAGGCATACGTGAAGAACTTGCCAGATGCAGTGAAAGAGAAGTTAAAGAAAGCTGCTGAGGATAAAAAGCCAGTAAACCTTGTTATTGTTGGTGATGAAGCTTCTTCATCTGCAAAAGATGCTTGGGCAGCTAAGTTAACAACTAATTTAGAAACAGCTTACGGTAAAGGTTTATGGAATGTGACGGTAAAGGAATATAAGGGTGAAAGCACAGAAGAGTTAATCGCGAATAAGCGTGATAAAGAGATTGCGAAAGACAATCCAGATGTGATTTTATTTGAACCACCATTCATTACTGATAACGGTAAAACTGGTAATGGGAACTCTGTTGTGAATACACAGAAGTTTGTTCAAGCACTTTCTACTAGTGCAAAAGGCGCTACGATTATGATTCAACCATCAAATCCAGTGTATGGTGCGAAAAATTATCCGAAATCGATTGAAGCATTAAAACAATTTGCAACGCAAAATAATTATACATATATTGATCATTGGGGAGCATGGCCTGATGCGACAACAAAGGCTATCCTACCATACTTACAAGAAGAATTTGGTTTCCCAAGTGCAAAAGGACATGACGTTTGGGCGAAATATGTAACTGATTATTTTGTAGCTAAGTAATGAAGGAGAGATAAAAGGTGTACGAGTTCTCGTATACCTTGTCCTTTTATAATTAAGAGATTTGAAAATAGTAGGAGGAAAACAATGAACTCAATCCTAATCTGCGGCGGAGCCGGGTACATCGGTTCTCACGCTGTGAAAAAATTAGTAGACGAAGGTTTATCTGTAGTAGTAGTAGATAACTTACAAACTGGTCATGAAGATGCAATTACGGAAGGCGCGAAGTTTTATAATGGCGACCTTCGTGATAAATCATTTTTAAGGGATGTTTTTAAACAAGAAAATATTGAGGCGGTTATGCACTTTGCAGCTGATTCTTTAGTTGGAGTTAGTATGGAAAAGCCCCTTCAATATTATAATAACAATGTGTATGGTGCACTTTGTTTATTAGAGGTAATGGATGAGTTTAAGGTAGATAAGTTCATTTTCTCTTCTACTGCGGCAACGTATGGTGAGGTAGATGTGGATCTTATTACTGAGGAAACGATGACAAATCCTACGAATACGTACGGAGAGACGAAGTTAGCAATCGAGAAGATGCTTCATTGGTATAGCCAAGCTTCTAATTTACGTTATAAGATTTTCAGATACTTTAACGTGGCTGGTGCAACTCCAAATGGTATTATTGGGGAAGATCACCGTCCAGAAACACATTTAATTCCTCTTGTGCTGCAAGTGGCTTTAGGTCAACGTGAGAAGATTATGATGTTTGGTGATGATTATAATACACCAGACGGTACTTGTATCCGTGATTATATTCATGTTGAAGATTTAGTAGCGGCTCATTTCTTAGGGCTTAAAGACTTGCAGAACGGCGGAGAGAGTGATTTCTATAACTTAGGAAATGGTAATGGTTTCAGTGTAAAAGAAATCGTTGATGCAGTTCGAGAAGTTACAAATCATGAAATTCCTGCTGAGGTAGCACCGCGCCGTGCGGGCGATCCAGCACGTTTAGTTGCTTCTTCTAAGAAAGCGAAAGAGAAGCTAGGATGGGATCCTAAGTATGTAAATGTTAAGACAATCATTGAACATGCTTGGAATTGGCATCAAAAGCAACCGAATGGATATGCTAAATAAATATAATAAGTGAAAGAGAGGGTATCGTCGACAAAATATGTTCGACAATACCCTCTCTTTTTTTGTACGATTTTTGCTATACTAAACTGTACTATAATACATGGTGGAAGGAGGAGAATGATGAAAATACTTGTGGTTGATGATGAATCGAGTATTCGTAATTTGATTCGGATGCAGTTGGAGATGGAAGGTTATGAAGTATTAGCAGCGGCTGATGGGAGAGAAGCTTTAGAGCGATGGAATGAAGGACCGGATGTATTGATTTTGGATGTTATGCTTCCGGATACGGATGGGTATGAGTTGCTTCGTTTGTTTCGTGAGAGGGATAGGGATATTCCGGTGCTTATGTTAACGGCAAAGAGTCAGATGAATGATAAGTTGCTTGGATTGCAGCTTGGTGCTGATGATTATGTGACGAAGCCGTTTAATTATGCGGAGCTTATTCTTCGGGTTAAGAATATGGCGCGGCGTGTAAAGAAGATGGAGACCGCTGTAAGTCATGAAGTAATTGAGGCTGGAGAGATAGTGATTTGTCCTAAGGAAAGAAAGGTACATGTGAGTGGACAAGAGATTCAGTTAACGTACCGAGAGTTTAATTTATGTCAGTTGTTTGTTTCAAATCCGCAGCGTGTGTTTATGAGGGATGAGTTGCTTGAGAAAGTATGGGGATTTGAGTATATCGGAAATACAAGAGCAGTTGATATTATGGTGCAGAGACTTCGAAAGAAGCTTGGGACGAGCGGAGAATATATTAAGACAATTTATGGCGTTGGCTATAAACTGGATTGTTAAGTGGTGATGGTATGTCTTTAAAGCGAAATATGGTGTTTGGAATAGTTGGGCTGTTAATTCCGATTTTTGTTCTTTTATATGCAGTTGTTTATATTACGTTAGAAAAGAATATGTATCATAACGCAGCAGATTCTTTAGAAAAATTAAGTGTAGAAGCACAAATTTATACGATGAATTATTTAGAGAAGGAAGCAGAAGTGGATACGCTTGGTCCGAATTCACTTTTAATTGCGTCGTATTTAGCGAAGCGTATGGATGTCCGTGTACAGATGATCGGGAAGAATGGCGATGTTGTTGCAGATACACAAAAAGGAGCATTGCTTCACCGTAACATCGACATTGAGAGTTCTTTGAAGGGGAAGAAGTCTTATGTTTTTGAGGAGGCGGATCCCGCTCCCATTCTTTTGTTTTCAAGCCCAGTATATTATGGAAACGATGTCATTGGAAGTATTCGTTTTATAAATGAGTTAACGGGTGAGAAGGAAGTTTTAACAAATGTGAGCTGGACATTCTTAATGGCGTCCCTTTGTTTAGTAGCTGCGGGTATTTTCTTTGCGATTCGTTTGGCGAAGTCTCTTCATAAACCAATTGATCAGTTGAGACAAATGGCACAGCGGCTTGCGAATGGTGATTATAAGAGTAAGATTGAGTTAAATGAGTACGTGGAAATCGCTCAGCTTTCAGCATCTTTTAACGCGATGGCCGATGGAATTGAGCTGCATATTAAGCAATTGCAGGAGGAGAAAGAGAAGCAGAAAGATTTCCTAGACCGCATTACGCATGAGCTAAAAACACCGCTAACGGCAATTATCGGTTATGTTGATTTAATTCCGAAGTTACAATCGAAAGAAGATGTACAGGAAAGTCTTCGTTATGTATCTGTGGAAAGTGAGCGTTTATTATCACTTGTAGAGGAACTACTCAAGTCTTCGAAATATGGGAAGAGTACGTTTGAAGTGTCTCCTACAGTTGTGAACATAAAGGAATTGGCAGAAGAAGCAGTTTCAATTGTGAAACCTCGCCTAAATCAGTTTGAAATTGAAGTGATAAATGAGTTAACGGATGTACATGTTGTTGCGGATTTTGATAAGACGAAGCAAATTTTCTTAAATGTGCTTGATAATGCAATTAAGTATAGTGATGCCTCGCACATTCGTATGAATGTAATTGTGAATGAGTATGAGGCGAAGGTTTTTGTTCATGATGATGGGATCGGTATAGATGAAGTGGTGCTTGCAGAGTGGAATGAGTCTCCGAAAGGAAAGGCACTTCCGTCTAGTTACGGGAATGGTTATGGTTTGTATATTTGTCAGGAGATTATGAATAAGCAGGGCGGAAGCATGCGGATTGAGAGTAGTGAAGAAATAGGTACTACAATATTCATTACATTTTTGCTTCCGAGAAGGATGGAAGACATAAAAAACTTGAAAGCGGTTAAATGATACATTTATGAAACAATTATGCGGTATTTTCGAAACAACGTTTTTTTATCTTGGAGGTAGGCAGAAATGAAAAGGCTATCATTTCAAATTCTTATGTTTGTCATTTGTATGATTGTTTCTCTTGTTTTGTTTTATGTTATGGAGAAGCAAATATATAATCGAATCAACATTGTAAATGATAAACAAGCCGTTTTACAAAGGGTGAATGAATCTCTTCCAATTGAAGTGAAAGTAAGACATGAAAAGTGGGGAGAAATTGTTGTAACGGATGAAGTTCGTTTGCATACGATTGTTTCATTCTTTGACCGAATTCGAATAGAGCCAGGTGACGTTAAGAGCAAAGAACAAGTATTTACTGGAGAAGTAACGTACTTGAATGGACATAAGCGTACTTTTGCAGTAGGTGACTTGTTCCAGTATGGGGAAAATGTATACGGAAAGAATGGCATGGATCCGATGATTTCAGCACTTCAAACGTATTTATTAAGCCTGTATTACACACCAGAGCGTATTAGTGATTTCTTTGCTTCAGCAAAGGATGTCGTAGTACGTCAAGGTGATGTGGTACGTACTATCAATCTTACGCACATACTTGATTCTATTCGATACGCAAAGCAAATTACAGATTACGGAGAAATTCAGAAGTTATTACAATCGCAGAATGAACCGATTGCTTATATTACAGCTTATAAAACAGGTAAGCGTGTAAAGAATGATCGTGAAGATATTCTTACGATTTCTTTGTATCCATCGTACTTTGTGGTGCAATATCTCGGTGATAATAACGGTAATGTCATGTATATGAAAGGCTCTCTAGCAGAGTTATTCGTAAAGGAGAATGCGTCATGAGAAAGATAGCCTTTTTCTTCTTTTTGCTAGTAATTGGAGGAGCGATGTCTAGTTGCTCTCGAGATACAACCTCTATTAAATATAGTAAAAATGGTCTCCCTATTTTGGATGATCGTCATATTGTTGCGTATGTAGCGGCTCGTGAGGAAGTTGGTGAAGCGTTACTTTCATCATTTTGTAAACCGCGCGGATGTACGTATGAATTTATTCGTCTTTCAACAGAAGAACTTCTTCGTAGAGTGGAAGAAGAAGCTGGAAATCCGAAGGCGGATATTATTATTGGCGGTACAGTAGATGCGCATCAAATGATGAAGCAAAAAAATCTTTCTATTCCTGTGATAAGCCAACATGCAAATCGTATTTCAAAAACTGTTAAAGATAAAGATGGTTATTGGTACGGTTATGAAGTGGAGAAGCTGGCAATTGCGATTAATAAAGAGCGGTGGAATGAGGAAATAGCGCCGCTCGGTCTCTCGTATCCGTTAAGATGGAAAGATTTATTGAATCCAGTATATAAAGGAAAGATTGTCATGCCCGATCCAAATGTTTCAGGTACAGCATATACGTTTTTCCAATCACTTATTGATACGTTAGGTGAAGAGGAAGCGAAGGAATATGTGAAGAATCTGGCAGAACAAGTTGGAGAAGTAACAGTGAATGGTTACATCCCAGCAGAACTTGTTGCGAGTGGTGAATATATGATAGGCATCAACTTTATGGGAGATCAGAGAATGCTTCAAAAACAAGGCTTTCCGATTTTAAGTAACGAACCTGAGCAAACAGGGTTATCCGTTAATGCGATTTCGAAACTAAAACGTGCACCGAGTGGTATTATTGCGGATTTATTTATTGATTATTGTTTATCAGAAGAAGCGGGTCACATTTTAGAAAAAGTGTCGTTTGGCGTACCAACGATGTTTGCGAAGAATGAGAAAGAAATAGAAGGACAGCCGGTTAGAAGGACGAACCAAAATATATCAAATAGCGGAATAATCGAGATATGGAATAGACAGCGTCTCTCTCTGAAGTGAGAAAAGGAGACGAAAATATATGTTTAAATGGCTCAAGCCAGCACCTGCAATTGAAAGATTGCCAGCGGATATGATCGACCGTGTATATCGATTACTACGTATTCGTGTGTTAATCGGGATTTCAGTTGGATATGCTGCTTATTATTTAGTTCGTAGTAACTTTACGTTATCAAGTACGTATTTAGTACAAGAATATGGTTTTAGTACAGCTGAAATTGGTCTACTAGGTTCAGTAATGGCAATTGTTTATGGATTTAGTAAGTTCTTTATGGGTAATTTATCAGATAAAGCTTTCGCCCAGCGCTTTATCGCAGTCGGTTTATTCTTATCAGGGCTTGTAAATATTTGTTTCGGCTTTGCATCATCATTTGGGATGATTGTTACATTACTTGTTGTTAACGGTATTGTACAAGGTATGGGAGCACCGCCTTGTAGTATTGTTATGACGAAATGGTTCTCGAAGAAAGAACGCGGTACGAAAACAGGTCTTTGGAATATTTCACATAACGTTGGTGGAATGCTTGTGCCACCACTTGTCGGAATTGGTGTAGGTATTTTTGGTGAAAACCATTGGCAAGGCGGCGTGTTTATTTTCCCTGCAATTATCGCAATGGTAATTTCAGTTCTTGTTTGGATTAATGCGAAGGATACACCAGAATCTGAAGGTCTTCCTCCAATTGATGAGTATCGTAATGACTATGAAAATCTTGAAAAAGCAGATAATGCTAACAAGATGTCACCAAAAGAAATTTTAATGAAGTATGTAGTGAAAAATAAATTTGTATGGTTCTTATGTATTGCGAATGCTTTTGTTTATTTAATTCGTTTCGGCGTTATTAACTGGGTTCCACTTTATTTAACGACAGTTAAAGGATTTTCAAAAGCAGAAGCACATGCGGCATATGCAATCTTTGAAGGTATGGCAATTCCAAGTTCATTAATCGTTGGTTTTTTAAGTGATAAATTATTTAAAGGAAAACGTATGCCATTATGTATTATTAGTATGGTTGGAGTTGTTATTGGTACGTTTATATATTGGCAAGCAACTAGCGTACTTGTTGTAAGTATTGCAGTTTCTATTATCGGTTGTTTAATTTATGTACCACAGTTCTTAATCGGTTTAAGTGCGATGGAATTAGTACCGAAATTTGCAGTAGGTACGACAGTTGGTATGTGTGGTCTATTCGGTTATGTAGGCGGAAGTCTTGTAGCTAACGCAGCAATTGGTGTTATTGTTGATCGTTCTGGCTGGGATGGTTGTTTCATCTTACTATTAACAGGTGCGGTTTTATCAACAATCTTCTTATTTATTGTTCAACGTGGACATGAGAGAAAAGATCCTAAAGTAGCGTAATATTTTGTTTGAAAAGCTATCCAATTATTATTTTGGATGGCTTTTTCTATATAATATAATCTTTCCTTAAATCTATCTTAAAAGATATAATGTCATATTTCTAATCATTGGAATTTTTGTTACAATATAAATGGATGTGTAAAACTTTGTAAAAAGATTGTAATAATATACAATTTATTTTCAGAAAGTTTTATACAATTATGGTATTTATTAAACTATTAATTTATAAAGGGAGAGAGAATATGTTACCAAATACGGTTCGTACTCCAAACAAGAAGAAGAAATGGATTATTATTGGGGTTATTGCACTAATTGTTATTGTAGCGGCAATTAATATTTTTGTTATGCAAGGTAAGAAGAAGGGTGCATCAACAACGTCTGATGCTGTAAGTTTTGAGAAAGTGACAGAGCGTAAGCTGAATAATACAAAATTAATTTCTGGTCAGGTGAAGCCTGGTAATATTGAAAGCTTCTATGCAGATCCGACCAAAGGAAAAGTGAAAGATATTGAGGTAAAAGAAGGGCAAGAGGTAGAAAAAGGTACGAAGTTATTCTCTTATGACAATGAAGAGATTAACCTTCAAATGAAGCAAGCTGAGCTTGATCAGAAGATGGCGGATATGCGTTATGATCAAGGAAAGAAGAAGATTGATTCGCTCAAGAAAGAAATTAAGAAGGCAAAAGATAGCGGAGCTGGGAAAGAAGTAACAGATCCGATGGACGAGCAAGTAAACGAATTAGAGATAGCTCAAAAGACAACTGACCTTGAGAAAGAAAAAGGAAAGTTGCAGAAAGAAGAGTTAAGTAAGAAGCAGAAAGAGCTTACGATCTATAGTAATTTCGCTGGTGTTGTTCAAAAGTTAGATAAAGATGCGGCACAAAGTTCATCTCAAGCGTTAGGTGGTCAAGGAAAATCGTTTTTACAAGTAGCTTCTAAAGATCCATTCCAAGTTCAAGGTACGTTAACTGAGCTTCAGAAGTCACAAATTCAAAAGGATCAAACATTCACTGTAACGGCGAAAGCAAATAATAAGAAGAAGTGGACAGGTAAGATTACAGAGGTAAGTGAGTTCCCTACGAGTGCAGAGATGGCGCAAGCTGGCGGCATGGGTGAAGCAACTCAAAATATGTCCCAATATACATATAAAGCTAGCCTTGATAGTCAAGATGGTTTATCTCCAGGTTATCACGTTTCTCTGCAAGTAAACTTAGAGAATAAGACGATGATTGCTGTTCCAAGTAAGAGCATTGTAGAAAAAGGCGATGATGCATTTGTTTATGTTGAGGATAAAGGGAAGCTTCGTAAACAAAATGTGAAAAAAGGTTCTACTGATGGAGACTGGACAGAGGTTGTAGAAGGCGTAACAGTGGGGCAAAAGGTGGTTAAAAATCCTTCCGACGATGTGTATGACGGAATGGAAGTGAAAGAGAAATGATTACGTTAAATAATATTGCTAAAACGTATTATCAAGGAAAATTGGCGGTGCCGATTTTGCATGGTATTAGTTTAACGATTCAGAGTGGTGAGTTCGTTTCGATTATGGGACCGTCTGGTTCTGGTAAGTCGACGCTTATGAATATTATTGGTTGCTTAGATCGTCCAACAGAAGGCGAATATATGCTGAATGACGTGAATATCTTAACAGCAGACGAGTCAAAGCTTGCTTTAATTCGTAATGAATATATTGGCTTTGTATTCCAACATTTTAATTTACTACCTCGTCTTTCCGCAGTGGAAAATGTTGAGCTTCCGCTCGTATATGGTGGCGTGAAGAAAGCGGAGCGTCGCAAGCGTGCTTTGGAGGCGCTAGGTAAAGTTGGATTGGCGGATCGCGTGCATCATTTACCAAATGAGTTATCAGGTGGACAGAAGCAGCGTGTAGCGATTGCAAGAGCGATTGCGAATAACCCAACGTTCATTATGGCCGATGAACCGACTGGTGCACTTGATACGAAGTCTGGTGAGCAAGTTATGGATATTTTCACGAAGCTTAATGCAGAAGGCACGACGATTGTTATGGTTACGCATGAAGAGGAAGTAGCAGCGTATTCTTCCCGCCGCATTGTACTGCGAGACGGGAAAGTTACAGAAGATAGAAGGTGTGCGGTATGAGTTTACTAGATAGTATAAAAATTGCCCTATCTTCTATTTTAGCTCATAAACTACGTTCAGCTCTTACGATGCTCGGTATTATTATCGGGGTAGGTTCGATTATTACTGTCGTTGCAATTGGGCAAGGCGGGGAAGCTGCATTGAAATCGCAGTTTGTTGGGGCAGGTAATCAAACGGTTCCGATTCATTATAGTGCAGATATAAACGATCCTTTCGGTATGGGAATGGTAGAAGCACCGAAGATAACTGAAGAAGACATTTTTGAAATTAAAAAAATTCCAGAAATCGCACATGTGGTAACAACAAATTCAACCATGGAACCACTTGATATTGAAGATAAAAAAGAAATGGTGAGTATTACTGGATTAGATAGTGAGTACTTTGCAGTAAATAAAGTAAAGTTGTTAAAGGGACGTTCTTTACAAGAATCAGATGTGGATCAAGGTAATAACGTTGTTATGATTAGTAAACAAATGGAAGAAAAGGTGTTTAAGGATACCAATCCAGTCGGTAAAATTATTGAAATGAAAGGTCAACCGATGCAAATTATCGGTGTCTACAAATCAGATAATGAGTTTATGGGAATGGGACCATCAGAAGCACTAGTTCCAATTTCATTATGGCCGACACTGTATGGGAAAGATGAAATTCAAAATATTTCTGTTCAAGCAAAAAATGTAGATAATCTAGAAAAAGCAGGTAAAAAAGCTGCAGATGTTTTAAATAGTCGTAAACCGACTGATGCAACTGGTAAATATGAAGTTATGAATTTAAAAGAAATTCAAGAAGGTATTTCGAAGATGACCGGTATTATGACAATGATTATCGGTGGTATCGCTGGTATTTCATTAGTCGTTGGTGGAATTGGTGTTATGAACATCATGCTTGTATCTGTAACGGAGCGTACGCGTGAAATTGGTGTACGTAAAGCACTTGGAGCAACGCGTAGTAAAATTTTATTACAGTTTTTAATTGAAGCAGTTATGTTAACACTTCTAGGTGGTTTAATCGGAATTGGTCTCGGGTATGGCGGAGCATATATCGTTTCTACATTCGCAAAATGGCCACCACTCGTTTCATGGGAAGTTGTCGTTGGAGGCGTACTGTTCTCGATGACACTTGGTATTATTTTCGGATTAATTCCAGCGAACAAAGCTGCGAAATTAGATCCAATTGAAGCATTGCGTTATGAATAATTAATAGTGTAGTAGAACTACACATTACCGTTCTAGTGGGCGGTTCGTAGCCTCTTACATGAGGAAGTGAACCGCCCGTTAGAACGGGTTATATAAATAGAAGGAGGCGTTATAATGGAAGCGAATATTAATACGCAAGATGTAGGTGCGAAGAAGCCATCATTATTAGGAATGATTACTTCTCCAGGTGAGCAATTTGAGAGAATGAAGACGAAAAGTCCAGTATGGGGGGCATTTTTCCTTTTCATTATATTAACAGCTGTAATTGCAGGGATTGGCATGTATCAAGTAGTAAATCATCCTGATGTAATGGGTGAGGTGCCTGATGCCGAAGCGGCTAAAGTTGTTGGTTACTTCGGAATAGGAGCAGGTATTGTTGGTGGGCTATTTGGTACTGCGATTTGGTTCTTCATTGCGGCAGCTATTTATAAAGTGATTATGATGTTTATGAGTAATGATACTTCATACATGAAATTATTATCTATTTATGTCTACACATATACGATTTCAATTTTAGGTGCAATTGTGAACTTTATTATTAGAATGATTATTGGTGGAGATATTGAAACTTCTTATACAAGTTTAGCAACTTTATTTGAGCCAGGTACAGTTGCTCATGGTGCTGCTTCATCATTCGAAGTTTTCAATATTTGGGCATTAGTTGTAATGGGATTAGGATTACATATTACGGCTGGATTAAGTAAAAAACAAGCAACGATTTTAATTGTTATTTTCTTTATTCTTTCAGTTGGATTTAGTAGTTTAAGTGGTCTAGCTCCAAAATTTGGTGCATAATTTATTCTTTTAGAAAAAGGTGACTCTTCAAGGGAGTCACCTTTTTTATTTTTATCCCTATTTCAAATACCACCAACAAAATTTCAAATACTACATAGTGTAATTTCAAATTCCATCGGTAGTATTTGAAATTACTCACAGTGAAATCTTTTCTTTATTTTTATATTGTGAAGGTACCGCGGAATACTAGAAAGGTATACCTTTTAGAAACGGGTACTGTGTGAAGCCAGCGACTTTTAAAGAGGCAGTTGTTTTGTATGAAGGGATGATTGTAAATCAAATAAAGAAATTAGGTATTCGTAAAGATTATGAAGAGTATTATCAATGTGGTTTAATCGGTCTTTGGCATGCATATGAAAGATTTGATGCGGAGAAGGGGTGTTTCCCTGCATATGCAGTTGTAACGGTGCGAGGTTATATATTAGAGAGATTGAAGAAAGAGTTCACAGTGCAGGAGAGATGTGTATGTGTAGGAGAGTATGAGGATATCTTTCATTATGAAGACGTTGAAATGAGAGTGAAGGAATTTATGAGTGTATTAGATGAGAAGGAGAAGTATATTGTTTTTGAACGTTTTTTTGTAGGGAAGACGATGGGAGAAATCGCGTTAGAGATGGAAATGACATATTATCAAGTAAGATGGATGTATCGGCAAGCACTCGAGAAAATGCGAGATAGTGTAAAAGGATAAATATTAATATAAGAATGGAAGGCAAGAGATGTTGCTTTCCATTCTACTTGTTAGTTTAATATAGTAAATGTAACAAGGGGTTTTTAAATTGTAGTGAATCTTGCATGTTCATACGAGATAGTATGTATCCAGCTTTTAATAATTGTTGCTGCAATTTATGTGGACTGATAGATATTGTTGTAGTGGTGCCATTTGAAAAGTGTATTTTAGTCTTTTTAATCTTTTGGCAAAATTCTATATCGTGTATGTGGTTATAAAATAGCCATATACAGTTTGGAGATGAAGGAGATTCTGTTGGAAAAGTACAAATGTATTCCCGATGATTAATTGGAATTGGAACGTTTTGTTTAAATCTAAAATTTGTTTGGACTGCATTACGCCTGCCTTGATAAGTAGAGTGAATATGGGTTAAGCAAGATTGTTTGATGAGTTGTAATGCGGTTTGGCAGGAACGAAGATCATCTCCGCTACTGTCGATAAGTTTTGTACGATAATAAGGGTGATTGTATGGAACAAGCATCATAGTAGAACTAGAAATAATAATGTTATTTTCATCATTCATGATTTTAAGTCCTCCCTTATGAAATTAATATTTCGAATATAATTATATACGGAATAAGTAAATTAAGTGTTAATATTTTGTTTTGTATTGTAAATTTTGGCTATTCGTTTACAATCAATAGGTGATAGTCTTTCTAATTTGCATCGCTTGTACATATATATGAAAATAGAAAAGAGTAGGCGGTGATATAGTATGAAGAAAAAGTATATTATTATGGCTTTAGTTGTCATTCTCCTAGTATATTTAGCAAACAGCAATCCGAGTAAAGGAGAATATACAGAATGGGCAGCGAAGCAGTTTATGAAGCGTAATGATGTGAGTAAGAAGCTAGATGAAGTTCAAAAAGAGAATGAAGAGGGTCTCCTTGGCGACTTGGCATCGGCCGGTAAAAAGTTAGCGAAAAAGTATGTTGAGCCACAAGTTGGGTTATTAATTGATCATTATACGAAGCGAAATGATTATATATTCTTCTCAACATATACGACTGAGTTTGATATAGGTGAAGAACATTATAAGTACGTATGCGTCGGTTTTTCAAAGATTTTTATTCCGATTGAAATGCCGAAGAAAAAAGACGAATCTGCAAAATGATGCAGATTCGTCTTTTTCATTTTATAGAGTAATTGGAACTTCAGATACATTTTTTTCTACAAGGCGAGCTCCCTTTTTTCTTGTATTTTCATCAATGGATGAAAATACAGATGAGGCAAGGATTGTATCCATTACTTGATTTACGACTTGTGCATCGATTGGTGTGATGGGCGTATCGATAGAAAAAACGACTGTTTTTCCATCTTCTTTCGCGAAAATTAACTCTAGTACTTGCATGTGTTATTCCCTCCTTTGTATTTATCCCGCTATTTACGGGACTCGGGTCTGCTGGTTAAATTGCGGCTAATAATCAGCGGGGATGAATAAAATCCCCACTGATCCGAGTTTTACTTTATAGTTTAGAAAGATCTGATGTGCTAACAAGTTGTACAGCGTGAAGTGGTGATGCTTGTAAGGAAGCGAGAGCATGAGCTACGTTGTGTACTTGATCTAAGCTCGCATTTGTTTTAACACGTTTAAATTGTTTGCTCTTGAAAACTGTTTTGCCGTTCTTATCTAATCCGTTGTTTAAGACAAGACGTAAAGTTAAATCCATTACGATTGTTTCAATTGCCATGTGTATCACCTCCTTTCACTTTATAAATAGGGTACAAATGTCATGTTTTGGCGTGAAATTTTTTCTTTTTTTTGGTACCCTTAAAAGATTAAGAGAGGAGAATTCTGGATAATGAATCGTAAATGGTTATTTTGGATTCCTGTATTACTATGGATGGGGCTGATTTTCTATTCTTCGGCACAACCATATAAAAAGCAGGATATGCGTTCAGATATTGAACAATATGTAAATGTTGAATTTGTGAAAGAGCATTTTTCATGGGTATCTATCGATTATGGTGGAGGAACCCCTGTTAGTATTGCGAATAAAGGTGTAGGCGGATTTATTGAGTTTTTCCTTCGTAAAGGTGCTCATTTTATGGTGTTCTTTATGCTAGGTTCATTGATTTATTACGCTTTTCATCGATCAGGTCATTCGAGGAAAAGATGTTTTATATATGCCCTTCTTTTCGTTGCAGGTTATGCAACATTTGATGAAATCCATCAATGGTATACGGGGGACCGTACACCAATGTGGCAAGATTCATTGCTTGATACGTGCGGCGGATTAACCGGGATTATAATAAGTAATTGGTTTTGGAATAGAAAAAAGAGCTAATCTCATTTCGAGATTGAACTGCACCCCAATTGTTAGACACAGTCTAACAATTGGAGGTGCAGTTTTTCTATGGCTAAATTTACAGCTGATGAAAAAATACAAATCGTTCTACGTTATTTGAACGGAAATGAAAGTTATCGAGAACTGGGTAGATCGCTCGGTATAAGTGACACAATCATTTTGAATTGGGTAAACCAATATAAACAGAATGGTCTGGAAGCTTTTCTAAAACGATGTACAAATTACACACAACAATTTAAACTAGACGTACTAAACTTTATGATTGAAAACGGTATGTCCTTATTTGAGACGGCAGCTATCTTTAATATTCCTGCCCCTTCAACGATTTCTGTTTGGAAAAAACAGCTCGAAACACAAGGAATTGATGCCCTTCAATCTAAGAAAAAGGGGCGTCCATCCATGAAAAAAGATTCAAATAAACAATTAAAACAACCTTTAGCTGAAGGGTCAGTCGAAGCACTTGAAGCACGCATTAAACAGCTTGAGATGGAAAATGAGTACTTAAAAAAGTTAAATGCCTTAGTTCAAAACAAGGAAAAATCACAAAACAAGACAAAGCGCAAGTAGTCTATGAATTAAGGCATAAATATTCGGTCAAAGCACTCGTGGAGCTAGCTACTATTCCTCGAAGCACGTATTATGATTTAGTAAAGAAAATGAATCGTCCAGATGTAGATGCCGATTTGAAAGCTGAGATTAAAGCGATTTATGAGGAAAATGAAGGTCGTTATGGTTACCGTCGCATTCGTGATGAATTAACGAATCGTGGCCAGAAAGTGAACCACAAGAAGGTTCAGCGCATTATGAAAGAGCTTGGGTTAAAGTGTGTTGTGCGTATGAAGAAATATAAATCCTATAAAGGAAAAGTCGGTAGAATTGCACCTAATATTTTAGAGCGTAATTTTCATACAGATGCACCGAATCAAAAGTGGGTAACAGACATCACAGAGTTTAAATTGTTTGGAGAAAAACTGTATGTATCACCTGTATTAGATTTGTATAATGGTGAAATTATTACCTATACAATTGGTTCTAGACCGACGTATTCGCTTGTTTCAGACATGTTAGAGAAAGCATTGGAACGTTTACCCGAAACCCACCAGCTACTGATGCATTCGGATCAAGGATGGCATTATCAAATGAGACAGTACGTCCGGACACTTGAATCAAGAGCTATCGTCCAGAGTATGTCTCGAAAAGGAAACTGTTACGACAACGCAGTAATAGAAAATTTCTTTGGGATTATGAAGTCGGAGTTCCTCTACATAAAAGAATTTGAAAATGTAGAGCACTTTAAAATAGAATTAGAAAAATATATAGATTATTATAATACGAAACGGATTAAGGCAAAATTAAAAATGAGCCCGGTACAATACCGGACTCACTTTTATCAAGCTGCCTAATGAAATAACCGTGTCTAACTTTTAGGGGTCACTTCAGATTAGCTCTTTTTTTGCGGGTAGTAAAATTTCCCGTAACTGGCCTGATTAAAGTTTCACTCTATCCCGCATTAACGGGCAGTAAGACCCCCACCTCAAAATTCAGCGAAAGCAAAGAAGTTAGGGAGGTGATCAACTGCCCGTAAAAGCCCGATTGGTTCAACTAATAATCAGTGGGGATGAACAAAACCCCCACTGATTAAAGTTTCACTTTATACACCAAGTAATTCTTTTAGTTCGTCTGTTGATAGTTCAGTCATCCAACTATCGCTTGTGATGACCGCATTGTTTAGAGATTGTTTTCTTTCTAGCATTTCATCAATTTTTTCTTCTAACGTTCCTGTTGTGATGAGTTTGTGAACATGCACAAATCGTTTTTGACCGATACGATATGCGCGGTCTGTTGCTTGATTTTCCACAGCTGGATTCCACCAACGATCGTAGTGAATGACATGGTTGGCAGCGGTTAAGTTTAATCCTGTTCCGCCAGCTTTTAAGGATAAGATGAAAATGTCATACGTTCCGTTTTGGAACTCCTCAATCATCTTGTCACGATCTTTTTTCGGTACACTACCGTTTAAGAAGAGGACACGCTGGCCGAATTTTTCTTCTAGCACACGTTTTAGCATGTTCCCCATGCCGATGTATTGAGTGAAGATGAGGCAACTTTCATTTTGATCTTTTATATTTTCGATGAGCTCCATTAATATTTTTGTTTTCATGGAGCGTTCAACGACATTTTGTGGCTCTTCTTCTTTTAAATAAAGAGCAGGATGATTACAAATTTGTTTTAGCTTGTTCAGCATAAGTAATATAAAACCGCGTCTTTCAATTCCGCTTAATCCTTCGACATTTTGCAGTGTATCTTGAACAAGTTGTTCATATAAGGAAGCTTGTTCACCAGTAAGAGGACAGTAAGCTTTTTGTTCTTGTTTATCTGGTAAATTTAATGCGACTGTTTGATCTTTCTTCGTTCGGCGCAGTAAAAATGGTGAGATAAACCGTTGAACTTGCTGGATTTTTCCTTCATCACGATCTTTTTCAATCGGTGTGACGAAGCGGCGCTGGAATTGCCCTAAGCTTCCGAGATATCCATGATTAATAAAGTCGAAAATGGACCAAAGTTCAGCGAGGCGATTTTCCATCGGTGTACCAGTTAAAGCGATTTTGTGATTTGCTTGCAAGTTTCGTACTGCTTTCGACTGTTTCGTATGCGGGTTCTTAATATTTTGTGCTTCATCCAAAATAACAGCATCCCAGCATAATGAAGTCAGTTCTTCCTCATCGAGCTGAGCCAATGCATAAGATGTTAATACAACATCTGCCGATTGAAGGAAATCTTCAAATAAATTGCCCTTATCTCTATTACTTCCGTAATGTAATTGAACACGTAAATTCGGTGCGAAACGCTCAAATTCTTTTTGCCAATTTCCAAGAACAGATGTCGGTGCTACGATTAATGCAGGGCCTGTTTTGAGATTGTTTTCTTTTATATATAGTAAGTAAGAGATTGTTTGAATACTTTTCCCGAGTCCCATATCGTCAGCTAGCAATGCTCCAAATCCAAGCTTTCGTAAATATAATAACCATTCAATACCGTGTTGTTGATACGGACGAAGTGTTGCGTTTAGTGAAGTAGGGACATCTACTTTTGGAATATCTCCAATATGAAGCAGCTTCTGGAAGAGTTCTTCATAATATCCATCTAGTTCGATTTCAATATCAGTAAACGGGCTATTATCTTCTACAATTTCTGTTTCAGCCGTATTTGATAAATGTTGCTGCAGGACATCTTTCATCTCTAGTCCATATTTATCGGCACGGTTCATGAGTTTCCTTACTTCTTCGATAAAGGCTGGATCTAGTCGCATCCATTGACCGTTTATATTAAATAGGCGTTTGTTTTGTTCAACGAGTTCGAAAAATTCGCTTTCCGATAAATCAATGCCGTTCGTCGAAATGCGCCAGTCAAAATTAACGAGCGTATTCATACCGAAGAACGATTGTGTTTGTGCTGTATTTTGCTTCAACTGGACACGTAATTTCGGTTTTGTTGCTTTTAAATTTTGCCACCATGATGGTAGTAAAATTGTAATGCCGGCTGCAAGTAATTCATTGCTTGCTTCTGTTAAGAAGTTCCACGCTTCGGTTTCAAAGAGCTCATTTCGGAACGTATCTCCTTCTTTTAACCACGGTATGAGCTTACTAAAACCTTCTTGTGTTTCTGTAATCCGTTCCTCGTAATCGTGCCATCTTTTCGGTAAGGAATCGATGTTTTCATATACATATATGCGATGCGCCCCGCGCTTTGGTGTCACAATTGTTTCAAGCTTCCACATTTCAAATTCTTCTTGTGGTTCTTGTAGTCTTAATCCGATTGTAAACGGAAGATCATCTTCAATATAACCAATTTTTCGAAGCCAATCTTCTTCATGTAGTGCTGTTTCTAATTGTCTTTTCGTAAAGTCGTAATGTTCATATAGTCTTTTAGCATCTTCCCAGCCGTCATTTGAGCGATTATCTTGTAATATGCTTTCATTAACTGCTGCTGAGAAAAGAGATGCTAATGTGTCATCTTCAATTGGTGTATTTTGAACTTTCCAAGATGGTTGTTTGGACCAATGATTCATATTTGGTACGAAGCTACCACTCGTAAAGGCATCCCATAATTCATTTGCATCTTTCGTAAGTGCTGTAATAGGTCCGTTTATTTGCATATGTGCAAATGAATTCATCGGTTTGTTTGCAATGTATTCAAAGGCTTGTGCATTTGTAAGCAGCACACCTTGTTTTCCTTCGAAGGTTGCTTCTTTTAGAAACGTACCGTAGAAAGAAGTGGAGTGCCATGTGAATGCATTTCGTTTCCAACTTGTTACGGATAATGGAGTACCGCTGTCATCTTCTCCCCAAAGGAACCAACCTTGACTAACATGCTGGAGCCTAATTGTTACTTCAGTTTGATTGATCATCGATTAATTTTCCTTTCCGTAATTCCTCTTGTAGTGCACGCAGACGTGAATGGAGATTGGCAATGTGAATAATGAAAGCATCCCATTCATCGGTGCGTTTTAATCGTTTATATAATGTACGTAATTTCTTTAAGTAACGAACTGCGCGTTTATATGATTTACGATTTCGTTCTTCAATCGCCTCTACAGCAGCAAGATGGTAAAGAGGGAGTGCCGCTTCTGGCGCTTCTTTTTCAATATCTTTCAGTGGCTCTTTCAACAGTTCAATTGCTTCAAATCCATATAGGAGATGAAGTTCTGCCCATGTGCGATACTGTTTTTTCGCGAGTACGTACTGTTCATAGTTTGTGAAACTATACGGTAATAGTTCTTGTAAGATCATTTCGAAACCAGCTTGTTCATTTGTATGTGTTGCATATGTTTCATACATGATTACAAATAGCCGAACGACATCTTTTATGAAAATCGTATTTTCGTGATCTTGGATCGTTTTCTTTACTTGTTTATACGTAAAGGAAAGCCAATTTTTTGCACGATCCCACTGCATGGCACTTAATAGTTCTTCTAACCAATAGAAGTATAGACTCACAACAGAAGCAGGCTGTTTTTTTAGTAAGTCCATCGCTAGTAGATCTTCGTCATTCAAAAAGAGAAGATGGGAAGACGCTAACGCTTTGGATAGTGGATTGATTTTCGTATCGATTCGTTTTTCTTCTTCTTGTATTTTCTCTTTATTGTTTAAAAGTTCACTCCATATGTGACGATAAATGAAAAATCGCTCTTGCGTATAAGCGTCGGTAGAGAAGAATACTTCATGAACGAGACGAGCTGTTTCTTGTAAAATTATTTCAGACTCTGAAGGAATCGCTTCTGATTGTAAGTCCCGAACGATGGATTCCACTTTGTCTACAAATAGGCGAATGACATTAACAGGTTGGTGATAAGAATACGTTTTGTTTGCGTCGAATGCCTGAATTTCTTCTAATAACTTTTGAAAGCAGTAAAGTGCTGCGTGTAACCTGAATAATTCATGTATCGCAATGACACGCGGAGCTTTCCGCTCAAGTTTCGTATAGAAATCTGTAAAGATACTCATAAGAAAATACATTTGTTTATAAGTAAGCCGAGCTTGTTCTTTTTTAAATGATTCATATTCTTTTTCAAAATACGATTGCCAACTTTTATAATCCGTTTCTTCAAAAGCTGATGATTGCAATACTTGTCTTGCAGTTCGAATAGGAGGAAGGGAAGGTTTCGTATTATTTTTAAATAAAGTTAATACATCTCCTACTTGCCCGAAACTAGACGCTGCAGATAGTAATACAGCAAGCATATGCTCACATTGTGTTGGTGCGAAGCAATCACAATAACTTTCAGCGACGTTACGAATCGGAATATGAACGCTATATACGTTGCCTTCCGCATCTACAGTTCCTGATAGTGTATAACCATCAAAGTCAACGTTGTAGACAACACCACTACGATATAGGTGCCGAGCTGTAGCGACATGTTCCTGATCAGCTGTTTGCTGTGGATCTAGTCCTTGAACGAACTCATTCGCAATCATCATAATTTCATCTTTCGTAATTGAGTGTTGCAGCATAATATTCCTCCGTACACATATTTCTTTCCTTTACCATTATAAACAAAAAATGCTCAAAACAGAAAAAATGAAATTTGGATTACATAACTTGAAAATCATGGTAATATATAAAATGTTAATTTCATATATGAATATATACGTATAGGAGGAGAAATGATTTGTCAGATTTACAGACGAAGTTAGGTAGTGGAATGAATAAGTTACAAGAAGGAATAGAACAAGGGAAAATGAAGTTGCAAGTTGCACAAGAAATTGCTCAATTGAAAAAGGGAATGCAAGTGCAAATGCAGAAAAAAGCAGAGGTTCTATTAGAGGTTGGACAGCAAGTGTACGTTCAATTAAGAGGAAATGGAGTAAATGAAGCGAGCTTAAAAGAAATGATTGCTCCAGTTCAAGAATTTGATGTAGCTATTTATCAAGCAAGAAAACGCATTGTTGAATTGCAAAAACAACAAGGTGAAAAAGCTACATGTGAATGTGGTGGACCTTTATCAATAAATGATAAGTTTTGTGGTTCGTGTGGAAAGCCTAACCCAATGTTAGCAGTAGAAAATGAAGGTGAAACGGTAAATTGTATTTCATGTAATGAGCATATCGATAAAAACTCTACTTACTGTCCAGTTTGTGGAATTAAGCAAAGTGGGGAGTGAATTAAATGTATTGTCGCACATGTGGAAAACAACATGGTGAAGAAGTAAATTATTGTCCAAATGAAGGTAGTATGGAGATTGCAGGAGCTATAGATGCAATAACATTAGAAAAAGATACTGCAAAATACTGCAAAGGTTGTGGCAATGAAAATGCTCAAAAAAATTTATATTGTCAAAAGTGTGGGTATTCTTTATTTGTTGCGAAGAAAAAAGAACAATCTGTAAAATTGCCTACAATGGATGGTGCTCCTAAAGTTGAATTTAAAGCAGATAAAGCCGTTTTACAAAAAGGTTTTATTGGTGGGGCTGTTGCAAGTATTCTCATGTTAATTGCTGGTTGGATTGGTAGTTTATTATTTGCTTCTATAATAAGTGAGATGTTTAGCAAATTTGCGAAAGAATTAGATATGTTGCCGAATTTTTATTCGAGTGCAACTTCTACGATGTTAAGTTATCATTTACTTGGTTTTACAGCTAACGACGATAGTGGATTGATATTTTCTTTATCTTGGCATACTCCATTTACATTACTACTAATCATTCCATTTATTATTTTCGTTGGTACAGGAATTTGGTTAGGGAAACAGCATGTTGCGAAAACGATTAAAGATCAAATTTTTATGGCATCAACAGTTGGTATTATTTATGGCGTCTTTTTATTCATTATAAGTTTTATAGCATCACAATCTTTTGCAATTCCATTCTCAGAAGCAGGTAAGATTACGGTTGGCTATTCAGCGATTAAGAGTTTATTGAGTGGTTTTGTATGTGGGACATTATTTACTTTATTAGGATTTATTGCTCATACAAGCAAAAACAATATGGCAGCAGCATTTCAAGAGTTAATGCCATATGGAGCGTCTGTTTATTACGGTGTTTCAGCTATGATAAAAGGACTTTTAGTAACAGCAGTAGCGGTTTGTATTATGGCGTTAGTAAGTAAGGAAGATGGTATTGAACCATTAAAAGAAATAACAACTTTAAAATCAGAAAGTACATTATTAGCATTAGAGTTAACACCTCAATTATGGAGTATGGCTCATTTTGCGCCGTTAGAAGTATCAAGTCCAGCACTTAGTAAAGAATTTACTGGAATTGGTAAGAAATCAAAAGCATATGAGAGCACACTATCATTTTCATTTATATCAGGCGTCTCTGTAAATGGCGTAGAGCTTAGAGAGATATTGATTTCAAAAGGAGCAAATGAGGAAAGCCTTGCAGAATTTGATAAAGTGAATAACGTATTCCATTATGGTTTATTACTGCTTATTATTCCATTGTTCTTTATGTTTAGAGCGGGAAGAAAGTTAGCTAAATTACCGACTGCCAATATATATATTACATTAGCGGTATGCAGTGGTTCTTACACAATTATGATGATTGTAATGAATATGATTTCTAAGTTCCAAATTAATGTTTCAGGAACTGTAACAGGTTTATTTGGAACAAGTGGAACGGTATTATCTATGCAAAATTCATTTATATATTTAACTTTGTTTAGCTTGATTGTGACATATGTAGCAGCATTTGCTGGAATGAAATTAGCTAAAAAATAGGAGGAGAGCACGTTGAAGTTTTGTGGAACATGTAAAAAGAACGTTGCAGACCATTTGAACTTTTGTCCTGAGTGTGGGAGTAAAGTAGAAGTAATCGTTGATAACACTGCTGCTTCATATACAGAATTACAAAGCGAGACAAAACCAGTGAAAAGTAAGAAAAATTTATTTTTAATCATTGGTTTTGCTATTATTGTTATTTTATTATTTGGGGCATATAAATTTGGAGCATATAAGTTTTCAAAAGAAAAGCAAGTAAATGTAATGATTGAAGCATTCCAAAAGAAAGATATTAACGCAATTGATGAGTTTGTGAAAGCAAATGATTCAAGTTTAAAGATTAAGACAGAGGATATTAAAGCGTACATGCGTTATTTAAAAGAGAATCCTTCTTACAACAAACAATTGTTGTCTTATTTACAGAAAGAGACAGTAGATCAAAAGTTAACAAAAGATAAACCTGCATTTAAAGACGGGGAAATAGTAGAAGAGGGAAAAGAGTGGTTCTTATATCCAAAGTATAAGTTCAGCATGAAATCTTATTATGTGAATGTAAGTACAACTGCAAAGAATGCAGAAATATATGTGAATGACAAAAAAGAAGCAGAACTTTCTAGTGATAAAAATTCGAAAGAGTTGGGGCCATACTTCCCAGGTACATATGTTGTAAAGGCAACGGCGAAGACAGAACTTACTGAATTAGAAACAGAGAAAGAAGTAGATTTAGCGGATGAGCAGAGCGAGAAAGTGAAAGTGGATTTATCGCTTGAAGGCAAGTATGTAAGCATTTCTTCTGATGAAAGTGATGCAACTGTATTTGTGAACGGGAAAAAACGTGGAAAATTAAGTTATGGAAGTTATAAACTTGGCCCTGTATCCACAGATGAAACAGTAGAAGTACATTTAGAGAAAACTACTGATTTTGGTGTGATGAAATCTGAAAGTATTAAAATTGGAGACCAAAGCACGTATTACTTAAAATTCCCGAAAGAAACATCAAATTCAGCAGTGGGCGAATTTGTAAGAAATCATATTTATGATAACGTACGTGCAATTTCATTAAATGATTTTAGTTTAATTGAAAATAATTATGATAAGAGCGGGAAATCGTATAAGGAAGACCGTGATTATATACAGTATTTACACAAAAAAGGAATTACGGAAGACTTATTAACGATGGAAGTTCGTAATGTAGAGCGTCAAAGTGATACGAAATATAAAGTAACGACATATGAAGAGTATCATATTCGTTACGGTGATGGATCTGTGAAGTTCAAAAGTTTTAATAACGAACATATTGTAACTGTGAATGGAAATGGAAAGATGTTGTATTATTCTCTTGGTGCAAATAATACGTTGAAATCAGAAGATGTATCTGGTCCAACTCGTTAATATGAGAGAGGCTGTTCAATATTTGAACAGCCTCTTTATTTTGTAGCTAAATCAATATTTCGTGTCAAACCGTTGATATATCGTAAGTTATGATAGATATAATTGAAAAATCGTTGATATATTGCGATTTATGATAGATATATTCGGAAAATCGTTGATATATTTTTCTTAAATTGTGTTCACGAAGGGAAAATAAAAAGGATATCACTTAGCCGAAAAATCCGGCGAGGTGATATCTTTTTTTTACAATTATGAGTACGTTTTCTTTAATATCGCTTGTACATATGGATCATATAATATCTGTTCTATAATTGGTAACATGTTTTGTTCAAATGGAATGTCGATAGGAAATGGCTTTTGAGAACCTGGTTTTATTCCATATTGCACAATTTTGTAATGTGTATTGTTTTTAGACTTGAGCACAATTAACTTATAGCGGTTATCATCGCCAGCGAGTGAGAAATCAATAGAAGTAGCGTTATATGTTACTTCATCTTTATATATGTACGGCTTTGGCGTACCAATCCAGTCTACTTTTGCTTGTACATTCATGGGCATAGCCTCCTTATGTGTATTATAAATAAATAAAAGCCAGCTCTCAATAAAGAGAACCGGCTTGTAATTTAGCAGTCATTGGTTATTTTAAAATTTTCACTTTAACAGTTTTGCGTCCCCATTTTTGAGCAGCACTATCTGATCCAAGTAAGATATCGATACGGTTACCTTTAATTGCACCACCAGTATCTCCAGCGATAGCTTCTCCGTAACCTTCTACCCATACTTTAGATCCTAATGGGATTACTTTCGGGTCAACAGCGATCATTTTCATGTTTGGATTCGCAGTTAAATCATGACCCATTGCAGTTAATACACGGCCGCCATATGTGCCACCGTTTTCGCTCGGGTGAGCTGTATATGCTGTAGCTACAACTGTTAACTCACGACCACCAGATGGTTCGCTAGTTTCAGCAGCTTTCACAGCAGGCTTAGCAGCTGGTTTTGCTTGTGCTGCAGGTGCTTGAGCCTTAGCTGGTGCTTCAGCTTTAGCAGGAACAGTCGTTTCTTGTTTCTCAATTACAGGCGCTGTACCTGTTAAGAAAGGAACGTGAACGTAAGCTGTTTTCCCGTTATATTCAAATTGTAACCACTCATTTTGTACTTGGTTCGTTGTTTCGATTACATCGTCTTTCTTCAACTTTCCAAGAATTTCTGAGTTTGTGTTCGCTTCAGCACGTACGTTTAATACGTTAGCTGTTACGTAGTAGATGCTTTTTGTGAACTCTGCACTTACGAATGCGTCTTTACCGTCTAAAGTAATTTTTGACCATCCGTTCTCTGTATTTTGAACATCTATTTTATTACCGTTTAGTAATTTACCGACAACTTTTGATTCCATAGTAGGGTTTTCGCGTACGTTTAGTACGTCTGTTGTTACAACAGTTTCTGCATTAGCAGATGATGTGAAAATCCCAAGACCAAAAACTGCTGCTGTTGCTATTCCAATTAATTTTTTCATGATAGCCTCCATTGCGTTTGTTTTCGTGTCCTCATTATAGCAACAGATTTTTTCGGATTTAGGGAAAACACACAATTACAAACCATTCGTAATAAGTCGTTAACATCCTGTAATATAACAAAAAATATAGGAAAGCGTTTTTCATTCTATATGAATCATAGGTTTCTAGTTATATTCAAAATATTTAATACAACATATTTTTTTCGCCGTAAATAAAAATATTACAGGAATGTTACATGATGTTTACTAAACGATTACATTCCTTGAGTATTTTACCGTTTTATGGGTAATATAGTTATATAAACATAAACATTTTGTTTGTGAATCTATAAACACGTGCTATATACTAGCAAAAAAACCGCATAATTGTTACAAAACGAAAGGGTTGCAAGGAAGAAATTTGCCCTTTTTTACATATGTAACACATCCTTTTTTAGGAAAATACATTCCTATCCGCATTTTTCTCACACAATTTGACAGCAGTATTTCTATCTTGTAGCTCTTGCAGAGTGAAAAGGTTATACGAAAGGTAAGGCTGTCCATAAGAATTCTAATTGGTGAAGGTGAAAGTAAGAAAATCACCGCAAAATTATAGTTTTCTATCCGATTTTACATATCGGAATTTATGTTATTTACAAAAACGAAACCTACGAAGGGGGATTTGATGAGGAAACTGACAAAAACATTCATCGTTTCATTAACATTATGTATTGCATTTACAATTTGGGGGATTATTCCCGAATCTATTATTGGAAAAGGTAGCTTAGGAAATGTAACAACCGCAATTCAAACTGCATTAGTTAGTAAGTTTGGGTGGTTTTATATTATTTCCGTTTCTATTATTTTAGGTGTATCTATCTTTTTAATTGTTTCGAAATACGGTTCTATTCGCTTAGGTAAAGATGATGACGAACCTGATTATAGTTATATGACATGGTTTGCTATGTTATTTAGTGCTGGTATGGGTATCGGCTTAGTTTTCTGGGGCGTTGCCGAACCATTAAACCATTTATACGCACCTCCGTTTGGAGAAGGTGCAACTGAGGAAAGTGCACGCCTTGCACTGCGTTTTTCATTTTTCCATTGGGGATTACATCCTTGGGGACTATATGCGTTTGTAGCGTTATGTATTGCTTATTTTACCTTTAGAAAAGGAAAAGCGAGTACGATTAGTGCAACAGTAGGTTCGTTATTTAAGGGCGGGGAACACGGACGTATTGCTCATTCGTTTGATGTGTTAGCTGTTTTCGCGACTGTGTTTGGTGTTGCAACATCATTAGGTCTTGGCGCAAAACAAATTGCAGGTGGTGTTAGCTATTTAACATCTATCCCGAACTCCTTAACGACACAGTTGGTTATTATTGCAATCGTAACAGTTCTTTTCATGTTATCTGCTCAAACAGGTCTTGATAAAGGAATTAAATATTTAAGTAATGCGAACATTATTTTGGCATTTGCACTTATGATTATTGTATTATTTGCAGGTCCAACAAACTTTATTATGAATTACTTCACTTCAACAATTGGTTCTTATATTCAAGAATTGCCAAGCATGAGTTTCCGATTAAGTCCTTTAGACGAAGGCGGAAATCAATGGATTCAGTCATGGACAATTTTCTATTGGGCATGGTGGATTGCATGGTCACCGTTCGTAGGTACGTTTATTGCTCGTGTTTCACGAGGTCGTACAATTCGTGAGTTTGTTATCGGTGTGTTACTTGTACCGACCGTAATAGGTGCACTTTGGTTCTCAGTTTTCGGCGGGACTGGTATTCACATGGAGCTGTTTAGTGATGCACATGTCTTTGAAAAAATTAAAGAGATGGGAACAGAAGTAGGATTATTCGCTATGTTTGATCAAATGGGAAGCTTTGGATCAGCTTTATCTGTTTTAGCGATTCTTCTTATTTCTACATTCTTTATTACATCTGCAGACTCTGCAACATTCGTTTTAGGGATGTTAACGACACATGGTAGTTTAAACCCACCAAATCGTATTAAAATGATTTGGGGTATCGTTCTAGCCGCGATAGCTTCAACCTTATTATATATTGGCGGATTAGAAGCATTACAAACAGCAGCTATCATTGCAGCATTCCCATTCGTCTTTGTTATTTTCTTTATGATGGCAGCATTATTTAAAGAGTTACAAAAAGAAGGACGTATGAAGCGGCATTAATAATAGAAGGAAAAGAGCTGATTTTATATCAGCTCTTTTTTTAATCCCTCTATTTGTTGGGCTGCCTGTAAAAGTCCGATTGGTGAGTGCTGATTAAAGTTTCACTTTATATAGAAGGAATTTGAAATACGGGTAAGGGAAATAAAATACTTTATCATATAAGTAGTATGCCCTTTATATGAAGAAAAAACGATAAGTTTCGACAACATTCGATACCTTACGAATTCTATTCGTATTTTTGTCAAAAATATGTCGGAAATGTGTTGTCACTTTTATGTATATGTGCTATATTATTTCCTGTAAGCGATTTCAAATAGTTTTAAAGCGCATTCAAGGGGGACATCTAGAATAATGAAACGTTACGAAAGAAAGTGGAAGCATATTTGTTTGAAACGTGTGGCACATCGTAGTGTCCAAGAAAGCACGGAACCTAAGACTGAAACGCGCAAAGAACAGCAAGAGAAGCAATTGGTTCTACAAAAATAGCAATCACTTTTTCGTATATAAATGAAGGTCGATCGTTCGTTGGGGGATGGACGTGAAATTACTTTCAGCTAAGGGGTATTGTCTGATATATAATTTATACGGCAATAAATAAGCACAGAGCATACGGCGCTCTGTGCTTATTTTTATTATTTATCTTTTTTGAATCGAACTGTCTTATCCCAGCCGATGACTTGTTTCTTACTCTTTGCACGTAAGTATAAGATTAAGCTACGAATAAATAAGTACGTAAAGAGCTGTGCGTACGTAAAGTACATAATAACGCTAATAAAAATATTAGTCGGTGTAAAGGTTCGTTCGACACTCTGGGCACTAAATAATTGAGAAACATATGTAATATATGCGACATACCACATAAATAGTAGCGGAATGCTATATTGAATTTGGAATATCCCGAGTAGCCCAATTACAAACCAAACGTTCGAAATGATTAGGAATAGCCAAAATACAACATACACTAGAACTTGTTGTAAGGAATGAACGAGCAGTTTTCCTTTAAAGAAGCTTAATGACGAGAACATTTTTTCTAAAATGTATAAATTCCCTTGGAGCCAACGTGTACGTTGTTTAATAAGGATTTTTAAATGCTCTGGTTCTTGTTCCCAAGTAACTGATTCTGGGACGATTGGTAAGAGATAACCTTTTTGTGTAATTCGTAATGTTAATTCAGCATCTTCTGCAATTGCATAAGGGTCATAGCCACCAAGCTCTTCTAGTGCGGAGCGACGAAGAAGCATGTTTGTTCCTGTCAGTGAGCCCGTTTGGAATAGTAACCAGCGTCCAGATTGCATAAGGAGCTGGAAGATTTGAAATTCTAGTGAAATCATTCGCGTCAGCCAGTTTCTTTTTTCGTTTACTGTACGAACATGTCCAACAGCTCCAACAGCATCTTCAGTTGTTTCAGCGTGCTCTACAAGCATTCGCAGTGCGTGTGGTTCAGGCTGGTTATCTGCATCGTAAACACAGAAGTATTCACCATCTGAAATACTAAGGCCGTAGTTTAATACGCGTGATTTACCCTTCGGTTCACCGGACGGAACACGAATGTGACGAATGTGGGCATAAGCTTTTTCGAAATCATCGCCGATTTCAGGTGTTTCATCTTGAGAGTTATCATTTAATAAATAAATGGTTAGCTTTCCTGGATATTCAATCTTCGCCATTGCCTCTAAAGTATCTTTAATAACGACCCCTTCATTATGAGCAGGTATGAAAATATCGACGCTCGGATAATGTTCTAGCGTACGATCTTTTCGTTTACTATTTCGATGGATTAAGCCCGCGATTGTTAAGAAAGAGTAGTAAACGAGTAAGCCAGAGAATAGAAAGGCCGTAAAAATAAGTACATATTTAATTGAAAATGTGATACTGATCCAAAAAACGAGTACGCAAAACAGAAGAAATAAAAGAAGTATAACGAGAGTCATCATAACAATGTCTGTCCTTTGTTTCCAATTTGCTCGCGTGAAATTTTTATATCTCGGATTGCTTCAGCTGCAAGCCATTGCTCCATTTTTGGCTTTAGGCGGTTCATTACAATGTCAGCACCAGCTTCATTTGTGTTTTGTAATAAAATAACTAGTGTATTATTATCATATTCAGCAGCAAGGTCAAAATCATTCCTTACCGTTTCAACTAATAAGGAAGCTACACGGTCCATAACACTTTCCTTCGTATATTTACTAAAGGAAGTGAAATCAAAGTAAACAATAAAGCCTGTTTCATTACGACGATTCATTGCAGTCGTTAATAAAGCTTGGCGTCTCTCGAATTCTTGTCTTGTTAGTAATTTTGATTCTCCAATATATTGTTCCAACGTTCTCACACGCTCAGTTAAAGTTTTATTTTCATGAATAACTTTTTTCAATAGGTGAGTTGTTATGTATACAATGAAGAAGTTAGCTGCCATCAGGAAGTGGGTAATGATATATTGCCATTGATCTGATGTACTCCATAAATGAAGCCATGCTTCATAAAACAAATAAAATACGGAAATAATGGTTCCTAGTATGAAGAAAATAAATGCTGTTTTGTCAGCTAAAAATAAGAATAGTACATTTACGATTACGTATATTATTGTAAAAATGAGCGAATGCTCATAATTCGTCATATGTACAGTAGTAAAATAAAATACAATTTGTAGAATCCACATAGAGAGGATTTTATAGAACTTATCTTTCACAAAACTTTCCTCCTTAAAGCTATTTCATCCATAGATACTTGTAGTATGCACAATTATTAAGAAATTGACCATTTCGTTAAATTCTTTTGAAGGGCAACAACAAGTAGCCTTTCTATTTTCATCAGAAAAATAAAAAGACCTAAACATTATTGTATCATAATGTTCTTATATTTGGGATAAAGTGATTAGTAGATACATAAAAGACGTTTGGATTGCATGAAAAAAGTCTTCTCTTGGAGAAAGAGAAGACTCTATATAAGTTTATAGGAACATCATACCTGCAACTGCTGCGTTTAAGAAGTTCGCTAGTGTACCAGCGATAACTGCTTTAATCCCTAATTGTGCAATTTGTTTACGGCGAGTAGGAGCTAGCGTTCCTGTTACACCTAACTGAATTGCGATAGAAGAGAAGTTTGCGAATCCACAGATTGCGAATGTTAAAATTAGATTTGTTTTTGCAGAGAACTCTGCCATGTGTGGTCCTAAGTTTGCGTATGCAACGAATTCGTTAATTGCAAGTTTTTGACCGATAAAGCTTGCTGCTTGTACAGCTTCACCTGGAGAAACACCGATTAAGATTGCAAATGGTGATAATAAGTAACCGAAGATTAAATCAAGGCTAAGTTTAATATCGAACCAAGAACCAACCCATCCTAATAATCCATTTAATAAAGCGATTAATGCGATGAAAGCCATTAACATTGCTGCTACGTTAATAACAAGTTGCATACCTTCAGATGCACCGCGTGCAGCTGCATCGATAACGTTTGCATCTTCACGTTCTGTAGAAAGTTCAACGTTATTATCTACTTTTTCTGTCTCTGGCATGATTAATTTTGCAATTAATAAGCTTGATGGAGCTGCCATAATTGCAGCTGCTAATAAGTGCTCTAACGGAATACCCATTGCTGCATAGCCGACAAGAACAGATCCAGCAACAGCTGTCATACCGCTTACCATAATAGTGAAGAATTCACTATTTGTTAAGCGTGCTAAGTAAGGTTTAATTAAAATTGGAGCTTCAGTTTGTCCTAAAAATACAGTCGTTACTGAGTTTAAGCTTTCTGCTTTAGAAGTGCCAAGAAGTTTACTTAATGCACCACCAACGACGCTAACAAATTTCTGCATAATACCGAAATGATATAAGATTGCTACTAATGAACTAATAAATACGATTGGAAGTAGTGCTTGAATAACGAAGATAAATCCCCAAGGGCCTTTTGCGTTGACTAAATCCCCAGCAACGAACCTAATTCCCTCGTAAGAAAAATTAATTAATCCTTGAACACCATCAGCAGCGTGTTTTAAACCTGCTTTACCAGCATCCCATCGTAACACGATAAATGAAAATGACATTTGTAATGCTAGCGCAATTAAAATTGTGCGCCAATTAACAGCTTTGCGGTTGGAAGATAGTAAGAAAGCAATTGCTAATACTCCAATCACGCCGCCAATTCCCCATAAAAGATTCATGCAGTGTATGCTCCTTCCTCATAGTAAAAAAGTGTATAAACCAGTTGTCTATACTTTTGCGAATATACATCTTAAGTAACTTATCATAATGGACATCGGAGGTCAAACGTCTAACGAAAAGTTTAAATAAAAAGAAAATTCTTCAAAAAAACACATATGAAATGAATGGACATGAAATAGGTTATGTTTTTTATGAGAATATATACATTATGATAACGTTATGGATTATTTTTGCAGAATAAAGTGTATGAAATGGAAGAATGGATACATTATTTTTATAGAGAGAAGGTAGGAGAAAGGGAGTAATATGTTGAACTCATAGCAAAAAGCCTTCTAGTAAACTAGAAGGCTTGGAAACTATTAATTAAGGTGCTTTCGTGTATCCTAAGAAGTGGCTCTTCCAATAAGAGTTACTTAATGAAGCGATTGCTACACCTTTATCTCCAGCTTGGATAAATGATCCGCCCCCAAGGTAAATACCCATGTGAGAAGGACCTGATTTATAAGTGTTTTGGAAATAAATTAAGTCACCTGGTTGTGGATTTGAAGTTTGTGGTAGGCTACTCCAATATCCTGCAACACTTTGACGGCTAATGTTATGACCAAATTTCTTAAATACGTGGTAGATGTAGCCACTGCAGTCTACGCCGTTAGCAGAAGTTCCGCCCCAAACGTATGGTACACCTTGCATTGATTTTGCATATGCAAGTACGGAAGAACTGTCGCCACTATTATTGCCTGTATTATTATTGTTGTTATTGTTTTGATTGTTATTTTGGTTATTGTTAGGCTTATTATCTACTGCGCCTCCAACTGGTGTTTTAGATAGGTAACGTGTTCCGATATAACCAGCTTGACCGTTGTAGTTAATTTTGCTCCATCCAGAGTTTTCAGAGATTACTTGAACCTTCTGACCTTGTGGAAGTGCGCCTATGATTCTATAATTTGTACCTTCGCCGCTACGTACATTTAGTGCAGAAGCATTAATGTAGTAGTCGCCAATTGCACCTTGGTTAGGTTGTTCAGGTTGTTTTGGTTGCTCAGGAGTAGTAGTGCCACCTTTAACGAATTTTACAAATTCGCTACTAACAAAGCCTGTTTTTCCTTGGTAATTTACTTTAAACCAACCGTTTTCAGATCCAACTACGTTTAATGTTGTACCGTTTAAAACGCCACCAATTACACTATGGTAAGCGGCAGGGCCTGTACGAACACGTAAAGATGTAGCGTTAACTACGTAAGAACCGCCAGTTTGAATAGTTCCATTATTATTGTTTTGCTCTTGTTTGTTGCCTTCTGTAACGTTTTCGTTAGAGCCGCCTTTTGTTACGTAGTCTTTGCTTATATAAGCAGTTTGTCCTGCGTAATTGATTTTGAACCAATCTTGAACTTCGCCAACAACTTGTACTACTTGTCCTTTTGTAACAGAACCTACAGTTGTGTGAGAAGTACTAGGACCTGTACGAACACGAAGGGAAGATACATTTACTGTATAGTTTCCGCTTGCTGGTTTTACTTCTTGGTTGTTATTATTCGTGTTGTTGTTTGAAGAACCCGCATTAGAAGAAACGCCAGATACGAATTCGCCACTTACATAACCTACTTGTCCATTATGGTTAATTTTCACCCAACCATTTTCTTGTCCAATTACGTTTAAAGTTTGTCCTGCATATACACGTCCAGAAACAGAACTAGAAGTGTTAGGAGCTGTACGTACACGTAATACATCAGCAGTAACTTTATTGTTTCCACCTGTGCTTACATTGTTGTTTGTTGCTCCACTTTTTGATACAAATTCGCCACTAACAAAGCCTGTTTTTCCGTTAATGTTAATTTTGAACCAACCATTTTCTTCGCCAATCACGTTTAGTGATTGACCGTTATAAACGCGTGAGATGATGTCGTGAGAAGTGCTTGATCCCGCACGAACATGTAATACGCTCGCGTTTACCGTATAAGATGAGTTGTTTGATGCAGAAGCTTGGACAGTTGTAGCAGCTTTTTGTGTATTTTGTTCAGGTGCAGCTTGAACACTATCAAGTGTAGGTGCTGCTCCTCCTGCTACAGACACTGCCGCAAGACCGGCAAGATACTTTTTCATAATTTGTCGATTCCTTTCTGTCTGTAATGTAGTGAAGAAATATTTACCAACTGTTAAAAATTCTAAAGAGCATGTCGATTACTGTCAAGACTTATATAGGAATCTGAATATGACAAAAAGATTACAAGAAAAAAATCAAGGCATAAAATTACACCTTGATTTCCATTTAAATGCATATATTGAATATGAAAGGACAGAAATTATTCGTGTTTAAGAAGATGACATATTGGATTGTAACAAGATTTTATTAAAAGATTTTTGCAGTTTTTTGGTGATAGGTCCAACTTGCCCATCTTGAATTGCGGTTCCATCAAGGTGGGTCATTGGTAAAATTTCAATCGTTGTGCCTGTGAAAAAGCATTCATCTGCTTGATAAACGTCACGAACGCTGAAAAGTTCTTCCTGTACAGGTATGTGAAGAGTATTCGCTAAAGAAAGGACATATTGACGAATAATGCCATTTAAAATAAGGTGATTGGCTGGATGTGTGTAAAGAGTTCCGTTTTTAATTAAAAAGAAGTTGGAATGGCTTCCTTCCGTTACAATACCATTCCTTACGAGAAGTGCCTCTTTACAGCCTTTCCGTTCAGCTTTCGTAGCAGCTAGTACGTTTGGTAATAAATTTAATGATTTAATGTCACAGCGTAGCCATCGAGTATCGGGTTCTGATATAGCGCGTATACCATATTCGATCCATAACGCTGGTCTTTCTTTTTTTGTAATATAGGCATAAATCGTCGGAGGGTTGTCATATGAAAATATATGTGTGCGAGCTTGTACACCGCGAGATACTTGCAAATAAATTGTGCCATCTTCGTGGAAATGGTTTCTTTCAATTAATTTGTAAAGTAAAGTGATGAGTTCAGCTTTTGAGAAAGGGAGCGATAATTCTATTTCTTCCATGGATCGATATAATCTCGTTATGTGCGGATCTAATAAGTGAAAGTTTCCTTTATATAGGCGAATAACCTCGTAGACACCATCTCCGAACTGCGAACCTCTCTCTTCAAGTTCTATGTACGTTTGTTGTTTTGTTGTATCAATAACTTCATCATTCCAAAGTACAAATTTTTCGTATGCCAATTTCCGTCCCATCCTTTCGTAAGTACGTAAGTAACGTGAAACTTTCATTCATGCGAGATAAGAATCACTATAGTAATTTTTATGTAAGTAATTCTCTACATATGCCCGTAAATGCCTGATTGGTGAGGGCTGATTAAAGTTTCACTTTACAGCATTTTGTATATACAAATTCGAAAATAAGAAATGAGAATCCTGCTTTTAAATAAAAAAAAGCAACATTCTTATGGAATGCTGCACAAGGAGGGTAGCTATCTTTCATAGGGACATTGTCTCGTTGAATGCTTTGTGTATGGAAACAAAACATGTTGAAAGACAATTATAAGAAAGTAGAAACAAAAGATTTACACATTTCTTTAAGGGATCTTACGAAAGATGAGAGATAAGAAATATGTAGAACCTTGTTTACATATTTTATTATAGAGATTCTTCATTAACACTATGTGAATATTTGGTAAAGGTTATGTAATTTTAAAGTTAATGAATATAAGTAGTTGTATGGAAGAAAATAAAAAAAGAGGCTGAGATTACTCAGCGCTCTTCTTTTCTTCTTTAATAGCTGTTTTTACTTCACCAGTTTTAATCTTATTACTTTCAGAGAAGCGAAGTAAGTCACCTTCAATGATTTTATCAGACATGTTCAATTCATTTTGGGCACGATCAATTAGTGGTTGAGATTCTTCTTTCGGTAATTGTACTACTTCGCCAGTAGCACGGTCGTAGAATGTACTGTTTGTGTACATGTATTTATCTGTAACGAAGCTACCGTCACGAAGAACAACAAATCCTTTATTATCAGGTGAGAATACATCATGACCGAATCGAACGTCATTCGTAGAATCTACACCAAGTAAGTTTAGAATAGTTGGTTTAATATCAATTTCACCAGTTGGTTTCGAAATTGTTTTACCTTCTTTTTGACCTGGAACGTGAATAAACATCGGTGTTTTTTGTAAGTTCATATGGTCAAATGCAGTGATTTCTTCTTTTCCTAAGAACTGTGCCATTGCACGGTTATGGTTTTCAGAAATACCGTAGTGGTCACCGTAGAATACGATTACGGAGTTGTCGTAAATACCTTCTGCTTTTAGACGCTCAATAAAGTGTTTCATTGCTTCGTCTAAGTAACGAGCAGTTACCATGTAACGGTCAAATACGCCATCACCAGAATTATATTCGTCGATTAATTTTGTACTGTCATCGTAAGTGAATGGGTAATGGTTCGTTAAAGTAAGGAAGCGAGTATAGAATGGTTGCTTCACTTCTTTCAACATATCAATAGATTGATCGAAGTATTCGATATCTTTTAATCCCCAGTTTAATTTTGTTTCCGGCGTAATCTTGTAATCAAGCTCGTTGTAGTAACGATCATAACCAAGTGCTGGATACATAATGTTACGGTTCCAGAATGTTGCGTTGTTTGCGTGGAATACCGACGTGTGATACCCTTGCTGACGTAAAATTTCTGGAGTTGCTGTATATTCATTGTTACCGTGTGTGAAGAATACAGCACCGCGGTCTAGTGGATATAAAGAAGTATCTACTAGGAATTCAGCATCAGATGTTTTACCTTGCCCAGTTTGATGGAAGAAGTTATCAAAGTAATAACTTTCTTTCGTAAATTGGTTTAAGAATGGTGTAACTTCTTGTCCGTTAACTGTTGCGCCAATTAAGAATGTTTGTAATGACTCAAGAGAGACAACAATTACGTTTTTCCCTTTTGCAGTACCGAACATATTTGGATCTGGTTTACTTTGTGTTGTTTTCACGTAGTTTTCTGTTTCTTGTAATTTACTACCGTCAGCGAATGCTTTTTGTGAACTTGATTTCGCTTGTAAGCCAAGATCGTATACTTGGTGTACATATAATCCTAAGTTTTTAACAAGCATAACGCGGTCGAATGAACGTGTTAATAGTTCTGGACGTTCAGCTTCTGCAAGCCCTAAGTTTGCGAAGAAAATAGCAACTGTTGATACGAAGTATAGAGAACGCATCGGGCGTGCTACACGCTCTGTAGGTGCAAAGTTTTTCATTTTCTTCAACAGAACGAAGAATATGATAATGTCTGCAAATGCAAGAATAATTTTGTAGTTAAATAATTCTTTCACACTAGAACCTAAACTTCCGAAGTTAGATGTTTGTCCGAGTACTGGTAAAGTAACGAAGTCATTGTAGAATCCGTAGAACATTACGTTACCAACAAGAACGATTGTTAAGATAAAATTAATTCCTAGTGCTATATAGTTACGTTTTTTCCCTTTTGCAAATAATGCAAGACCAACAAGCAGTAATGATGCTGCTAATGGGCTAAGGAATAAAATGAATTCTTGCATGAAAGATTCAAGTTTTAAATCAAAGCTTGTGCGTGTAATAATGTAAGTTTTCAGCCATAAGGCTAAAGCTACGAATACAGTGAAACGCACATTTTGAAATTGTGATTTCAAGGTTTCTTTCATTCATTTCCACCCTTTCTCTATCAGGCTTGGTCGATTTTGGAGCGAAAAATGCTAAAATAAAAAATACATAGTTTTCTTGGCCATAATTAAAGGTTCTATATTCACCCATATACGACTATAACTATGCATACCCTTTTGGTTTCTTTTGTTGCTCATAAGCATAACGTCATTTCTGTATTATACAACAAAATTCATTTCTGAGAAACACTATAACATTTTACATTTTTTGTATAAGATTTGTCACTACCAGAGAAAACTTTAACATTCGTTTATATGTCCGTCAACTAGAAAATATAACAAAGATAGAGCAGAATGTTAAGTAGAAGTGAAAATTTTCTTTGTTGAGAAATAAGAAACGAAGATGGGTAAGGGTTATCTAGAAATCTATTATATGAAGGAAATCGTGTAAAAATTAACGAACACTTGTTCTTTTTCGGTTTGTTTGTTACAATGAAAGTTCATTGATAGGTTTTGTGTAATTTCCATGAACTTTTACTGATAACATATTGTAGCTTATTTCTTTTTAAAAATAGGGAGGCTTTTTCATGAAACAAAAATTTTCAGTTGAAGCGTTTTGGAAGAAAGTAAAACGTGTTGCAAAGCAAGCAGGGCAGTCGGTCATTTATACAAGTTTATTACTGTTTTACGTTTTGCAAAGACCCGATGTTCCAAAACGAGTGAAAATTATTGTAATTGGAGCACTTGCTTATTTTATTGCACCGATTGATGCGATTCCAGATTTCATTGCTGGAATTGGCTATACGGATGATTTAGGGGCGTTAACGGCCGCACTAATACAGGTGTCGTTATACGTCAATGAAGATGTGAAAGATAAGGCACGAGTGAAGTTGGCAGAATGGTTTGGTTCGGATATAGACACAGCATTTATCGATCAGAAATTAGGTCAATAGGTGAAACCTGTCATAAGGTGACAGGACGAACGTAAGCGAGGAAGTGCATTATGCCATCAGGAAGAACGCATACGAAAATAAACTTAATATCCCTTCCGGTTGTTTTGTTTTTGCTCTTTTCGTATGGATTAACAAATTTTGATTTTTTATTAACTTTTGCAATTGGTTTTTTAGTAGGTACTTCATTTTTAACACCAGATTTAGATACGTACAGTAATGCTTATAACAAATGGGGTTTCTTACGTATATTTTGGTATCCTTATAAGAAAGTAATGCCACATCGATCTTTCTTTACGCATACGATTATACTTGGTGATGTGATTCGTATTGCGTACATGTTAATCGTCTTTTCTCCATTTTTATTCCTATTAAATGTAATCGCACTGGATGGTAATTTAATAGAAAGTGCGAAGAAACATGAGGTTGAAATTGTAACGTTCTTAATGGGAATTGTTGTGGCAAGTACGCTTCACATTATAGCGGATAAAGTGAATACGCGCCGAAAGAAAATGATGAGAAAAAAGAAGAAACGCAGAAGATAAAGTGAACGAATCGGGAAAAGGACCCTTGCAATTTGCAAGGGTCCTTTTTTAAACAAACGTTTGTTTAAAATTAAGCTTTCAGTACTTTAATTCCTTTTACAATGTTCCAGATGAAGTAGTATAAGCTGATGATTCCGCAAATAGCTAAGACAATCATTGATCCAATTCCAAGTGTTATATCTGCTTGGTCAGATCCCATGCCCATAATTCCTAAAATGACTACGCCGATAAATGTAGCGATACTTGGAATGATGTGTGTCCATAGAGCACGTTTTGCATGTGGCTTTGTTTCAGCGTCCCCCACAATCCAAACGATAATTGGGAATAAGATAGGGGCAAATAGTACACTAAAGTACGATAAAGCAGCTAATATTTTGTTTCCATTCATATATATCACCTCATAAATAATGTCCGTTGTTATACTATTATTATGCAATAATTTTTGCAAGCTTTCTATCGATGAACATTACAGGAACATGACGATTTTGTAAGATTTTTTTGTTAAATGATAAAATTTTCAAAAAAATCTTTTTTAATGGAAATTGTTATGGTACAGTATAAATGAAAGTTGTTGAAAACGTTTTCTTAAACGTTTTTTTATTTTAGGCTTAAAGGTATGATGACCTGATAGTCTATTGATGAGGTTATTCTATTTAAAAGGGGATTCTTTAGGGGGAGAGAACAATGAACACATGGACACAAGTTTATGATCCGTTCGGTAATATTTGGATTTCAGCAGCAGTCGCACTTATTCCGATTATCTTTTTTTTCTTAGCTTTAGCGATTTTTCGCATGAAGGGGTATGTGGCAGGATTTATTACAGTTGTACTTACAGTTTTAGTAGCGTTATTCGCTTATAAAATGCCTTTCACGATGGCAATGGCAGCAACCGGGTACGGTTTTTTGTACGGGTTATGGCCGATTGCTTGGATTATCATTATGTCGGTATTTTTATATAAAATTTCTGTGAAAACAGGTCAATTCGATGTGATTCGTGCATCGGTATTATCGATTACGAATGATCATCGTCTACTCGTTATTTTAATTGGATTTTCATTTGGAGCATTTTTAGAAGGAGCGGCAGGATTTGGAGCACCAGTAGCGATTACAGCAGCGCTTCTTGCGGGTCTTGGGTTAAATCCTTTATACGCAGCAGGTCTTTGTTTGATTGCAAATACTGCACCAGTGGCGTTCGGAGCGATGGGAATTCCGATTACAGTTGCTGGACAAGTGACAGGTATTGATCCACATAAAATTGGACAAATGGCTGGACATCAATTACCGTTCCTATCATTATTTGTTCCATTCTTCATCGTATTTTTAATGGATGGATTTAAAGGGATAAGACAAACGTGGCCTGCGTTACTTGTAGCGGGTAGTTCATTTGCGATTACGCAGTTCATTACAGCGACATTTTTAGGGCCAGAACTTCCGGATATTACATCGGCACTTGTAAGTTTAATTAGTTTAGCGCTGTTCTTAAAAGTTTGGCAGCCGAAAGAAATTTATCAATCCGGGCAAGCAAATAGTGAAGTAGCAGCAACAACGACAGCAGCATCGATGCCGAAATTAACGTTTGGAAAAGTAGTAAAAGCATGGTCTCCATTTATCGTATTAACGGTTATGGTAGTCATTTGGAGCCAAAGTTTCTTTAAGGCATTATTCGCTCCAGGAGGGGCTTTAGCAAGTCTTGTATTTAAGTTTGAAATTCCAGGTCTGCATAATCTAGTAATGAAAGCAGAACCAATTGTAAATAAACCAACGCCTTACGAGGCAATTCTGAAGTTCGATGTATTATCGGCAACTGGAACGGCGATTTTAATTGCTTGTATCATTTCCATGTTTATTTTGAAAATGAATGTAAAAGATGCAGTAGTGACATTTAAAGAAACGTTAAACGAATTAAAAATGCCAATTCTATCTATCGGATTCGTACTAGGATTTGCATTTATCGCAAACTATTCTGGTCTATCTTCTACGTTAGCGTTAGCATTAGCCGGAACTGGCGGACTATTCCCGTTCTTCTCACCATTCTTAGGCTGGATTGGCGTATTCCTAACAGGGTCTGATACGTCTGCGAATGCACTGTTCTCAAATTTACAAGCCATTACAGCGCAGCAAGTCGGCGTATCTGAAGTGCTTCTCGTTGCAGCAAATACAACAGGCGGTGTAACAGGGAAAATGATTTCCCCGCAGTCGATTGCGATCGCTTGTGCAGCAGTTGGTCTTGCTGGAAAAGAATCGGATTTGTTCCGTTTTACAGTGAAGCATAGTTTGTTCTTCGTAATTATTGTTGGTATTATGACTTATGTTCAGGCTTATTATTTAACGTGGATGATTCCATAAACAACAAAAGAAATAAACTTTTAATTTTCCAAATTATGGTGTATGATGGGAAAGTATTGAAAATTAAATCAGTGATAAACTAGGGGTGCCTAACGTATGCGTAGGCTGAGAGAGAAGCGCGTGAACTTCTTAACCCCTTTGGACCTAATCTGGCTCGTACCAGCGTAGGGAAGTTAACGGCTTTACATAATGATGTCTTTATGAGCCAGGTCCTTATTTTTTTATGGACCTGGCTCTTTTTATGGAAGATGCGCAAATTGGGAATACCGACAGTAGTGGATAGGGTTGTTCAACAAGCAATCAGTCAAGTGCTTGGTTCAATATTTGAAAAACAATTTAGCGAATCTAGTTACGGCTTTAGACAAGGGCTCTTTTATGTTTGTATTTCGGAACTTCATCATATTTCTTTAAATAATAAGCACGGTAAGTAGCTTCACGAAGTTGTACAGAGTTGGCAGCTTCAACCATGTAATAACGAAGATACTGGTTTCCCGTTCGTGTCATGGGTGTTCGTTCCGATTCAAAGTTTCCAGATTGCGATTTTTTCTAGTAAAGACCGGTGTATTTGGCCAATTGTGCTTCGTTCTCAAAGCGTTCAATTTGTCCAACTTCTGCAATGATTCCCGCGGCGTATACGACTCCAATGCCTGGAACACTTGTTAAATATCTCGCTTCTGGAATGGCTTAGAATAAAGCAGTAATGCTTTTTTCTATCTCTTTGATTTGTTTTTTCAATGTTTGAATCAATCGTGCATAAGTGGCTAATACAACGTCCACAGAGTCTTGAACGACCTTACCTAGTCGGTAGGAGTCACGTATGGCTTTCTTGATGGTTTTCGCTAAATCTTCTGGGTCGCTAAAGCGTCCTTTCCCCTTTTTCTGAAGAAGAGTAGCGAGTGCTTCTAGATCCATTTCTGCGATTTCATCCAACGAAAGGGAAACTGAGAGTATTTCCATCATCGTCGCACCAAAAACAGAGGTATTTAACTCTTTCGATAACGTATTACATTTGTAGTAAAGGTTCTTCAGAAAGTGTTGCTTACATTCTGTTTGCTGGTGAACGAGTTGATATCTAGATCGTGTTAAACGTTGAAGGGCAACGTATTTTTCCTCCTTGATAAGAAACTTATTATACCGTCCGATTCGTAAAAAATTGGCAATACGGAAAGCATCTATTTTATCGGTCTTATCTTCTTCAAAGAGTTTTTTATACCGATGGATGGCTTTTGGATTTTGTACGACCACTTCCACGTCTAAAGCCCTCAAATCCTTATCTTCCGTTAGGAACATGGAAGGATGGAAACTATAGACGGAAGTAGATTCCATACCAATGACAATTTTTTTATAGTTGTACAACTGATGAAAATGGAGAACATCCTCCTTAATGGCGTTGGCACCATTCACATCGTTTGAAAGACAAATTTCTTTCAAAACAGTGTCATGACTGTCAAGAAAACATACATCAAGTTTTTCAGAGCTTACATCAATAGCTACGAATAATCTCAAAGAAAGGACCTCCTTTCTTTGAATAGTATTTGGAATGAGCTTGGATACTGTGGGATCTCCCTAGAGTCCAAAACATAGCCACAACCTCGCGTATGAGTATTCAATGATTGCCTTCATCTAAGCTGCCCTCCCCACTATGAGAGGTAAGTGAAGGAAAACGATACAGCTTGTGCGTATGCAGTGCATTTTGGTCTGGGTCACAGTCTTTTAACGTGGTCGAACTACAGGAGGAGTAAGCATATTCCCGATGGGTCCATTTCCGTACTTCCATTATCTGGGGAAATCCCCCAGTATCCAAGACTAAATTTTACCCATACATCATTTTTTTGATGTAGCTCTTGAAGATAAAAACTATTTAATTTTCAAGGAACAGTTATTAACTTAAAACTTATTATACGAGGAGGGTGTATCATGAAAAAAATATGCTTTGTATTAATTGTCGATGCTGGTATAAATTATGGTTCAATATTTTCTCTACCATTTTTAAGGAATCAGGATGATTTGAAGGAATATTTTTCTAAGTATTATGATGTTTCAATTAATTATATTAGAGATAAAAACTCAGTTGACTATTTGGTAGTTCCCAAACCGTGTCCAGCTTTCGATAATGAAAATAATCTTCCAATAATTGAAGTACCAGCAATCTTATTTATGGAAAAGAATTTTGAAAAAATAAAGACTTATATAGACAATTATTTTTCTAATAACTCATAAAGAAAATAAAAGTACAGTAAAAAGAAGTCCGATAAAAAACGAGTGGTGTAGAATATTTCTATTAATCATTCGTTTTTTATTATATTTACATATATTTTTTAAAAGAGGATTATAGACGTTCTGAAAAAAATTAATTATAACAAGAACGGTGTTCGTGCTACTATCTACGGTTATTTTTTGTACTAAGTCCCCCTTTAACTAACAAGATAACAAAAAATTAACATATTAAGGAAATAATGTTACGATAAATGTAAGAGATTTCTCTTTGAGTTTTAGCTCTGAATAATAAAGATAGTTAAATCACTAAATGGAGGAGCAGGTCAATTTTGTTCCTTGTATAGTAAATTGTTACCTATCTCTATTGCAGGTTGTATGGCAGGTAACAGTAGCAGTTGTAGCGAAATGCAGCAGAGACAAAGGCTCTTTGTCAAACGGGACTGATGAATGTATTTAGCAAGTAAAAAATGGTTCTTTCCGGAGTTAGTTGAAAAGTCTCATTCTCTCCAAAAGTAGAATCTTTGTCCGCAATGTGGAGAATTTGTATCGACCATACATGATTCTTTTAATAAGCTTTAACTTGTTTATGCTCCCTTCGGCAAGACCATTATTATTCTCATAAGTTACCGCATTTCTGACAGCTTCAATATCCCGGGCTAATCCATTCGTAAAGCTCTTAAACTCTTGTATATTAGTATTCTTAATTTTTTTAATACAATGGTCGAGATTCTCAACACTCTTTGTGGTGAAGATGTTTTTAAACTCCCATGTTAAGTTATAAACTATTTTTACAATAGGGTGTTCTTCGTAATTATTGTTGGTATTATGACGTATGTGCAGGCATATTATTTAACGTGGATGATTCCATAAACAACAAAAGAAATAAACTTTGCATTTTTCAGATTATCGTGTATGATGGGAAAGTATTGAAAATTAAATCAGTGATAAACTAGGGGTGCCTAACGTATGCGTAGGCTGAGAGAGAAGCGCGTGAACTTCTTAACCCTTTGGACCTGATCTGGCTCGTACCAGCGTAGGGAAGTTAACGGCTTTACATAATGATGTCTTTATGAGCCAGGTCCTTATTTTTTTATGGACCTGGCTCTTTTTATTTTGGCATGCGCTGGCCATATCTCGTCCTTGTCACGAACAGGGGGGCAACAAAATTTATGAAACAATCTGTTTCAGCTGAGCAAATTGAATTGAAATCGAGTTTACCAGGGAGTAAAAAAGTATATGTGAATGGACCACGAGAAGGTATGAAAGTGCCGATGCGTGAGATTGAACAAAGCGAAACGAATGGCGTTCCAAATCCGCCAATCCGTGTGTATGATACGAGCGGTCCTTATACAGATCCTGCGTATAAGGTCGAGTTGGAAAAAGGTATTCCAACACCGCGCCACTCTTGGATTATGGGGCGTGGTGATGTAGAAGCATACGAAGGGCGCGAAGTGAAACCAGAGGATGACGGTGTGAAAGTGGCTTCGAAGCATACATCTGTTTTCCCGCAAATGGATCGCCAGCCGCTTAGAGCGAAGCAAGGTGCAAACGTTACGCAAATGCACTATGCACGTAATGGCATTATTACGTCTGAGATGGAATATGTTGCGATTCGTGAAGGTGTAGAGCCGGAGTTTGTTCGTAAGGAAATCGCGGAAGGCCGTGCCATTTTACCAGCGAATATTAACCATCCGGAAGCAGAGCCGATGATTATTGGGCGTAACTTCCACGTGAAGGTCAATGCAAATATCGGAAACTCTGCTGTATCTTCTTCTATTGCAGAAGAAGTAGAGAAGATGACGTGGGCAACGCGCTGGGGTGCGGATACGATTATGGATTTATCTACAGGTAAAAACATTCATACGACGCGTGAGTGGATTATTCGTAACGCGCCTGTACCAGTTGGGACTGTACCGATCTATCAAGCGCTGGAAAAAGTAAACGGAATTGCAGAAGATTTAACGTGGGAAGTATATCGTGATACGTTAATTGAGCAAGCTGAGCAAGGCGTGGATTACTTTACGATTCACGCTGGTGTATTGCTTCGTTACATTCCAATCACGGCAAAGCGTACGACAGGTATCGTTTCACGTGGTGGTTCGATTATGGCACAGTGGTGTTTATTCCACCATAAAGAAAACTTCCTATACACTCATTTTGAAGAGATTTGTGAAATTATGAAGCAGTATGATGTTTCGTTCTCTCTCGGAGATGGATTACGTCCAGGTTCGATTGCAGATGCAAATGACGAAGCACAGTTTTCTGAGCTTGAAACACTTGGTGAATTAACCAAAATTGCTTGGAAACATGATGTGCAAGTTATGATCGAAGGACCTGGACACGTACCGATGCACTTAATTAAAGAGAATATGGAGAAAGAACTTGATATTTGTCAGGGCGCGCCGTTTTACACACTTGGGCCACTAACGACAGATATTGCACCAGGTTATGACCATATTACATCGGCAATTGGAGCTGCGATGATCGGTTGGTTTGGAACGGCGATGCTTTGTTATGTAACGCCGAAAGAACATTTAGGTTTACCGAATAAAGATGATGTACGCACGGGTGTTATTACGTACAAAATTGCAGCGCATGCGGCTGATCTTGCAAAAGGGCATAAAACGGCTCATCAGCGTGATGATGCACTTTCAAAAGCACGTTTCGAATTTCGTTGGCGCGATCAATTTAATTTATCTTTAGATCCTGAACGTGCGATGGAATATCACGATGAAACATTGCCAGCAGAAGGTGCGAAAACGGCTCATTTCTGCTCCATGTGTGGACCGAAGTTTTGTAGTATGAGAATTTCACATGATATTCGTGAATATGCGAAAGAAAATGATTTAGAAACGACAGAAGCAATTGAAAAAGGGATGAAAGAGAAAGCGAAAGAATTTAAAGACACTGGTAGTCATTTATACCAATAACACGTTACACCTCTTTACTTGATTGATCACACTGTAGTACCTAACTTAAATATAGAAGAAGCCCGCTTTGCTAAGACGGTAGCAAAGCGGGCTTCTGTCGTTTATCCCGCTATTTGTGGGCAGTAAGACCCCCCCTCAAAATTCAGCGGAAGCAAAGAAGTTAGGTCGGGGTCGGGCTGCCCGTAAAAGCCCGATTGGTTTAACTAATAATCAGTGGGGGATGAACAAAACCCGCACTGATTAAAGTTTCACTTTATAAGGCGAAGAAGAGGTGTACCCAGTAGTATAAGAGGAATAATGTGACGACTGTTGTGAGAGGAATAACGATAAGGGATACACTTAAATAGTCTTTCCATTTTACTTTAATTTTGTTTTGTTTCAGAATATACATCCAAATGAGTGAAGCGAGTGTACCAATTGGTAGTAATAGTGAACCGATGTCACTACCAATAATGTTTGCGAGGTAGATAGTTTTTAATGTGACTGGGTCTAGTCCCATTTCTGTTAATGTGATTGTACCAATCATAAGTGCAGGATGGTTATTGAAGACGTTAGAGAGGAGGGAGACGAGTCCACCCATTGCAAAGCTAGCATAGAGTAGATGTTGACTTACAACTGGTTCAAGCCAATTTACAAGCGCCGCTGTTAATCCTGCGTTGTGAAGCCCGTAAATAATGACGTACATAGAGAAAGCGAAAATTAAAATGTGCCACGGTGTCTTTTTCAAAATATCGACAGGGTTTGTTCGTAAGTAGTACCATCTCCAGATGAGAAGAACGAGTGAACCGAGTACAGCAACAATTTCGATTGGAATCGATAAGAAGGATGCAACGAATAAAAGGCAGCGCATAAGGAAGACGAAACCTAATACTTTTAACATGAATCTTGTACGCTTTTGTTTCGTATCAACAGAATTATTTCCTTTTAGTGGATGGAAGTTTTTCGTGAAGAAAATTTCTTCAATATCATATGAAGAAACAGGTAATTTTTTCGGAAGTTTTTTCTTTAAAACTGTATACATAAGCCATGACATAAATAATAAGCCTAATGTTGCAGGTACAAACATCATAGCAGTATGCATATAAAGAGTCATATGGACGATGTTTAATGCGATTAAATTTACGATATTACTTACACCAATTGGTGCACTAGATGCCGTAGCGATTAAAGCGCCACTTAATAAATAAGGAATTTGCTGATGAGGTTTTAATTGAAGATTTTTTAGAAGAAGAATTAAAATTGGAGTTGTAATTAAAATACTACCGTCGTTATTAAATAAAAGAGTCATAAGAAAACATAGTAATTGAATATACCAGTATAAACGGTGACCAGAACCCTTTGCTAAATTTGCTAGTTTTGCTGCGGACCAATGGAAGAAGCCGAAGCTTTCTAATATAACGGCCATAACGATGGTCGCTAATATTGTTATGGAGGCACCGCCAATTTTACTTATAATGTCCATGACGTCTGGTTTTGACACAAGTCCAGTAATCAGGATAATGCCAGCACCAATTGCTGCTGGCCACGCCTCATTTAAACCACGAGGCCGCCAAAAGATAACAATCATCGTTAAGAAGAATACAATAATAGTAATCCATATTTCAATGCTCATATTTTGCCTACCTTTCTATTTCCCCTTGAACAGATGTAGCTTGTCTCAAGTTTATATTGGTAGTATATTCAGCAAAAAATAAGAAGAACTAGACGTATAACGAGATGAAGCGAATATGTGTTTTTCAAGCTAAAGGACAAGTGTCACTAGTAGTGAAATAACTATTGTGATAGGAGTCTATAAATTGATTGGGTGGTAAGGTAGTAAATGAGACTTATATCGGTGTAACTGAAAATATATCAGCGATTATTAAAATATATCGATTTACCGACAAAACATGAAAAAGGAGTCTATCCCAAAATACCTTTTGGAACAGACTCCAAGGCTATATTATTTTTCCTTCAAAAAAGTACGATCCTTCAAGAATAAATTCCAGAAGAAAATAAATCCTGGTAATAAAATTGCAATCCCAATTGCGTATAGAATGAGAAGTGCATAGAACGTTTCTGTCGTTGTAAAGCTTGTAAATACAGTTACGTCAGGATAAATAATATACGGTAAATGCGCGACGCCGTAAGCGTAGCTTGCAAATGCATATTGAGCGACGACAGCTAAAACGGCAATGCGAGGGTATCCTAGTGTATTGTACTTTTTGTTTGTCCACCAAAGGGACGAGTATCCGATAACGAATAAAACAATAGAAACTGTAAACCACGGGAATTGCTTTATTAATCCTTGCATAAGCCAATGTGTTTCTGGATCCATTACAACGAGGGCAATGATCGCCGTAACGAGCGTTGCAGGACCAAGGATGATGGCATTTCTTCTATAAATTCTATACGTATCTTCTGAACTTTGTTCTCTCGCAAAATCAGCGAGAAAGAGAGAGGAGAGAAATAGTTCAGACGTTATTCCGAAGAGCATATAGCAATAGATAACCGGGCTAGAAAGAAGTTTTCCATACAGGAGTACTTCTTTCCCTTCAGACATTGTAATATAGGCTCCCTCTGTAACGGGTAAAACGGTAATTAATAGTGCTGGAATTAAGAGACCAGTAATACCTGAAATAACCCGAAGAAGGTACTGATATTTCGGCAAGGAGTAAGCAAACACCATAAATGTACTACGTACTGCAACGAGCACTAAAATTAACATAACTGGTACGAACATTACTGTCGCAAGGGTAAAGGCCGCTTTCGGAAAGAAGCCGAGAAATGCGACAACGACGAAAACAAGAAACGTATTTGTTACTTCCCAAGTAGGTGATAAGTACCGATTCGCAAGTTTGGCAGCGAGCGTTGGATGTTTTGCGTATACCATGCCCCAAAAACCAGCGCCAAAATCGATGGACCCTAATATACTGTATACGAAAATAAGGGCCCATAAGATGATGATTGCAATACTTTCCTCATGCATGAGAATCGCCTCCTTGGTGTTGTAAATCATTCTTTAATGGATGTCTTCTAAAGAATGTCCGTAGAACAAAGACTGTTAAAATAGCGAGTCCAATATATAAAATGATGAACAAAATAAATAAAGGACCGACGAAATCAGCGCGTGTAGATGCATCGACGGTACGCTGCATACCATAAATTGTCCATGGTTGACGACCGCTACAACTGAAAATCCATCCGAATTCAATACCGAGCATCATAATTGGTCCGCATGCGGCAGCCCCCCAAAGTAGCCACTTCGGTAGTTCTGTTCCCTTTTTTCGGTAAACGAAGTACCAATATAAGAGCGCAATTGCTGCAACTGCAAAGGTAAACGCAGCAGTGCCGACCATTAAGTTGAACAGTGTATGTGTATAAAATGGTGGCCATGTTTCTTGTGGGAATTCCTTTAAACCTTTTACGACAGTGTTAGGGTCTAGTCCCACTAATAAGCTAAGCATGTTTGGAATTTCAAGTGCATAGTTTAGTTCAAGTGTATTAGGATCCACAACTCCGCCAATGGATAGCGGTGCGTGTGATGTCGTTTCAAATAAAGCTTCAGCAGATGCAAGTTTTTCAGGTGAGTGTTTATGTAAGGCAATCGCTGATTCATGTCCTGAAAGCCACATCGTAGCGCCTGTAATAAATGTAACGACAAGCCCTAATAGTAGCCCTTTTTTATGATAAGCAATTTCACGTGTACTTAAATTTTTCTTCAATAATTTAAATCCAGCGATAGAAGCAATGACAGCCGCACCAGTTGCATAAGCCGTAATAACGACATGGAATGCACTTGTGCCAAAACTCGGATTAAAGAAAGCTTTCCACGGATCAACGTTAAAAACAGATCCATCTGGATTCATTGAAAAGCCTGCCGGTGTATTCATCCATGTATTTGCTGATGTAATGAGCACGGCGGATGCCGTGGCACCAAGCATGACGAAAAATAGCGAGATTAATCTCATAAATGGAGGAAGTTTATCAGCTGCATATACGTAAATCGACATGAATAAAGCCTCCAAAAAGAAGGCGAAAATCTCAATTTGGAAGGGAACAGAAATAACTTGCCCGACAATTTTGGCAAAACCAGGCCAAAGAAGTGAGATTTGTACACCAACAATTGTTCCAGTTGGAATTGCTACACCGAGAAGAATAGCAAACGCCTTTGTCCATCTTTTCGCCATAATGGCATAGTCGGAGTCTTTCTTCCAGTGATAGAGTACTTCGCTTATAAAAATCATCAATGAAAGTCCGACACCAAGTGTTGCAAAGATAATGTGGAATGCTAATGAAGAACCAAAAAATGCTCTTGCTAATGTTACCGTATCCATATGTAAACTCCTCTTCTTTTTTGCCATTATTTTCTGATTGAATTGGAAGATTTATTCAAAAAAACTACCAAAAATATATATGTATTTAAAAAGTGAATATGATAATATAATGTTGTAATATTTTGAATAGAAAGAAATGAATAGTTGCTCATGTTTTGTTTGTTTTTTGCGCAGGAATATTTTATAATCTTTTATGCGAACATAAGTTCTGTTTTCGGAATGAAGAAGTTTATGTGAAATGGAGAGGGTGTTTTATGTATCCTGAAGTCATTAAAAAGATGGCATTTTCAAAAGAGCATAGAGATTTATTATTGAAGCTATATAATAAAGAGATTACACGTCGTGAATATGATCGACTTGTACAATCGCTATATAAACCTTCTAAAGAGGTTTGCGGGGGATAGAAATGTGGGAGACAATCTAATAGATTGTCTTTTTTAAATTTATGTATGTTCTGATAAAATTAAGGTTAGCCTTACTAGGGAGGTGAAAAGATTGCGGAAACGTTTATATATAGGGATTGGAGTTATCTTCTTAATCGCTTTAGGTGGAATTGTATTTTGGTCAGCTTTACAAGGAAACCGTACAGAAAATTTTATTTTAAGACATATGGTGAATGAAAATGGAACGCTTGCCACGTATCGTTTAGTAGATACTAAGGCAGGTACGGGTGAAGCAAAGGGACGTGAAGCTTTATCAGAATCGGCGGGATTATGGTTACAATATACACTTGATAAAGATGACCAGGCGTTATTTGATGAGCAAGTAAAGGTTATTCAAGATAATTTCGTATATAAGAATCATATCGTTTTATGGAAACTCTCTGAAAAGGGAGAGAGACAGTCAGCTACAAATGCACTTATAGATGATCTTCGTATTATAGAACAATTATATCGTTCTTATGAAATGTATAAGGAAGAGCGTTATAAAAACCTTGCTGATCAATTAAGTGATGCTGTACTTCGTTATAATAAAAAAGATAATTATTATGTTGATTATTATGATGCAGATGCAGGGAAACAAAATAATTTTGTAACAACATCATACATAAATCCGCGTGCATTCTCCTATATGAAGAAGTACGGCAAAGTTTCTGCTCAGCAATATCAGGAAGTCGTTCAATTTTTAGCGGATTATCCAAGGCATGGCTGGGCATTCCCAAAAGAGTATAAAGAAGATGGTACATTTACGTACGATAAAGAAGTGAATCTTATTGACCAATCATACGTTGCATATCATCGGAGTTTAGGAGGTCTTTCATCAGATGCTTATTTGGAATTTATAAAGAAGAAGTTCCAAGAGGATGGAAAGCTATACGGTCGTTACAATTTAGAAACGGGAAAACAAACTGTGAATTATGAATCGCCGGCCGCGTACGGATTAACGATTTTGTACGTACTACAAACAGGTGATACAAAGTTTGCGAAGGAATTGTATGATCATATGTCCACATTCCGAAATGACAACGTATTTAGTAGATATTACGGTGGATATGTAACAGGTGAAAATAATAATACGCATATTTTTGATAATGTACTACCACTTTTAGCTGAAATGGAATTAAAAAAGAGTGAATAATAAAAGGTGCCACCATATGAGGGTGGCACCTTTTATTATTCATATAATTTTACGTCCTAATATTAGAAAAGTAGTCAATCACGAATTCACGGAATTGCTGAGCTGTTTTTGATAAGTAACGTTTTTTGGACCAACTTAATCCGATGGTTCGCTGACAATTGGGTTCAATAATACGCAACTTGCTTGATGCTAAAGTAGAGTTTTTTAATAAAGTTAAACTTGGAACAAAAGCGATGCCGAGCCCTTGCTTAATGAGGTCGCTAATCACTGTCGGTTCATCTACTTCAAAAGCAATATGCGGAGTGAAACCAGCTTCTTTACAAAATTCATCCGTTAAGTGCCGAAATCCATAGCCAGTATTCATACTAATAAACGGTTCGTCTTTTACTTCATGCAGGTGGATGTTTTCTCGGCCGGATAAACGGTGGCCTGAAGGGACGACTAAGAAAATTTCTTCTGTAATAAGTGGTTCCCAAACAATCTCCTCACCTGCAATTGGCACAGAGGAGATACAAAAGTCAATTTCTATATTATCTAGTTGTCGTTTCATAGAAGGAGTAGATGCAAGAAATTGTTGGAATCTAACGTTAGGATGTTCTAGTAAAAAAGAGCCAAGTAGTTCCGGTAATATTCTTGGAATAGAAACGGCCAGTGTAATAGAGCTTTGTTGTAATTCGGCTAAATCTTTAATTTCTCGTTCCCCTTCACTTAATTCATGAAAAATACGTTCTACCCGTTTTAAAAATACTTTTCCGAAAGAATTTAAAGTAATCTGTCGGCCTTGGCGATCAAATAAAGGGACACCTAAATCCTTTTCAAGTCTAGCAATTGTTTTGCTGAGTGAAGGTTGCGCGATATGCAATTCTTCAGCTGCCTTTGTCATATGTTCTAGTCGTGCGACTGTCTGAAAGTATTTTAACTGGAGCAGTTCCATTTCGAATCCCCTTTCTATAGACCAAAAGGAATGAATTGATAATTAAAGATGTATTATACAGTATGGAAAGTGACGTGTATAGTAAATCTGTTAAACCATTCTAATGGTGTTAAATTCGGAGAAGGAGTATGTTTCATGAAGGGAATTAAACTTATATTTAAAGATTGGAAAGCGATGTGGCACCATAAACATGGACGTATCGCTTTAATTTTTTTGTTAATCGTTCCGTTAATTTATTCAGGATTCTTTTTAGCTGGATATTGGGATCCGTACGGAAAATTAGATAAATTACCTGTTGCGGTTGTGAATTTAGATAAGGGTGCTGCGATGGATGAAAAAACAATTCATGCAGGAGACGATTTTGTTAAAAATTTAAAAGAGAATAAGGAACTGGCTTTTCATTTCGTATCAGAAAAAAATGCAGATGAAGGGTTAAAAGAAGATAAATATTATATGGTTGTTACGATTCCGGAAGATTTCTCTAAAAAGGTAAGTACACTTATGGATGAGAAACCAGAGCCGGCAAAGTTGCAGTACAAAGTAAATCCAGGTAAAAACTTTGTAGCAGCTCAAATTGGAACGACAGCTGTTGAAAATATGAAAACAAAAATCTCAAACAGTATTACGAAATCTTATACAGAAGGTGTCTTTTCAAAGTTTCAAGATTTGGCACAAGGATTGAGTGATGCAAGTAATGGTGCTGGGAAGTTACATGAAGGAACGACCGATGCAAAAAATGGAGCGAATCAGCTTGCGGATGGTATTGATCGTTTAAGTGATGGGACATCGAAATTGAAAGAAGGGACTGAAAAGCTTGCATCCAGTCAATCTGCTTTAACCGGGGGAGCAAATGAGCTGAGTCAAGGAGCGACATCACTTCATAGTGGTATGGAGTTATTAGCACAAGGTGAAAAAACGTTACAATCAGGAGTTAGTGAATTAAGTGCTGGTACAAATGAATGGGTGAATGGAAATGAAAAACTTGCTGAAGGGCAAGCGAAAGCGGACAATGCGGCAAATAATGTGAAACAACAATTAGAAGAGTACGTGAAAAATCATCCAGAAGTGCAGCAAGATCCCGCTTTTCAAAAAATTGTTGCTACGTCTGATGGACTAGCTAAAGCAACAAGTACTTTAAATAATAGCCAACAACAATTGACACAAGGTGCGAAGAAGCTTACTGACGGTCAACATAAGATTGAAGAAGGCATGAATACATTCGGAGTTAAGTTAAATGAAGCTACTGCTGGAACGCAAAAGATAGCAGATGGTGCATCGAATTTGGCTGATGGATTTACGAAGTGGGGAAATGGATTTACATCATTGCAAGAAGGTGTAAATCAGCTTGCAAGTGGTGGAACGGAGCTGAATAACGGTGCTAGTAAATTAACAAATGGACTTGTTAAACTTGATGATGGTGCGAAAGAACTTTCTACGAAATTGGGAGAAGGCGCAGAGAAGATAGCGGATGTTCGTAATGATGATGCACGTAATACGATGTTCTCAGAGCCAGTTCAGTTAGTGAAGTCAACAGTTTCTGACGTTCCTAACTACGGTTCAGGCATTGCGCCGTATTTCTTATCACTTGCATTTTATGTTGGCGGAATTATGGCATCGAATATTTTACCGCTTGGCCGCAGACAAAATATGAAGGTAAGCGGAACGGTACATTTTATTAATAAACTAGGATTGGTATATTTAATTGGACTTATTCAAGCGCTACTCGTAGATGTAGTTGTGCTAGGTGTTATGAAATTAGAAGTCGCAAGTGTGCCACTCTTTGTTTTATCAAGTATTGTTATTTCCTTTACGTTCATGACATTTATTCTTATGTTAGTAACAGTATTTGGCCTCGTTGGAAAGTTCTTAGCAGTAACGCTTCTTGTCTTGCAACTAGCGACAAGCGGGGGGACTTTCCCAGGAGAATTAAACATAGCTGTTCTTAGCAAAATTGGACAGTTTCTCCCAATGTCTCATTCTCTTAGAGGATTACAAGATGTTATTTCTTTAGGAGATTGGTCGCAATTACAAATGCAAATTTTAATATTGTTATGTTATCTCGTTGTTGCCGGTGGAATTGCTTGGATCACGAGCCATATACAGCATAGAGAAACGAATGTAGAACAAGTTTCTTAAAATGAAATAAGCTATCCGATTTTTTCGGATAGCTTATTTTTTATTTACGTTCCATTACTGCAAAGTAATTATTTTCATTATCAGCAAAGTTGAATGCTCTACCAGTAGGTAAATCTACAACCTGTCCAACTGTGACATTTTTCTCAGAAAGATCTTTATATAGACGGTCTAAGTCATTTGAGAAGAACATAAGTGAAGGCGTATTAAGGTTTAGTTCAGGTTGCATCTTCGCGATTAACGCTTTATCGTGAAGGACGATACTTGTTCCTGCTTCTTTCGCCGGTGCAATTTCAATCCAGCGGAATCCGTTTCCGTTATTTTCTTCCGCAATGATTTGGAACCCTACTTTTTCTGTCCAAAATTGTACTGTTTCGTCTTGGTTATTTACATATAGCATAATTTGTCCAACTTGATTAATCATAGGTGTCTCTCGCTTTCTTTTTTATATGCATATTATTATATCAAATATATGGTTTGAATAGTTTTTTATGATTTTTTCGGAATACAACCTTCGTCCATTCCATCTTTGTTGTAGGAGAAGGACCTGTAATCCAAGTATGAAATGGTATTGTGCTACAAATGACCATTGTTGAAATAGAGATAATGGCCGTTAACACAAATAGTAATAGGGTATATAATATAGTATTTTCTTGCAGCGTGAATAAGGAAAGAAGTTTTGTGCATAGTTGCAAGAAGAATAAATGAGCTAAATAAGCACCATACGTGTAATTTCCAATGAAACGTAACGTTTTATATAAGAAACCACGACGCTGTACTATCATAATAGATAACACATACAGTATGATAATTTCGCATACTATATATAAAAACATAGATGGTTTTAAATAGGTAGAAACGGTTAAATGAATAGAGTTTGCTCCGTAAAAACTAAACAACTCATAATTGATGAATAAAAATAAGATGAAAAATAATATTGTTATAAGCGGGATATGTTTCATGACGAATAGCCGCCAAGTTTTTAGTGCTACAGCGGCAATGCCGCCCATAACGAAATAGAATGAGTAGAATAGAAATGATCGATCTGTATAATGTAAAATTGTTGAACTTGTTAATTTTTCTCCATTAAAAATATAGTGAGAAGAGAACCACATTAATAGAAAATATAGGCAAGCGAAAAAGGTCATATATTTATATATGTCTTTTTTATTTTCTGTTCGTTTTTGAAACCAATAAAAAAGTGTGCATAGTAAAGGGAACAATAAGTGAATTTGGAACATCATAATAACGTACCAAAGATGGGGCGCGGCTGTTCCGAGTAATAAACTTTTTATTCCACTTTGTAACGTAATAAGATCGTTTGTTGTTAATAAGTAAAGAATAGACCAAAAGAAATAAGGAATGAGTAAGTGTGTCGCTTTTTCAGAAATATATTCTTTATATACTAATTGCTTCGTATAGTGACGAATTAAGTGAAATCCAACGATAAATATGAATGCTGGTGCTGAGAATTTTGCAAGATTAAATAGCATGCCCATAATGAGGGATTGCTCAAGTAAGACATTTCCTTGATTCATTGTATATAATAAGGAACTTTGCAAAACGACAGCGAGAAATGCAATGCTTTGCAAAACTTTAAATTCAGGTGCGCTTTGTGTCATCGTGTCCATCTCCTTTTCCATACATGATTATAGTACGGAGAATGGATAATGGATGTGGAATATTTGTGAAGATTTTAACAAATTTGTGGCGAGAGGAGATATCAACTTATCAACAAATAACGACAAAAAGAGGATGCTCGTTTAGAGCATCCTCTTTTTAGCTATTAAGCAAATTTGTTTTTGATCCAATTCTTACCTTCTACAAGGCGAGCTGTCATTACCGCACAAGCGTTATCTGCTGTTACGTTTAACATCGTTGCAGGAGGATCAATGATTGTACTAATTGCTGCAATAATTGGTAATGCTTCTGGCGGGAAGCCGTATAGAGATACGATTAACATTTCACCAATCATACCACCGCCTGGAATAGCACCCATTACTGTTCCTACTAATAGAGAAACAACAAGTGCGATTGCTAATGTTTTCGGTCCTTCGAATTCCATGTTGAAAATACCGAATAAGAAAGCAATTTTTAATACGCCACCTAAAACAGAGCCGTCTTTATGAAGTGTAGAACCAAGAAGGACAACTGTTTCACGAACGTCTGAAGAAATACCCATTTTCTTCGTTGCTTCTAAGTTCGCTGGAATACTTGCGGCACTACTACAAGTTGCAAGTGATGTAACTGTAGGAGAGACCATGTTCTTCCAAAATACTTGTACACCTTGTTTGCGACCTGCAAGGTATGCATAGAAGGTGAAAAATACAAAGAAATAAATTAGAGAAGCTGGATAGTATACCATTGCTGCTCGGAAGTAAGTTCCAAGAAGTTGTGGTCCGAATTCACCAACTAATGCTGCAAAGTAAGCAGCAAGTCCGATTGGAGCGTAGTACATAATGAAAGATACAACCTTCATTGAAATCTCTGCACCAGCTTGTAGGAATGTAGCGAATGGCTTTCCTTTTTCACCAACTGCTGAAGTTGCAATCCCCATTAAGATAGAGAAGAAAATAAGAGCTAACATATTTTCACGAGATAGTAACTTCGAGAAGTCAGATACTGTTAAAATACCGACGATTTGATCTGCAACACTAACAGCTTTGCCGGCTTTGTCAGGTTGTGTTAGTTCTAGTACAACACCTTGTGCTGGCGGGAATACTTTCACGACAATAATCATAAAAATAGCAGCTAAAATACTTGTAAATAAGAAAGTCCCAGCCATACTAGACATAATTTTACCGAAACGTTTTAATCCATCCATATTAGCAATAGACGATGCGATGCTAAAGAACACTAGAGGTACAACAATCGTAAACATTAAGTTTAAGAAAATGTCACCAAGCGGCTTTAAAGCAACTGCATCGGCACCCATGAAATAACCAATGAAACCACCAATTAGGATAGAAGATAATAAAATAAGTGGAAAGCGATATGCCTTCATAAATATATCCTCCTATCAATTAAAAAAAATCATACTGAATCATTATAGCGAGTTAGAGTCCTCTTTACTAGGAGAATACGGATAAATGGAATAGCGTGAAAACCAAGAAATTTTTGTTTTTAAGCTCGGCATACAGCAGGAAATCTAGACATATATATTTGTAACCTAGTGGTGGCAAGGGGTGCACTGTAAGTTAGGTTTAGAAAAAGGGGGAGGGAAGCGGGATGAATATTTTACTTTGCTGTGCAGCGGGAATGTCTTCCAGTTTGATTGTTACAAAGATGGAGAAAGCAGCAGAGGCAAGAGGGATGGAGGTGAAAATCTGGGCAGTATCAGGTTCTGAAGTAAATAGTCACATTGATAAAGCTGATGTCCTTTTACTTGGACCGCAAGTACGTTATTTATTACCGAAAATGAAAGAATTATGTAAAGAGAAAGGGATACCTGTTGATGTCATTCAATCCGTTCATTACGGACTTTGTAATGGGGAAGCTATCTTGCAAGCAGCTTTGTCAATGAAACCATGAGGAGAGTGGGATAGATGATACGGTTTTTAGAGAAGTATGTAATGCCGGTAGCAGGGAAGGTTGCAGAACAGAGGCATTTACAAGCAATTCGAGATGGAATTATTTTAACGATGCCTTTCTTAATTATTGGATCGTTTTTCCTCATTATTAGTGCACTGCCGATACCGGGATATAACGAGTTTATGGCAGGTTTGTTTGGTGAGAATTGGCAGAGAGCTTTAGGGTATCCAGTTAGTGCAACTTTTAATATAATGGCTTTAATAGCTGTTTTTGGAATCGCTTACAGACTTGGGGAGTATTATAAAGTGGATGCTTTAGCATCCGGGGCATTGTCGCTTGTGACGTTTTTACTTGCGACTCCATTTCAAGTTGCATATATTATACCAAGTACAAAAGAAAGCGTACTTGTAGAAGGTGCAATCCCAGCTGCATTAATGGGAAGCCAAGGGTTATTTGTAGCAATGATTATTGCACTTATATCTACTGAACTTTATCGGTTTATTGTACAAAAAAAGATAATTATAAAGATGCCAGAGACAGTTCCACCAGCTGTCACGCGTTCATTTGCCGCACTTGTTCCAGGATTTATTGTTGTAACGGTTATTTGGATTTTGCGCTTAATTATAGAAAACACTTCTTTTGGCAGTATCCATAATATCGTAGGACAAATTTTACAGGAACCACTTAGTGTACTTGGTGCTAGTCTTTGGGGCGCAATAATAGCAGTTATTCTCGTTCATGTTCTTTGGTCTTGTGGAATTCATGGTGCTACTATTGTTGGTGGTGTAATGAGCCCTGTTTGGTTGTCGTTAATGGATCAAAACCGAGTTGCTTTTCAAGCTGGGCAAGATGTACCGAATACCATTACGGCACAGTTTTTTGACCTATGGATTTATATGGGCGGTTCTGGTGCAACGCTTGCTCTAGTTGTCGGAATGTTACTATTTGCACGAAGTCAACAATTAAAAAGTTTAGGGAGATTGTCAATTGCACCTGGTATATTTAATATTAATGAGATGGTAACTTTTGGTATGCCGATTGTGATGAACCCACTTTTACTAATTCCATTTATATTAGTTCCAGTTGTGTTAACAATTGTTTCTTACTTTGCAATGGAATGGGGATGGGTCGCACGTCCAAGTGGGGCCGCTGTACCTTGGACGACGCCTATTCTTTTTAGTGGATATTTAGGATCGGGCGGGAAAATTTCAGGTGTTATTTTGCAGCTTGTTAACTTTGCGCTAGCATTCTTCATTTATTTACCGTTCTTAAAAATATGGGATAAACAAAAATTGGCGGAAGAAAAGGGGGAGTAAAGAACTAAAATGGATACGATAGAGACGAAAGCTTTTCATTTAATCTTGCATGGAGGAAACGCGAGAAGTTGTTCAATGGAAGCAATTGATTGTGCGAGGCGTGGGGATTTTACAGGGGCAGAAGCTAAATTACAAGAAGCACTAGATGAATTAAAAGAGGCGCACCGTGTACAAACGGAGCTTATCCAGAAAGAAGCTGGTGGCGAAAAGACAGAAGTTACTCTTCTGATGGTACACGCGCAAGATCATTTAATGAATGCAATTACGGTGAAAGAATTAGCGAGTGAGTTTGTAGAGTTATATAGGAAGATGTCGGCGGATGAATGAACCTTGCTTATGCAAGGTTTTTTTATCTCGAATTAACGGGCAGTAAAACTCCGACTAATTAAAGTTTCACTTTATGTATGTGCCTGTACCATCAGTGGAATGTTCACCCCACTGATGGTATTTACAATCCTCCTTTTTCTGGATGAGTAAGAGTGAAAATTAATCAGTAGTAACGATTTCTCCTATACCACGGATTAGTTTTTTTATATGCATCTGCACCGGTTTTAATATGTTTACGATATAATCAATCGCTATTTGCGGTTCAACGGTTGTACCACAAGTATAACAGTCAATAGCTGCAAAATTTTGTTCCGGGTAAGTGTGAATGGAAAGATGACTTTCTGATAATAACACTAATACAGTAACACCATATGGCTGAAACTCTTTTTTACTTACGTTTAACACATGGGCACCAGAGTAGTTTGCAGCTGTAACTAGATGATATTCTAAAAAGTACATATCATCTAGTAGGGAACAATCTACTCCCCATAAATCTACTATTATATGCTTGCCAAAAGTAGAATATTCCATAGGGTAGCACTCCTTACTATAATATCGTTAAAACTCCATTTCCTGTTTGTAGCATTGATGTAGGATAAGATTCGATTCTGAATTTAAAGGAGCGAGGTTACGTTGTTCTACATGTTCTTCTTGAAATTGAAATAAAGGAAAAAGAAGAGCAGGCAATGTTCGAGGAGTTGGTACTACATATAATTGCTCAATTTGATTGAGTACATGTGCAGAGCTAGCCGCAATATGAAATCCCCAGTCAGTTCCGAAAGAAGGAACGATTGTATGATAACTTTTCACAGTTAATCCAGCATGTTCAATTGTGTTACCGATACTCCAGTATACAAGAGGTGCGTCCGCAGGAGAATTAGATTGGCAGACAAATGCGCCATCCTCTGTTAGGAATGTAGCTATACGAGCAAATAGTTCGCTTGTATATAAAGTACTTAATAATTCTGTCGCTGGATCAGGAAAATCAATAATGATTACATCGTATAAAGATGAAGGCGTATTTAGAAATTCTTTTGCATCGCATACGTGTACGTTCACTCGATTATCAAAAAAAGCGTTTTTGTTTAAAGATACTATTTCTGGAACATTACGTGCCATATTAATCATTGCTTCGTCTAGGTCAACAAGGTCTACATGTAGCACAGTTTCATATTTCAAAACTTCTCGTAAGGCAAGGCCATCGCCGCCACCTAATATGAGAACACGTTTTGGATCAATTACTTTTGACATAATTGGGTGTACAAGCGCTTCATGATAAATTTGCTCATCAACGGAACTAAATTGTAGTTGCTTGTCCAAGTATAAGCGAACATCATTTACTTGGACTAAATTAATATTTTGATAATTACTCTTTTCTTCAAATAACTTCGTATGTTCACCAGCTTGTATTTCCTTTAGAGAAATTTCATCCCACACATCTAAGCTGTGTGAATCTGTGGGTACTATAATTACATTTTCTGATTGTACTTGCTTATCCTGTTTGTCCTGTTTATTTTCTATTTCCTGCTCTTCTAGTTCAAACTTGTCAGAGTCTAATTCAGAACGTCTATCTTTTTTACAGCATGTTATTTTATAAATCGTCATTTTGTTCTTTTTTCTATGTTTTGGCATAGGAATCTCCTTTCAAAGTGTGTGATTTTATTCTATTTTATGTAATCTAGTAGAGTTTGCTTGGACAAAAGATAGAAGAGTGTGTTCAAGAGTATGTTGTTTTTTTACTAGATTTCTACGATAAAAAAATTTTTTAGTGTTTTTTTATGTTAAACATAACTAGACAACTAAACACTAATCTATTTTCATACAGTTATGTGTTAAAAGCGTGTTGTTTTATAACACACTGTGTGTTTTTTGAGTAACACACTAATTGAAAGCGTTAACACACAAAGAAAATGCTCGAAAAAGCACTGATTTTAGTGGTTTTAAAAAGTTGGCACGCTAATTGCATTAATAAATAGCGTAAAGAAAAATAAATAAACATAAATTTTTTATACTACACAAGGGGGATTTTCAAATGAATATTTTATTATGTTGTTCAGCAGGGATGTCTACAAGTTTACTAGTTACAAAAATGGAAGCGGCTGCAAAAGCTCGCGGTCTAGAAGGAAAGATTTGGGCTGTATCTGGGGATGCAGTAAAAACGAATATCGATCAAGCAGATGTGTTATTACTAGGACCACAAGTTCGTTACATGCTTTCTTCAATGAAAACGCTTGCTGATGAGAGAAACGTTGGAATCGATGTTATTAATCCAATGCACTACGGCATGATGAATGGAGAAGCAGTTTTAGATCACGCATTAACACTTAAAAAATAATTAGGGGGGAAGCGAAATGCAAAAGTTTATTGCATTTATGGAGAAATATATTGTTCCTGTCGCTGGTAAAATCGGATCGCAACGTCACTTAGCTGCGATCCGTGACGGATTTATTGCAGTTATGCCACTTATTTTAGTTGGTGCACTGGCATCACTAATTAATGGTTTTCCGTCTGAAGCTTTCCAAGATTTCATGAAAGGTTTGTTTGGTGAAACGTGGAAACAAGTCGGCGGTGGAATGTGGACTGGTTCTTTCGCGATTCTAGCACTAATCATAGCATTTACAACAAGTTATAACTTAGCAAAATCTTACGGCGTTGATGGTTTGTCAGCAGGTATTATTTCATTTGGTGCGTTAATTATTCTTACGCCAACAACACCGAAAGAAGGCGGATTGAACTTAGCTTGGACAGGTGCACAAGGGTTATTTGTAGCAATTATCGTGGCACTCCTTGTTACTGAAGTATTCCGTTTCTTTGTACAAAGAAACATTACTTTTAAAATGCCTGATGGAGTACCACCAGCAGTTTTAAGATCTTTCGCAGCTATAGTTCCAGCATTTGTTATCTTAACAGTAGTTGCAGGTATTCAATTAGCAGTGAAATTAGCTGGTACAAGTGTTCATGAATTTATCTTTAATACGATCCAATCACCACTACAAAGTTTAGCAGGGACATTACCAAGTGCAATTGTCATTGTACTCCTTGTTCATCTTCTTTGGTTCTTCGGCTTACATGGTCCAAATATCGTTGGTGGTATTATTGAGCCATTATATTTACCGGCATTAGAGAAAAACATGAAGTTATTCCAAGGTGGTACATCTGCATTTGATGTTCCAAACATTATTACAAAACCATTCTTTGATACTTTCGTATATCTTGGTGGTTCTGGTGCAACATTAGCATTCTTGGTAGTGGTATTACTTGTAGCAAAAAGTGCACAGTTACGCGGTGTATCTCGCTTATCAATTGGACCAGGTGCATTCAATATTAATGAACCGGTAATATTTGGTACACCAATTATTTTAAATCCAGTGTTATTCTTACCGTTTATCATAACACCAATTGTATTAGTAATTACTTCTTATACAGCTATATCTATTGGCTGGGTACCAAAAACAGTTGCGATGATCCCATGGGCAACACCACCAATTATTAGTGGTTATCTTGTAACAGGTGGACATCTTTCAGGTGCAATTCTACAGTTATTCAACTTTGTAATTGCGATGGTAATCTATTATCCATTCGTTGTATTATGTGACCGTTCAGTTGTTCGTACTGAAAAAGAAGCAGCGCAAGGAAACAACAACTCTGTACCTATGTAACATAGAGATTGTTCTCACAGACAACGGTGTCTGTGAGAACAATTACCTTTATATCATGTTCAAAAAGATGAAAAACATCTATATGAACACTAAACTATCATTAATAAATTAATACTTTAATAGACATGTTCAAACTGAAGGGGTATTTAAATCGGTTGAACCTTATAGAGAGGGCGGTAATTATGATGACTACAGCAGAACAAATTCCATTCCAATTAATTTTAAATAGTGGTAATGCACGAAGCTTTGCGATGGAGGCACTTCAATTTGCCAAACAGGGGAAAATGGCAGAAGCTGATGAAGCAATGGCAAAGGCGAAAGAAGCGATTAATGAAGCGCATCATTTCCAAACAGAGCTCATACAATCAGAAGCAAGAGGAGAAAAAACAGAGATTAGTGTTCTTTTAATTCACGCACAAGATCATTTAATGAATGCGATTACAGTGAAAGAATTAGCAGCAGAGTTTATTGACCTTTATAAAAAGTTAGAAGCGAAAGGGGAATAAAGCATGACTGGAATTAAAATTGCTACAATCGGCGGTGGATCTAGTTATACACCAGAGTTAATTGAAGGATTTATTAAACGTTATGATGAGCTTCCTGTTCGTGAAATTTGGTTAGTAGATATTGAGGCAGGAAAAGAAAAGTTAGAAATCGTTGGTAACTTAGCGAAACGTATGGTGAAAAAATCAGGTTTACCAATTGAGATACATTTAACACTTGATCGCCGTGAGGCATTAAAAGATGCTGACTTCGTAACAACACAACTTCGTGTTGGTTTATTAGAAGCACGTGCAAAAGATGAAGCAATCCCGTTAAAATATGATGTAATCGGTCAGGAAACAAATGGTCCTGGTGGTTTATTCAAAGCGTTGAGAACGATTCCTGTTATTCTAGATATTTGTAAAGACATGGAAGAGCTCTGTCCAAATGCATGGTTAATTAACTTTGCAAATCCAGCTGGTATGGTAACAGAGGCAGTTCTTCGTTATACAAATATTCAAAGAGTAGTTGGTCTATGTAACGTTCCAATCGGAATCCGCATGGGTCTTGCAAGATTACTTGAAGTAGATGCGAGTCGTGTCCACGTTGATTTCGCAGGTTTAAATCATATGGTATACGGACTAGATGTATACTTAGATGGCGTAAGTGTAATGGACCGTGTGTTAGAGCTTGTAACAGATCCAGAAAAGCAAATTACGATGGAAAATATCGCAGCGCTTAACTGGGAACCAGACTTTATTCGAGGACTTCGTGCGATTCCTTGTCCATACCATCGTTACTACTACAAAACACGTGAAATGTTAGAAGAAGAAAAAGAAGCTTCTGTTGAAAAAGGTACACGTGCAGAAGTAGTAAAACAATTAGAAAATGATTTATTCGAGTTATATAAAGACCCGAACTTAGATATTAAACCACCACAATTAGAAAAACGTGGCGGCGCTTATTATAGTGACGCAGCATGTAGTTTAATTACGTCTATTTACAATAATAAAGGTGATATCCAGCCTGTTAATACACGAAACAACGGAACAATTGCAAGCTTACCACATGATTCTGCTGTTGAAGTGAACTGTATTATTACGAAAGAAGGTCCAAAACCAATTGCAGTGGGAGATCTTCCAGTACCAGTTCGCGGTTTAGTACAACAAATTAAATCATTCGAGCGCACAACAATTGAAGCTGCTGTTACAGGGGATTATCATAAGGCGCTGCTTGCTATGACAATCAATCCACTTGTACCATCAGATAAAGTTGCAAAACAAATTTTAGATGAAATGTTGGAAGCACATAAAGAGTATCTTCCACAGTTCTTTAAAAAGGTAGAGAAGTAAAAGCGGCGCTATTTAGCCCGCTTTTTTTATTCTATTAGGAGGTATTATGATGATTAAGTTAATTGTAAATGCAGATGATTTCGGTCTTACAGAGGGTACAAATTACGGCATTATTGATGGGCATATAAATGGACTTGTAAATTCAACGACGATGATGATGAATATGCCAGGAACAGAGCATGCGGTACGCTTAGCGAAAGAGCACAACCTACTCGGAGTAGGCGTACATCTCGTATTAACAGCAGGGGAACCACTTCTTGGAGACGTACCATCACTTGTAGGTAGCGACGGATCGTTTCATAAACAAAGTGTTGTAAGGGAAGGGAATATAAATCCAGAAGAAGTTGAGAGAGAATGGACTGCTCAAATTGAGAAGTTTTTATCTTACGGATTAACACCAACTCATTTAGATAGTCATCATCATGTGCATGGTTTACCGATTTTACATGATGTTCTTGAGAGATTAGCGGCTAAATATAATGTTCCGATTCGTCGTTGTGAGGAAGATAGAGCGGTGCATCCATTTTCTGATGTGTTTTACAGTGACTTTTATGCGGATGGTGTGACGGAAGATTACTTTGTGAAGTTAAAAGAAAGAGTACAAGGTGAACAAACGGTAGAAATTATGGTTCATCCAGCTTATATTGATCCAGAGCTTGTGAAGCGTTCTTCTTACGTAATGGATCGTGTGAAGGAATTGCGTATTTTAACAGAGAGCAAGTTGCCAGAAGGAGTAGAGCTTGTGAAGTTTTAATAGAAAAACGACGGCTACATCATGCCGTCGTTTTTTATTTATAAAATGGATAGAGCATATCCGCCAAATGCTCCCAGTATAACGATAACCCAAGGTGGTGTTTTCCAAAAAGCTAGTAAGCAAAAAAGAAGCGAAGCGAAAACGAAATCTGAAGCATTTATAACTGTACTCGTCCAAATGGGATCGTAAAAAGCGGCAATTAAAATACCGACAACAGCGGCATTGACTCCAAGTAGTGCGCCTTGTATGAATGATATTTTTCTCACGCTGTTCCAAAATGGTAAAACACCAATAACGAGTAAGAAAGCAGGGAGGAAAATCGCAATTGTTGCGAGTATTGTCCCAAGCGTCCCGTTTAACACTGCTCCTATATAAGAGGCGAATGTAAATAGTGGTCCTGGTACTGCTTGTGTTAATCCGTATCCAGCTAGGAACTGTTCTTTCGTCATCATGCCGTTTTGTACAAACTCACCTTCAAGAAGGGGCAGCACGACGTGTCCTCCTCCAAATACAAGTGCGCCAGAGCGATAGAAACTATCAAATAAAGCGATGTAATAAGAGAACGGTCTTAATATTGGTAGCAGTAGTAATAGTCCAAAGAATAAGACGAGACAAGAAACTGCTATCTTTTTTGAAATAGGTACTTTTATATGCTGAGATTGGCTAATTGGTTGGTTGCGATATAAAAACCAGCCGATAAAGCCACATATTATAATGAGGATCACTTGCGTCCAGCTACTTGGCCATAATAAGGCGATTGCGGTAGTTACAATCGCAATCGTCGCACGGTTGCGATCTGGAGTTAACTTTTGCGCCATTCCCCATATTGCATGAGCGACAATTGCGACTGCTACAAGTTTGAGTCCATGAATCCATCCTGTACTTCCAATTTCGAATTGAGTAAGGAATGAAGCAAAAAAGACTAAAACGAGAACAGATGGAAGGGTGAAACCAATCCAAGAGGTAATTGCTCCTAAAAGCCCGCCCCTTAATAATCCAACTCCCATACCGACTTGACTGCTAGCGGGTCCAGGAAGGAATTGACACAGTGCTACTAAGTCTCCATAACTTTTTTCATCCATCCATTTTCTTTTTTGCACGTATTCGTGGTGGAAATAACCAAGATGAGCGACAGGACCGCCGAATGAAGTAAGTCCTAATTTAAATGAGACGAGAAAAATCTCTAATAATATTTGAAAAGTGTATTTGTTAGTTTTCAATGGAACCCCCCATAATGTTTTTTCTATGTGCATTATACAAGAGACTGTAAATCTAAAGGAACAATTTCAATGTAAAGATTTTGTGAATCTTTTCTTTGTAATTAAAATTGAAAAAGTCATAAATGATTATGTCTAAACCATAAAGTAGTAGAAGTAGTGCTGGGAAATTTATATAAGGAGAATGCCTTATGACAACACATTTCTTTGCCAGGTTAACAGGTAAGAGGGAAGTGCCTCCTGTAAATACAGAAGCTTTTGGGGTAGCAGAGTTTATTTTTAGTGATGATTTAACGAAATTGCATTACAGAGTCATACTAAAAAATATAGAAAAGGTTACATCGTGTCAAATTCATTTAGGAAAGTCTACTCAAATTGGTCCTGTTGTTTTATATTTGTATGGTCCACTGGAGCAAGGGATTAGCTTGAACGAGGGAAGTATTACTGGTGTAGTGAATGTGGAGGATTTTGAGGGACCTTTACAAGGGAAATCATTTGTACATTTACTTCAAGAAATTATTCAAGCAAATGTATATGTTAATGTTCATACGAAATCACAAAAAAGAGGAGAAATAAGAGGGCGAGTTAGAAAAGTAAAGAAGTAGAGGAAAAGGCTGTCCATATGTTGGAACAGCCTTTTCTCATTATATAAGGTGCTAGTTTTAGCGATTATTGTGGGTAAATCGATATATTTTGAAAATCGCTGATATAATCTGAGTTACGCCGATATATTTCAATAATCGCTGATATAACTTGCGTGACGGTCGATATATTTAAAAACTGCCTCGATTAATTTTTCACAGGTTGATTTTTAATAAAGAAGTCCATAACGTAAAATACTTCGTCATCTGGTATTTGTATTTCAAATGTATTTTCAATTGGTTGCAATGCTTTTTTTACTTTCATATACATCCAGTATTCATCTTGTCTTCTTTTCTCTTTATCAGGATGAGGAAGAAGGCTTTCTCCTTTTTGAAGACGGTCAACCATACAGCTCATATGCAGAATAACACCCATTAAGCTATCAGGAGTTAGCTGTAAGGAAATTAATTCTTGGATTGTATTTAATGCGTAACGAATTGTTTTGATCAGTAATGCCCCATCGTTACGCTGCATTTGTTGTTCAAGAATATCCGCCATTTTTGCATATGTTTCTTCATACGTAATTAATTCTTGAATGGGCTGAATTGCTGTGTAGTTTACGATGTCTTGGAAATGATATGTTAAGCATGGTACTTGCACATCGAAATTCGTGACGATACAAATGATGTTACGCTCTTTTTTTATGTTCTCGATCATTTTCGTTAAATCTTTTTCATGGACGATACTAATCGGAATAATTTCAATTAAGTCTTTATCAAATCGTAAATAGTTCTCTAACATTTTTTGAATAGCTAAAGCACTTCCTTCACCAGTTAAACAAGCTGTTAAAATAACAGATTTCATTGGAGAGAGAGGTTTTTTCTTTTCTTCTTGTACGTTTAAGTAAAACGGTGTTAAATTTTTTACTGTTTCATATAGCGCATCTAATGAATAACCGAGCTGAGCTTTTCGAGCTGCTTCTAGTGCATGTGGTGTGCTCGTCATCGAGAGAACACGTACAGGAATTTTGAACTCCGTTTCTAATATGTCACCGATATAAGCAAGTGACCCCATATCAACAAGTAAGAGAAGCCCATTTACATTTTGTAGTGTTTTCATATACACTTTTACACGCTCTAAGAAATCTTTCGGTGATTCGTGTAACGGCATATCAATACCGGTTACTTCCTCAATGCCGAGAAGTTCGTTTGCAACGTTTGCCATTTCAGTTGCGATGCCATTACCGTGTGCTAATATTAATACTTTTACTTCTGTTTGTGAGGCAGGAATTGGATCAACAACGAAGAACATTGTTAAAAAGCCAGCTTCATCAATAGGCATTGTTATTTGTAATTCTTCTTCCAGTAGTTGAATGCCTTGCATAGCGACGGAAAAGGCTTCTTTATATTTCGTACGAATTTGATTTAATTGCGGGTGATGTATTTGTTTTCCACTTTGTAAACGTTGTAGAGTTGTCTGTACATGTAAGCTTAAAGCGAGAAATACTTTTTCATCAAATGTCTTAGATAAATGCTTTTCAGCAAGTTCCGCTATTTTTTCACATACGGAAACGATATTACGATCCACAATTTTAAAAACATTTTCATGGCTTGTTTTTTTTGATATTTGGTTAAAATATTGTACGAAAAAGCTTTGAACATCATTTTCTATTAGTAATTCTAATTCTTCCTCTTCAATACCACGTGCTTGAAGTTCTTCGTATTTATAATCAATATAATCATAAATAGAAGAGCGTTTTTCATCTTCTGTTTTATGATTACTCCAACCTTCATCACCTGTAAATACAAATGTTTCATTTGGTATTTGGTATAAGTGACGGCTCTTTCTTTCAATGAACAGCCCTTCTTTCATATACCAAGGTAAGTCTGTACTTGAAACATAGACAGAATCACGTTTCTTTGTCACGAAGTCAGAATAGGCTTTCGCACAGGCGATTTGTACATCCGTTTTTAATTGACCGATGTTATTGGGACAATTATAAAAGACGAAAGCACGCATTGCATTTGGGCTAACATGAATTTCTTTTCGCAGACGAATTGCTTCATTTGTGAAAAATAGCTGTAGTAAAGCAAAGCGCTCTTTATGTGTACGCTCACGAAGTGGTGGCAGCGTAACAGTCATCGGTATACGTCTTGTAAATGTTTTTAATAAAAATGAATTTGGTTCTTCTGTTGTTGCAGTAATGATTAATACTTGTGCTTTACGTTCGTTTTCTGTTTCTCCAAGGCGGCGGTATACTCCGCGGTCAATAAAGGTGAAGAGCATTTCTTGTCCCTCTGGAGGCAGACGATGTACTTCATCTAAGAAAAGAATCCCTTCATGAGCTTTTTCAATTAATCCTTTTTGATCACTCGCACCTGTGTAAGCCCCTTTTTTAATCCCAAATAACTGTCCGAGTAGTAGTTGTGGATTGTTTGCGTAATCAGCACAGTTAAAGACAATAAATGGTGCATTTTTGGGAAGCTGTTCAACTTCAATTGCATATTCGTGCATTAAAGAAGCAAACATAGACTTTCCGACCCCTGTTTCTCCTAGTAGTAAAGTATGCATACCGTTTGGAGGGTAGAGAATAGAAGCTTTCGCTTTTTCAATTGCGATTTTAAGGCTCGTATTTTCAATTGCAAATGTATCTAATGAAGTTACTTCTTTTGAATGCGTTTCCAACGAAGTGTTCGTTTCGATATAAAAACGAACAGGACGCGTATTTGTTTTTAATAAACGTTTATCTTTTACAAGTTTGTTTAAGTCGCTACTTACATTAGCGCGATCTAGTTGCAGAAATGTAGCGAGTTCTGACGCGGTTACACCTTCTGTATAATTGCCTTCTTGTATTGCATTAAAAATGAGATCTATTCGTTTCATTTCTATTCACCTCGAAACTTCATCACTATTTAAAATTTTACACAAAAATGGGAAGGGTGGGAAGAGAAAAATAAAACAGCTTTAGCATATAGGCACTAAAGCTGTTACAATCTTGTGTCTTTCCAAAAGTTTACTTCGAGATGGGAAGATGGATTATAGGGAAGAAGTTTGTATCCTTGTGACTGTAAGTAATCAATTACTTGTGGCAGTATTTGTACGGTTACACTCGAATCATGCATTAAAATTACTTCGATTTGTTCATCGCTCTGATTACGTACTCTTTCTAGTATGGCAGAAGGATTGTCATAGCTTTTCCAGTCGTATGTATCGATTGTCCAATCCCACATTTTATAATGGGCTGATACAAGTGCATCACGGTAATTCTTTTTTAAGTAAGGCATGCTACCATACGGGACACGAACGAGATGTGTATTTAATTTTGTAACTTGCTGGACAATGTTTTGTGTTTGTTCCATTTCTGTAATTAAAGCAGATGGATCGCCAGTGTAAAGGCGTTTTACATCGTGTGACATACTGTGAAGTCCGATATAATGTCCGTCTTTAATCAATCGTTGCATTGTCTTTTTGTAATGTGGTACTTTTCCACCAATAACAAAGAAAGTTGCTTTTCCGTTCTTTTCTTTTAAGATGTTTAAAATTTGTGTAGTATATTTGTTTGGCCCGTCATCAAATGTTAAGTACGCAATTTTTTGTGTAGGAGAGTTCGTTTCAGTATTTGGATAATGTTCAGCAGGAATAACAGTTGTTGCTTCAGTATTAGATGATGCGTACATAGTAATTGTTAAGAATAAAATAATACATTGAAATACTCGCTTGATCATAACATTCACCCTCAGTTTGACAATCAAGATGTAAAAAAGAAAACTTGATACGTTTCTTATTATGTATATCTTTCTCCAATAGAGGAACTCTCAAACAATCTATATTTTGGAAATATAAAATAAGGAATAAAAAATAGCATCCTCTTGTAAGAAAGAGGATGCTATTTGAATATTTCATAATGGTAAAGGCTATACTACAATTAGTCTTCGCGTTTTTTCACTTTTTTATAAAAGGAAATAAGTGGTTTGTAACGTTCATGTACAAGCCCGATTATTTCAGCAATAATTTCTGTGAAGAAAATCAAAGCGAAAAGAAGAATAATGGATAACCATAACGTTGCACTAGTGAAAATAATGGCATTTACACTAAAGAAAATACCGAATGCGTATATAATTAGTACCGTTTTACGATGAGAGAATCCCATTGCAAGTAAGCGGTGATGTAAATGCGATTTATCTGGTGCTGAAATAGGTTTTTTATTTACGATACGACGGATGATTGCAAATATCGTATCAAATATAGGTACACCTAAAATGATAATTGGAACGATAAAACTGAATAACGTTACACTTTTGTATAATCCAAGTAACGATATAACAGAAATACAGTATCCTAAAAATAGTGCTCCTGTATCTCCCATGAAAATTTTTGCTGGATGGAAGTTGAAGAATAAAAATCCAATTGTACTTGCTAATATAATTAATGCGAGTGGCAAGATAATAGCTGTTCCAGTACCCCATGGGCTAGTGAAGGCCATATATGCTAGCGTTGCAAGTACGATAGATGAAATACCAGCAGATAATCCATCTAAGCCGTCAATTAAGTTGATTGCATTCGTAATACCTACAAGCCAAAATACTGTAATTGGATAAGCAAGCCATCCAAGTTCAGTATCCCCAAGGAATGGGATATATAATACTTGCACTAATAATCCACTTTTTACAATCATAATGGCAACTAACAGTTGTCCACCGAATTTTACTTTCGCAGATAACTCGTACATATCATCTAAAATTCCGATGATTACAATGATAATTGCACCTAGTGTTATCGATAACATTCTTTGCTCATATAAGCCGCCGACAACAAATCCTACAGCTACACCAATAAATATTGCTAACCCGCCAAGACGAGGCATAATTTTTTGGTGCACTTTACGTGCGTTTGGCTTATCTGTCGCTCCTATTTTAAAAGCTAATTTAATAACTAAAGGAGTAACGACGAGTACAGTGATGAAAGATGCCAAAATGGCATAAATCACTTGTGAGTCCATTAATACCCCACCCTTTATATTCTAACGTAATTTTTTTTTTGAAAATATATTTATCTGAAAATTATGATGTTTATTTACAGGCTCATAACATATGGTATCACAAAAAGATTAGAATTCAATCTTTTTTTCTCTTTACGGTTAATGGAAGCGGATAGAATATATGACAATTGTATATAGAATGTTGCATCATATGAGAAGGTTAATCGTACTGGACTTTGGAATATGACATTTCCTCTTTTTCTTCGATAGTGAATACTTTTAGTTCAGTATTATAAGTGTTACACGTAGAAATGAGTAAGTTTCATGTTAAAATGTGGGAATTTATCTCGCATCAACTAGTAGCCCCATTCCTACTAATTAAAGTTTCACTTTATATTATAGTGCATTTAATTTTACAAAAACTTTAAAAAGAATGAGGGAAGTAATTCATATAATGAAGAAAGAAAAGGGTTTTCTCATTTTTAATGTGAGAGGGGGAAGCACAGGGAGAATTCTGTATTTCATATCTTTTCTATTGTAAATTCCTGTGCGAAAAGGAAATGAAAATTACGATAATAGGTACTGGATATGTTGGATTGATTACAGGAGTAGGATTGGCAAAGTTGGGGCATTCAGTTACATGTTTTGATATAGATGATGAAAAAATTGAACGGATAAAACAAGGGGATTTACCTATTTATGAGGTTAGATTACATGAATTAATAAATCATGCATATGAGAATAATGCTTTAACTTTTACATCAAATAAAGAAGAGGCATTTGATGATGTAGAGTTTATATTTATTGCAGTTGGAACCCCATCTTTATTAGATGGGACGGCGGATTTAACGTATATTCAGAGTGCTTGTAACGATATTGGATTATATGCGACGAACGATATTATTGTTGTTACGAAAAGTACAGTTCCAGTAGGTACAAATGATGTAATGAAGGGATGGATTGAGGAGAAGTTAAAAGGGAGGCATACAGTACATATCGTATCGAATCCAGAGTTTTTGCGTGAAGGTTCAGGTATTTATGATTTCTTTCATGGAGATCGTATTGTAATTGGAGCTGATAGTGAGGAAGTAGCAAGAAGAGTAGAGAGTTTGTATAGTAAATTATGCTTAGAAACGTATGTTACAGATATTAAAAGTGCAGAGATGATTAAATACGCGTCGAATGCCTTTTTAGCTACAAAGATTAGTTTCATTAATGAAATTTCAAATATATGTGAGAAGGTAGGCGCAAATGTATTGGATGTTGCCAAAGGAATGGGAATGGATAAGAGGATTGGTGCATCTTTTTTAAATGCAGGTATTGGATACGGGGGATCATGTTTTCCAAAAGATACGAAAGCGCTGGTGCAAATTGCGGGAAATGTTGCTCATGATTTTCGTTTGTTAAAAGCGGTTATTGAAGTAAATAATAAGCAACAGCTGCTATTGATTGAAAAAGCGAAAAAAGTTATGAACATGAATAAAAAGCGGATTGCAGTTCTTGGCGCGTCATTTAAACCGAATACGGATGATATTAGAGAGGCATCATCTCTTACTATAATAGAAGCATTGCTTAATATAGGTGCAGAAATTGTTCTGTACGACCCAAAAGCAATTCAATATGTGAAAAATATATTTGGAGATGCTATACAATATAGTAGATGTATAGATGAATCGATTAGAGATGCGAGTGCGGTTTTTATCGTAACAGAATGGGAAGCTATTCAAGCTTATCCGTTAGAAAAGTACGTACAACTTATGAGAGAGCCTATTTTATTTGATGGGAGAAATTGTTATACTGATGAAGATGTTAAGAAACAAAAGATAGATTATTATTCGGTTGGAAGAAAAAGTATTTGTAATAGACATGTTTCTATTATGCGTTAAAAAGGGATGTACTCATGCATATTTTTATATGTCATAATAGAAGCTGTAATTAGTGAAAGAAAAGAGGCAATCATATGACTGAACGTTTAAAAGTAATGACAATTTTCGGGACACGTCCAGAAGCAATTAAAATGGCACCTCTTGTATTAGAGTTGCAAAAACAACCAGAAAAAATTGAATCGATTGTAACTGTAACAGCACAGCATCGCCAAATGTTAGATCAAGTATTAAATATCTTTGGAATTACGCCAGATTTCGATTTAAATATCATGAAAGACCGCCAAACTTTAATTGATGTTACAACGCGTGGTTTAGAAGGTTTGGATAAAGTAATGAAAGAAGCGAAGCCGGATATTGTACTTGTACATGGTGATACAACAACAACATTTATTGCAAGCTTAGCTGCTTTTTATAATCAAATTCCAGTAGGTCATGTTGAGGCGGGACTTCGCACGTGGGATAAGTATTCTCCATACCCAGAAGAGATGAATCGTCAATTAACAGGTGTAATGGCGGATCTTCATTTCTCACCAACAGCAAAATCAGCAACGAACTTACAGAAGGAAAATAAAGATGAGTCACGTATTTTCATCACAGGAAATACAGCGATTGACGCGCTACAAACGACTGTAAAAGAAACATATAGTCATCCTGTACTAGAGAAACTTGGAAATGATCGTCTTGTACTTATGACAGCTCACCGTCGTGAAAACTTAGGTGAACCTATGCGTAATATGTTCCGTGCAATTAAGCGTCTTGTTGATAAGCATGAAGATGTACAAGTTGTGTACCCTGTTCATATGAACCCTGTTGTTCGTGAAATAGCAAATGAAATTTTAGGTGAACATAATCGTATTCATTTAATTGAGCCGCTAGATGTAATTGATTTCCACAATGTTGCAGCTCGTTCATACTTAATGTTAACGGATTCTGGTGGTGTACAAGAAGAAGCTCCATCACTTGGGGTACCAGTTCTTGTTCTTCGTGATACAACAGAGCGCCCTGAAGGTATTGAAGCAGGTACGCTGAAATTAGCAGGAACAGACGAAGAGACAATCTTTGGTCTTGCTGATGAGTTGTTATCAGATAAAGAAGCTCATGATAAGATGGCGAAAGCATCTAACCCTTACGGTGATGGTCGTGCATCAGAGCGCATTGTAGAAGCGATTTTACAACATTTTAATAAGTAAATAAAAAAGGCCCAATCGGATAGATTGGGCCTTTTTGTTACGGCTGATTGCGCATAATCCACTCTGCATGAGCATTTGTAGAAGGTGGCGGATCAGTTGGTGTTTTATTTTGGTTTGTTTCTTTTTCTGCTTGTTCGTTAGAATTAGAACTTGAACTTGAACTTGCATTTGAATCAGGATTTGAGTTGTTTTTTGTAGTTGGATTTTTTGCTTTTTCCCCTAATTCTTTTTCAATTTCGTTACGCACCGTTTCTACACTGATTGGATCTGGAAGGAAGTAATAAATACCGCCTATCTTTTTGTCTTCGCCTTCAAGCTTTAACGTTTGCATTGTAGAAGGATCAAATCCAGAAAGTTTATTGTAAAGAGCAAGTCCGTCTGAAATAGGAATGTCGGTTTTTATATATTTTCCAACGACAGCTGTTAAATCTTTAATTTTAAATACAGTAGAGGTGGAGTTTAGCTTTTGGGCAACAGCGGCTAGTAATTGTCTTTGTCTAGCAGCTCGACCATAATCGCCATTTGGATCTTGCTTTCGCATACGGACGTAAGCAAGTGCTTCTTCACCGTTTAAGTTTTGCTGTCCTTGCTTAAATTGAATTTTTTTGTAGTAATCTACGTCAGAGCGCTCCCAGAAATCGAAGGGTACGTCAACCGTAACGCCGCCGACAGCATCAACGATACCTTTAAAGCCTTGGAAATCAATTTTAAGATAATGGTCTACAGGAACTTTTAGAAAGCCTTCGACAGTTTTGATTGCCATTTCTTCTCCGCCGTAAGCATGGGCAGCGTTAATTTTGTCTTCCTTATTTTTACCAACAATTTTAACTCGAGAATCACGAGGAATACTCATAAGTGAAATCTTTTGAGTTTTCGGATTGACTGTTGCAAACATTAATGAATCTGTACGACCATTTTGACCGTCTGTCGCATAATCTTCTATCCCCATAATGAGAATTGTAAAAGGTTCTTTTGTAATTTCTACATCTTTGTTTCTTAAATCCGATTTTTCACGAGTAAAACCACTATACATCTCCATAAGAGAAGAGTAAGAATTTAACACATAAACTCCTATACTGCCAAATAAAAATGCGAAAATAAGGAAGAAGAAAAGTTTCCTTCTTCGCTTCTTTTTTATTCTGCTATTTTGGAGATGATAATAACGTTCTTCCATATATAATCTCCTTAGTTCGTTAGTTCATTTGTAGGGAAGTAATTCACTACATTAATCTTTGAAGGTGATAAAAGAGTTATGCTTAGATAACATCTTGTTCTAAGTACAACATATCTCCTTCTGTAATTGTACATTTCCCGTTTGTTAATTCAATCATCCAATCTGTGAATGCTTGTTTGCCGTCTTCTTCTACATAAGTATCAAATGTGACATTTTCTAGATAATGTATATCTTTAATGGCATATTTTGAATTACGTAATTCATTTTCTACTTTGCCAAGTAATGTGTAATCAATCTCGGTTTGCATCACACGCATTAGTTTTCGCTGGACAACACCGACATGATTAATGCCTTCGCTTGTACACTTTCCATATGCACGAATTAATCCACCTGCGCCAAGTTTAATGCCACCAAAATAGCGTGTTACGACAACGACGGTATCTTTTAGCCCACGTTTTTTAAGTACTTCTAGCATTGGTACGCCAGCTGTACCGCTAGGCTCGCCGTCATCATTTGCTTTTTGAATATGATCTTGTTCGCCAATTAAATAAGCGGAACAATTATGTGTTGCATTCCAATGCTGTTTTTTTATTTTTTGTATAAATTCTTGAGCCTCTTCCTCAGTCGTTGCTCGGCTAACATAACAAATAAATCTTGATTTTTGAATGACGATTTCGTGTTCGCCGTAGTCTTTGATTGTTAAATATTGTAATAGCACTTGTATACGCCCCTATCTATCAAAATGACTAGTACTTTCCATTTTAAAAGCGAGCCTTTTTATATTCAAACATTTTTTCTAAATAGGCTGAAGTTTTTGGTGAGTATTTTATCTTTTTGTTGTAATTTGTCGAGATGGTGAGTATAATTTCAACCGGCATTTCCCTGTATGGATGCACCATTTGTAGTTTTCGTGTAAAATTAGGAAATAAAACTTTTTATAAGGCAGGTACGAAAATGAAAATAGCTATTGTTACTGATAGTACAGCATATATACCGAAGCAAATCCGTGATGAACTCAATATATATATGATTCCATTAAACGTTGTGTTTGGAACAGAATCTTATCAAGAAGAAGCTGAAATTTCAGCAGATGATTTTTATGTGAAAGTACGTGAACAAGAGGAACTTCCAAAAACTTCTCAACCAGCAATCGGAAAGTTTGTTGAGCTATATGAAGAACTAGCTAAAGATTATGATGCAGTTATTAGTATTCACCTATCAAGTGGAATTAGTGGTACATATCAAACATCGACGACAGCTGGACAGATGGTAGAGGGTATTGATGTATACACGTATGACTCTGAAATTAGTTGTGAAGTACAAGGATTTTATGTGCGTGAAGGTGCAAGGTTAGCAAGTGAAGGAAAGAATCCAAAAGAGATTATTGCTCGTTTTGATGAAATGAAGAAAACGATGGACGCCTATTTTGTAGTTGATGATTTGCATCATTTACAACGTGGTGGTCGATTAAATAGCGCGCAAGCTTTCATCGGCAGTCTGTTACAAGTGAAGCCAGTTTTATATTTTAGAGATAAAATCATTATTCCGTTTGAAAAGATTCGCACACGTAAAAAAGCATTAAAACGTATCATTGAAATTTTTGATGAGCAAGCAAGTGAAGGAGTCCCTATGGAAGCAGTTATCATTCATGCGCAACGTGAAGAGGAAGCGAATGAATGGAAGAAAGAATTAGAAGCAAAATATCCTCACGTCACAATTCGTACAGGTTATTTTGGAGCTGTAATTGGTACGCACTTAGGTGAAGGTGCATTAGGTCTTGGATGGTATACGAAGTAATAAAGATATAAAAAGCTCTCTTTTTAAGAGGGTTTTTTTACGGGTATGTTACGTTTAGTTGACAAGTTAATATTTGGAAATGGTAAAATGTACGTAAAATAAAATAATGAGGAAAGTTTTATAACTTACTTTTTACAAGAAACTATATTATAATAGAAGAGAGGTGAAACATATGGAGCATAATTCTTGTTTATGTCCAAAGTTTGAGTCAGCTTTTACTTTGCTTAGTAAGAAATGGACTGGCTTAATTATTAAATCTTTGCTTGAAGAGTCGAAACGTTTTAGAGAAATCGCAGATATTATCCCAAATATGAGCGATCGTATGTTGTCAGAGCGTTTGAAGGAATTGGAAAGCGAGGGCATTGTAGTTCGTAATGTCTATCCAGAAGTACCAGTTCGAATCGAGTATGGCTTAACTGACAAGGGAAAAGCGTTAGAAAGTGTTATGGATGAGGTCCAAAATTGGGCTGAGAAATGGATGAAGTAGCATTTCATTTGTATTCGTATATTTAATAAAACGTAAGGGATTCCTTACGTTTTTTCTTTGTTTATAGAAGTAAGAAAAGTATATAAATTTCTACACACACATACAAAAATATACGAATTTTGCGCTAGAGCTACATATAATATTACATTTGTTTTACAAAAACGTAACATTAGCAAAAAAAATCCCGAATTATGGTATAAATTTTATAGGTTATATACGGAAAAAGAAAAAAGAAAGCGGTGTAAAAAATAAAATGAAAAAGCTAAAAATGGCATCTTGCGCTTTAGTTGCAGGGTTAATGTTTTCAGGGCTAACACCAAATGTATTTGCAGAAGATAAAATTTCTGACGTGAAATCACAAATTAATACACAAAATGACACTTTACATAAACAACAACAAGAACGTGATGAATTACAAAAACAAATGAATGACTTAAACAAAACAATTCAAGGTTTAGATAAGTCTGTTCAAGAGAATGCTTCAAAGCTTGATGAAACAACGAAAAAAGTTTCTGATACTGAGCAATTAATTGAAAAGAAAAATAAAGATATTGCAGAATTACAAACGAAGATTGCAAAACGTGAAGAGTTATTAAGAAAGCGTTTAGTTGCACTTCAAGAACAACCAAATACGAACGTTGTAACAGAAGTTCTTGTAAACTCTAAAAACGTTGCAGATTTAGTTGATCGTTTAACTTCTGTTTCTAAAATTCTTGAGTCTGATGAAGATATCATGAAAACACAGCAAGAAGACCAAGCTAGTGTGAAAAAAGATGTTGCAACGGTAAAAGAGAAACAAAAAGAATTAAAAGAAGCACAAGTTCAAATTGAAACTGCTAAGAAAGAACTTGACGCTGAAAAAGAGAAAAAAGCAACAGCGGTAAACGATTTAAGCGGTAAAATGGATACAGTTGTAACTTCAATGACAAGTACAGAAGGTCAATTGAAAGAGCTTGAAAAACAAGCATTACAATTACAACGCATTGCCGAAGAAGAAGCGCAAGCAAAAGCTGCACAAGAAGCTGCTGCTCAAAAACAAGCAGAGCAAGCTGCTAAAGCTGCTAAAGCTGCGCAAGCTCAGCCAGCACAAGCACCTGCAGAGCAAGCTGCACCAGCAAACAATGGTGGACAAGCTCAAAAAGAAGAGCCTAAAAAAGAAGAACCAAAAAAAGAAGAGCCTAAGAAAGAAGCACCTAAAAAAGAAGAGCAAAAGCCAACACCAGATCCAAATCCGGCTCCGGGCGTAATTGGTAAGGCAAAGCAATACTTAGGTATGCCTTATGTTTGGGGAAGTGCATCTCCATCAAACGGTGGTTTTGATTGTAGTGGATTCATTTCTTACATTTTTGGTGTAGGTCGTCAAGACGTTGCAGGTTACTGGAACTCAGTTTCTAAAGTAGGTAGCCCACAACCAGGAGACTTAGTATTCTTCCAAGGTACTTATAAAGCAGGTCCATCTCACATCGGTATTTACGTTGGTAATGGTCAAATGATTCATGCTAGTGATAAAGGAATTGCGTACGGTGATATCAACAGCTCATATAACCAAAAACATTTCTTAGGTTACGGTCGATTATAGGATTTATAAAAGAATAAAAAACGTGTATAAAGTCGATAGCTTACTATTTTATAAGTAGGTTATCGGCTTTTTTGAGTTTTTACGGGATTTGAAGAAGGGTTTATAGTAGTGCTGGAGGTGATTGTCGATGCTAGCGGGGAAACAGTTGCTATTAGACGAACTTTCTTCAGATTTACAGAGGGAATTAAATGATTTGAAAAAGAAGGGAGAGGTCGTGTGTGTACAAGGTGTAAAAAAGAAGGCTTCTAAATATGTATGTAAGCGTTGTGGAAATATAGAACAGCGGCTATTTGCGTCGTTTTTATGTAAAAGGTGCAGTAAAGTGTGCACATATTGCCGGAAGTGTATAACGATGGGGAGGGTAAGTGAATGTGCTGTACTTGTTCGCGGGATTGCTGAAAGAAAGAGAGAAAAGAATTTAAATTTGTTACAGTGGAACGGGAAGTTGTCTACTGGTCAGAATTTGGCGGCACAAGGTGTTGTAGAGGCTATTAAGCGAAAAGAATCATTTTTTATTTGGGCTGTATGCGGGGCTGGGAAAACAGAGATGTTGTTTTACGGTATTAACGAAGCGCTTCAAAAAGGAGAAAGAGTTTGTATCGCAACGCCGAGAACGGATGTTGTTCTGGAATTAGCACCGAGATTACAAGAAGTATTTCCATATATAAAGGTAGCGGCTTTATATGGAGGGAGTGTGGATAAAGAAAAAGATGCAGTACTAGTCGTTGCGACCACGCATCAATTATTGCGTTATTATAGGGCGTTTCATGTCATGGTTGTAGATGAGATAGATGCTTTTCCATATTGTGCAGATCAAATGTTACAGTACGCGGTAAAACAAGCGATGAAAGAAAGGGCGGCGCGTATTTATTTAACTGCGACTCCAGATGAAACGTGGAAGCGAAAATTTAAAAAAGGTGAACAAAAAGGTGTTATTGTTTCTGGACGATATCACCGTCATCCTTTACCAGTTCCTTTATTTTGTTGGTGCGGGAATTGGAAAAAAAGCCTCATTCATAAAAGAATTCCTCGAGTTTTACTACAGTGGTTACAAACATACTTAAATAAAAAACATCCTATTTTTTTATTTGTCCCCCATGTGCGATATATAGAAGAGATAAGCCTGTTGTTAAAATCATTAAACAAGCGAATTGAAGGTGTACATGCAGAAGATTCGGGGAGAAAAGAAAAAGTAGCGGCTTTCAGAAAAGGAGAAATCCCATTATTAGTTACAACGACAATTTTAGAGCGAGGCGTAACGGTGAAAAATTTGCAAGTAGCGGTTTTAGGGGCGGAAGAAGAAATATTCTCAGAAAGTGCACTCGTACAAATTGCGGGCCGAGCAGGGCGGAGCTTTGAAGCACCGTATGGAGAGGTCATTTATTTTCACTATGGTAAGACAGAGGCGATGGTGCGCGCGAAAAAACATATTCAAGGTATGAATAAAAATGCCAAAGAACAAGGATTGATCGATTAATGCATTGTTTACTTTGTGATGAGTGTTGTGTAGAAAAGGTTAGTTGGTACAATTTTTTGGTAAAGTGTCATAGAAAATATATATGTGATAGATGCGAGCAGAAACTTTCCTATATTATAGGAGAAATTTGCATGGAGTGTGGGCGGCCTTTAGAATATGTTCCTGCCTCATTTCAAGAAGACGGTATTTGTATAGATTGTCTAAGGTGGATGAAAGAGGGCAAGTATCGTTCTTTTAAAAACCGTTCGTTATATATGTATGATGATGAGATGAAAGAAATAGTAGCGCAGTTTAAGTTTCGGGGGGATGCAGAGTTAGTGCGCATTTTTTATCGTCCTTTTCGAAGTTTATTTCAAAAGTATTTTGCTAATGTTTCAACCGTTATCGCTGTTCCGCTTAGTAAGGAAAGGGAAGTTGAACGTGGTTTTAATCAAGCTGAGTTATTAGCAACTTGTTTACCTGTCAAAATTTCTTATCCATCATTAAGAAGAAGGGAAACAGAAAAGCAAAGTAAGAAGACACGTAAAGAAAGGATGTCAGGAAGCAATCCTTTTTATTTTCAGGGAGAAGAGATATTTTCTGAGCAACATATTTTACTCGTTGATGATGTGTATACGACTGGAATTACAGTTAGGCAAATCGGAAGTTTGTTATATGAAAGAGGGGCAAGGGAAGTATCTAGTTTGACACTTTGTAGAAGTTAATATGGCAGTGTCGAAAGGGATAATAAAAAGGCGATAAGTCTTCTTTGACTTCATATGTTGTCATTCGTTATAGTCAAAATATGGGGCGGATGCCCTGATTTTTAGAGTGAAGGGAATGGAATGAACATGCAAGGAAGAGTGAAATGGTTCAATGCAGAAAAGGGATTTGGGTTTATTGAGCGTGAAGATGGTGACGATGTATTTGTCCATTTTTCTGCTATTCAACAAGATGGGTATAAGTCATTAGAAGAAGGGCAACAAGTAGAGTTTGACATTGTAGATGGAGCACGTGGACCACAAGCAGCTAATGTTGTAAAACTGTAGGAATATTGTTTTTGGGAAGAGAAAGCTGCATTTGTGGCAACGTTATATATATGTAGTAGAACCTCTTGTTTTTCGCAAGGGGTTTTTTGTTATAGGGTAAGTTGTCAAAAAGTTGTTTCTTTTCTGTAACGAATTGTCCACAGTTATATTCGTTATTCACGATGTTAATAGGATAAAATAAAGATAGAAACGATGCATCTTTTCATTTCAACAAAAAACGATAAAAAAATCGCAATTCCACTAATTTTTTTAAAAAAGTTAGAAGGAGTTTTTAAGCCAGTGTCGAAATTATAGGACATAGGCTTGAAAGGAGGAATTCATCTATGAAATTCAACATTCGTGGTGAAAATATTGAAGTAACTCCAGCATTAAAGGAATATGTAGAGAAAAAACTAAGTAAGTTAGAGCGTTATTTTGATACATTCCCAGAGATTAAAGTTAATTTAAAAGTATACTCTGACAAGCAACGTGTCGAGGTAACAATACCATTTACTGATTTATTACTTCGTGCAGAAGAAACTAATAGCGATATGTACGCTGCTATCGATTTAGTAGTTGATAAACTTGAGCGACAAATTCGTAAACATAAAACAAAGGTAAATCGTAAGTTACGTGAGAAAGGTTCTGTGAAAACGAACTTTATCCTTCCAGAAGCAGTAGCTGTTCTGGATGCGGTAGAAGAGGATGAATTAGAACTTGTACGTACAAAACGATTCGATTTAAAACCGATGGACGTTGAAGAAGCGATCCTACAAATGGATATGCTAGGACATAATTTCTTCGTCTTCACAAATGCTGATACAAATGAAACTAATGTTGTATATGGCCGTAAAGATGGGAAATACGGTTTAATCGAAACTAAATAATAATTCGCAAGCGCAGCCGAAATGGCTGCGCTTTTTTTGCTGAAAATAGATTTTTAAAAAACTTTTCTTAATTTAGAACGAGACATTCGGCCGATTGTTGTCATAGTTATAAGACAAGTGTTACAATTATCATTAGGTATATACATTTTAGTTTTTTAATTAGGAGAAAAATTGGCATAACATACATTTGATTTTTACAACGACTGATTGTAATAGAGAAAAAGAAAAACAATCGGAAGTTTTATTTTAATAAAAGAGGAGCGTATTTCCTATGATCGGTATTTTAAAAAAGGTGTTTGATGTAAACCAACGCCAAATTAAACGTATGCAAAAGACAGTTGAGCAAATTGATGCATTAGAGTCATCTATTAAGCCACTAACTGATGAACAATTAAAAGGAAAGACGCTTGAATTTAAAGAACGTCTAACAAAAGGTGAAACAGTAGATGATCTACTACCTGAAGCTTTTGCAGTTGTTCGCGAAGCGGCAACTCGTGTTCTTGGAATGCGTCCATATGGCGTACAGTTAATGGGTGGTATTGCCTTACATGAGGGGAATATTTCTGAGATGAAAACGGGTGAAGGTAAAACGTTAACATCTACATTACCTGTATATTTAAATGCTTTAACAGGAAAAGGTGTTCACGTTGTTACAGTCAATGAATACTTAGCACAACGTGATGCGAACGAAATGGGACAACTTCATGAGTTCCTTGGCTTAACGGTAGGAATTAACTTAAATAGTATGTCACGCGAAGAGAAACAAGAGGCTTATGCTGCTGATATTACGTATAGCACAAATAATGAGCTTGGATTCGATTACTTACGTGACAACATGGTTTTATATAAAGAGCAGTGCGTTCAACGTCCACTTCACTTTGCTATTATCGATGAAGTCGATTCTATTTTAGTCGATGAAGCGCGTACGCCGCTTATTATTTCGGGACAAGCTCAAAAATCAACAGAGCTATACATGTTTGCAAATGCATTTGTCCGTACGTTAGAAAATGAAAAAGAGTATTCATTTGATGTGAAAACGAAAAATGTAATGTTAACAGAAGATGGTATTACGAAAGCGGAGAAAGCTTTCCATATTGAAAACTTATTCGATTTAAAACATGTAGCACTTCTTCACCATATTAATCAGGGGCTTCGTGCACACGTTGTTATGCACCGTGATACAGATTATGTTGTACAAGAAGGCGAAATCGTAATTGTAGACCAATTCACTGGTCGTCTTATGAAAGGTCGTCGTTATAGCGAAGGATTACACCAAGCAATTGAAGCAAAAGAAGGTGTAGAAATTCAAAATGAAAGTATGACGCTTGCGACAATTACATTCCAGAACTACTTCCGTATGTATGAAAAATTATCTGGTATGACTGGTACAGCGAAAACGGAAGAAGAAGAATTCCGTAGTATTTACAATATGAATGTTATCGTAATTCCAACAAACAAACCGATTATTCGTGATGATCGTGCCGATTTAATCTTTAAATCAATGGAAGGTAAGTTCAATGCAGTTGTTGAGGATATTGTAAATCGTCATAAACAAGGGCAACCTATTCTTGTAGGTACAGTTGCAATTGAAACTTCAGAGCTTATTTCAAAAATGTTAACGCGTAAAGGTGTACGTCATAACATCTTAAATGCGAAAAACCATGCGCGTGAAGCAGATATCATTGCAGAAGCTGGTATGAAAGGTGCTGTAACGATTGCAACGAATATGGCTGGTCGTGGTACAGATATTAAGCTTGGAGACGATGTAAAAATCTTCGGTCTAGCAGTTATCGGTACAGAACGTCATGAAAGCCGTCGTATTGATAATCAGTTACGTGGTCGTGCTGGTCGTCAAGGGGACCCTGGTGTGACGCAGTTCTACTTATCAATGGAAGATGAATTAATGCGCCGATTTGGTTCAGATAATATGAAAGCAATGATGGATCGTCTTGGTATGGATGATTCTCAGCCAATTGAAAGTAAAATGGTTTCTCGTGCGGTAGAGTCTGCACAAAAACGTGTTGAAGGAAATAACTATGATGCACGTAAGCAGCTATTACAATACGATGATGTACTTCGTCAGCAACGTGAAGTTATTTATAAGCAACGTCAAGAAGTAATGGAATCGGAAAATTTACGTGGCATTATTGAAGGTATGATGAAATCTACAGTAGAACGTGCTGTTGCGCTTCATACACAAGAGGAAATTGAAGAGGATTGGAACATTAAAGGTCTTGTTGACTACTTAAATACAAACCTTCTTCAAGAAGGAGACATAAAAGAAGAAGAATTACGTCGCCTTGCTCCTGAGGAAATGAGCGAACCGATTATCGCGAAATTAATAGAGCGTTACAACGACAAAGAAAAGCTTATGCCAGAAGAGCAAATGCGTGAGTTTGAGAAAGTTGTTGTATTCCGCGTTGTAGATACGAAATGGACAGAGCATATTGATGCGATGGATCACCTTCGTGAAGGTATTCATTTACGTGCTTACGGTCAAATTGATCCACTTCGTGAATACCAAATGGAAGGATTCGCGATGTTCGAGTCAATGGTTGCTTCTATTGAAGAGGAAATTTCTCGTTACATTATGAAAGCTGAAATTGAACAAAACTTAGAACGTCAAGAAGTTGTTCAAGGTGAAGCTGTTCATCCATCTAGCGATGGCGAAGAAGCGAAGAAAAAGCCAGTTGTAAAAGGTGACCAAGTGGGCCGCAACGATTTATGTAAATGTGGTAGCGGTAAAAAATATAAAAACTGCTGTGGTATTGTTCAGTAATATAGGGCGGTAGCTTGGCTGCTTTGCAAACTTTTATATCAAAAATGTATAATTAAGAAGAATTAAACTCTCTCCGTAATAAGTGGAGAGAGTTTCCCTTGTTTTCATACGAAAGTAACAGCAATTACATAGAGGTGAAGGAAATGGAATTAGTAGAAATTAGACAGGAATTAGAGAAAATGGCTAAGCGATTAGCGGCTTTTAGGGGGTCTCTTTGACCTCCCTACTAAGGAGAACCAAATTGCAGAATTAGAAGAAAAAATGATGGGCGCAGGATTTTGGGATGACCAACAAGGCGCACAAGTTGTAATTAATGAAGCGAATGCGTTAAAAGATATGGTTGGAAGTTTCCGTCAGTTAGATGAGACGTTCGAAAATTTAGAAGTAACGCATGAACTTTTAAAAGAAGAATATGATGAAGATTTACATGAGGAATTAGAATCAGAAGTAAAAGGCTTAATTCAAGAAATGAATGAGTATGAGCTTCAGTTACTATTAAGTGATCCTTATGATAAAAATAATGCAATTTTAGAATTACATCCAGGTGCAGGTGGAACTGAGTCACAAGACTGGGGTTCTATGTTATTACGTATGTATACACGTTGGGCTGAAAAACGTGGATTTAAAGTAGAAACGGTTGACTATTTACCAGGTGATGAAGCTGGTATTAAGAGTGTAACTTTATTAATTAAAGGTCATAACGCTTACGGTTACTTAAAAGCAGAGAAAGGTGTACATCGTCTTGTACGTATTTCACCATTCGATTCTTCAGGTCGTCGTCATACATCGTTTGTATCTTGTGAAGTTGTACCAGAGTTCAATGATGAAGTTGAAATCGAAGTACGTACAGAAGATTTAAAAATTGATACGTACCGCGCAAGTGGAGCGGGTGGGCAGCACGTAAATACGACAGATTCAGCAGTTCGTATTACACATACACCGACAAATACAGTTGTAACGTGTCAATCAGAGCGTTCACAAATTAAAAACCGTGAGCATGCGATGAAGATGTTAAAAGCGAAATTATATCAAAAGAAACTAGAAGAGCAGCAGGCACAATTAGATGAAATCCGTGGGGAACAAAAAGAAATCGGATGGGGTAGCCAAATCCGTTCTTACGTATTCCACCCGTATTCTCTTGTAAAAGACCACCGTACAAATACGGAGGTTGGTAACGTACAAGCAGTTATGGATGGAGAGATTGATCCATTTATTGATGCTTACTTACGTTCTCGCATCTAATAAGCGAAAAAAAGCCAACAAAATTGTTGGCGCATGCTGAGGATATAGAGGATATAAGGCATTTGATTTTATTTTTATAGATGAAGTAAAGAGGAAGAGAAGTTGGAAACGACAACTTCTCTTTTTGATGGGATTATATGTAGATTACAATGCTGTATATTGTTTTGTAAAAAGTAGAGAATAGTAAAATAGAGCGGTAATAGGGTGAAGATTTATATAGAACTTTTCTAATTTTCCTTTTAAAAAGGATTCTTTATAGAAGTTTTTTAAGTTGTTCACAGAATTGAAACAACTTATGAAAGCTTTATTTTATCAAGGTTCTCACTGTATTTTTGAGGAATATGAAATACACCTTAGTTTTTCTATATAAAGATAATGCTTATAATGAAAATGAGTGTGTTAGGAATAAAAAGAATATCAACAATGGGGAGCGATAGAAGTGAAAAAGAAATTGTTGGCTATTGCGCTAGGGACATCGGTTGTTTTTGCTTTAGGAGCATGTGGAAATAAAGAAGAGAGTAAGTCTTCGAAACAGTCTGCAAGCACAGACAGCGCAGAACAAATTTTCCAAAGAAGTTGTGCTGGATGTCACGCAACAGATTTATCAGGGGCAACTGGACCTGATTTAAGAAAAGTAGGCGGTAAGTACGACGCCGCAGATATCGAAGAGATTATTAAAAAAGGCCGCGGTTCAATGTCACCAGGACTTATTCAAGGTGAAGATGCGAAAAAAGTATCTGAATGGTTAGCAGAACATAAATAAAAAAGGTGAAATGGACGAGTTGATAATATAGTCAACTCGTTTTCCTTTTTCTGGGATGTAACATAACTGTAACAAAAATGTATCCAAATTGGAAACCGTTTGATGTTACAATGGGGTTTGTAGAATTTTGCTGAAATATATTACATAGAGTGGTATTGCTTATGAGAAAGCATAAGTAAACTACCTTCAACAAGGATGAATAAGTGAAAATGAAGGATGTCTTTTATTTTCAGATGTACAGAAAAGTATTTCGAAAAAAATCATTAAGTATTGGGTGATAAATAATGATAAAAATGACGAATGTTTATAAGGAGTACCCGAATGGTATGAAAGCCATTGCTGGTCTTACAGTTAACATTAAACAAGGTGAATTCGTATACGTAGTTGGACCGAGTGGAGCCGGAAAATCTACATTTATTAAAATGATGTATCGTGAAGAGAAACCATCTACAGGATCTATTAATGTAAATGGACTTACTATCGAAACATTGGCAGAAAGAGACGTTCCGTATTTTCGTCGTCAATTAGGCGTAATTTTCCAAGATTTTAAATTGCTACCTAAATTAACGGTATATGAGAATGTTGCGTTTGCTTTAGAAGTAATTGAAGAAGAACCGGATGCAATTCGTGAGCGTGTAACAGAAGTTCTAGGTCTTGTAGGCCTTGAAGATCGTGCAGATGCACTTCCAAGTGAGCTTTCAGGTGGGGAGCAACAACGTGTTGCGATTGCAAGAGCAATTGTAAATCGACCAAAGGTTGTAATTGCCGATGAGCCAACAGGTAACTTAGATATTGAAACAGCTCTTGATATTATGAAGATTTTTACTCGCATTAATGAGCGTGGTACAACGATCGTTATGGCGACGCATAATGCAGATATCGTAAATACAATCCGTCATCGTGTAATCGCGATTGAAGGCGGAAAAATTGTTCGAGACGAGATTGAGGGAGGATACGGATATGAAGGCTAAGACCCTTAGTCGACATTTGCGAGAAGGTGTAAAGAATCTATCACGTAACGGATGGATGACGTTTGCTTCTGTTAGTGCAGTAACAGTTACATTATTACTTGTAGGTGTCTTTTTAACAGCGATTATGAATATGAACCATTTTGCGACAAAAGTAGAGCAAGATGTAGAGATTCGTGTACACATTGATCCAGCTGCGAAAGAAGCTGATCAAAAGAAATTAGAAGAAGATATGAGTAAGATTGCAAAAGTAGATTCTATTAAATATTCTTCTAAAGAAGAAGAGTTAAAACGTTTAATTAAAAGCTTAGGTGATAGCGGAAAAACGTTTGAGTTATTTGAACAAGATAACCCACTTAAAAACGTATTCGTTGTAAAAGCAAAAGAACCAACAGATACAGCGACAATCGCGAAGAAAGTTGAAAAAATGCAGTTTGTCAGTAATGTTCAGTACGGAAAAGGGCAAGTTGAACGATTATTTGATACTGTAAAAACTGGTCGTAACATTGGGATTGCGTTAATTGCTGGTCTTTTATTCACAGCGATGTTCTTAATCTCTAATACAATTAAAATTACAATTTATGCTCGTAGTACAGAAATTGAAATTATGAAACTTGTTGGTGCAACAAACTGGTTTATTCGTTGGCCATTCTTGCTAGAGGGATTATTCTTAGGAGTATTAGGATCAATTATTCCAATTGGCCTAATTCTAGTTACGTATAATTCGTTGCAAGGTGTGTTTAACGAAAAACTTGGCGGCACAATTTTCGAGCTTCTACCATACAGTCCTTTCGTATTCCAATTAGCTGGTTTACTAGTGTTAATCGGTGCTTTAATCGGTATGTGGGGAAGTGTAATGTCAATTCGTCGCTTCTTAAAAGTATAAAAAGTTGCAAACATAATTCGTACAAGCTTATCATATAGTAGAAATAGGTAAAGGCATCACACACTGTGTGATGCCTTTTGCTACACCACCTGTGTGTTTTGGAAAGGGGAATTCCGCATTGAAACGTAGAGTTGCAATTATTGGAATGGTTGTTGCATTTTTAATTGGTGCTGGCGGAATGTTTGCAGGCATGTCTGTATTTGGGGTTAACCCAGCAGAAGTAACGCAAACAATTTCGAGTGGGAATGCTAGCACTGCGCAAGGGAATTTGGCAAAAATTAATGAGGCGTATGCACTAATTGATTCACGTTATGTGGAAGACGTGAAAGATGAAAAGTTAGTTGAAGGTGCAATACAAGGTATGTTGTCTACGCTGAAGGACCCTTATTCCACGTATATGGATAAAGAAACAGCCAAACAGTTTAGTGAATCGCTTGATCCTGAATTAGAGGGGATTGGGGCTGAGGTGAACAAGACGGACGATAAGCTTATTATCGTATCGCCAATTAAAGGTTCACCAGCAGAAAAGATAGGAATTAAACCGAATGACCAAATTTTATCTGTAGATGGAAACAGTGTGAAAGACTTATCACGTGAAGAAGCAGTATTAAAAATTCGTGGTAAAAAGGGAACGACTGTCGCAATTGAAATTAAACGTGCGGGAGTAACTGATCCGATTGTATTTAAAATTAAGCGTGAAAAGATTCCAATCTTTACAGTGTTTAGTTCTGTGAAGCAAGAGAGCGGAAAAGATATCGGTTATATGCAAATCACTTCTTTTGCTGAGAATACAGCGAAAGAATTTAAGGATCAGTTAAAAGAGTTGGAAAAGAAAAATATAAAAGGCTTAGTTATTGACGTGCGTGGTAATCCTGGTGGCTATTTAAATAGTGTAGAAGATATACTAGGGGAAATTATGACGAATAAAAAGCCAATGCTACAAGTAGAGCAGCGAAATGGTGAGAAGAAGAAATTCTCTACGGAACTGAAAGAGAGAAAACCATATCCAATTTCAGTATTAATTGATAGTGGAAGTGCTTCTGCTTCAGAGATTTTAGCGGGTGCGCTGAAAGAAGGAGAAGGATACGATTTAATTGGTGAAAAAACATTTGGTAAAGGTACTGTCCAGCAAGCTGTTCCATTTAAAGACGGCAGCAACATTAAATTAACGATGTTTAAATGGTTAACGCCGGATGGGAACTGGATTCATAAAAAAGGAATCGCGCCAACAGTAGAAGTGAAGCAACCAAATTATTATCATGCGACACCAATTCAAATTGAAAAAACACTTTCATACAATTCAAATGATGTACAAGTAAAACATGCTCAAGAAATGCTTAAGAGCTTAGGGTATGTACCAGGTCGTGAAGATGGATACTTTAGTAAAGAGACAGAATCGGCGCTGAAAGCATTCCAAAATGCGAATGAGATGGAAGCGACAGGACAGCTTGATAAAAAGACAGCTGAAGCGATTCAAACTAAAATTATCGAAAAAATCCGTTCTGGAGAAAATGATCTACAATTACAGTCAGCATTAAAATTAATGGCAAAATAAGAAAAAATACAGGCAGTTTGCTGCCTGTATTTTTTTGTGTTAAACAAACGTTTGTTTAGTTATGATAATATAAAAAGAAAGAATGATATAAATGGTGGTGAATGAGTTCGTGGAGGCGTGGATTTTTGAAATAATGCGGGCAGTTGGACGTTTTTTCTTACACCCTGCTGTCTATATATTTGTAATAAGTAGTATCTTCGTTGGATACTTACGTATGTTAAGAGAACGAAAAGATTTTTCTTTTAAAGTTTATGATATTTGGTTTGAACTGCGAACCTCTCTATTTGCAGGGATTGGATACGGATTAGTAGTATCTATTATTACGATTGGGCTTGGACTTGTTGTTTCTAAAGCAAGCTTATGGGCTATTTTAATTTGGACATTAATATTTGGATTAACGGCTATGTATCGATATTTATCGGCAGCTTATACATTTAGCATTGCGATTGTATGTGTTCTATTATCTTCTAAGCTACCAGTTCCCTTCTTACAGCTTCGAGAAGGTGAAGAGAGTACCGTTGTATCCCTTGCTATTTTACTAGGCGTTATGCTTATTGTAGAAGGTTTATTGATTTCTAAAAATGCAGTAGGATACTCTACACCGAAGATTAGGAAGGGGAAGCGTGGATTAAAGATTGGTTTACACGAATCAAAGCGTTTATGGATCGTTCCTATTTTTATTCTTGTACCGGGTGATGCGGTAACGCAGTTTATTTCATGGTGGCCTGTCGTTTCAATAGGTTCAGGTACATATTCTCTATTCCTCGTTCCATTTTTAATTGGATTTATGAGAAAGATTAAAAGTTATGAGCCGACGGAAGCTTTATTATTTACAGGAAGACGTGTTTATGGATTAGCAGGACTCGTGCTCGTTTTAGGAATCGCAAGTTACTGGTGGCACGTACTTGCAATTATCGCGATGGGAGTCGCGATGCTTGGGCGTTTCACAATTTCGATGCAAGAGAAAATTGCCGATGAAACAAGACCAGCTTATTTTGCTGCACGCAATGATGGGCTCGTTGTACTAGATACAATTCCAAATACAATTGGAGCAGAGCTAAAATTACTGCCTGGAGAAATTATTACGAAAGTAAATGGAGTCATTCCAAAAAGCGCCGAGGAATTTTATGATGCGCTTCAAACGAAGACGACAGGAGCATTTTGTAAATTAGAAGTATTAGATACAAATGGTGAGCTTCGTCTTGCACAAACTGCATTATATGCTGGTGGACATCACGAATTAGGTATTGTATTCGTTGAGCAGGAGCATGAGTGGGATTCGGAAGCGATGTAATAGAAGTGAGGGTGTCACCTATAGGTGACACCCCTTTTTTGTGTGTGAGTGGTGATGGCAGTAGCAAATGAAATTTATATCGACTTTTCGGCAAAAAAACAACAACTAGCGTAAAGCTTATTTTCAGTTTCATAGACGGATAACTTGAATAATTATTTGATAATGGTTATCATTTAGGGAGTCTTTTTAATTTTGGAAAATGGAGGTAAGATATGCTACGTAAATTTTTTTCTTACTATAAACCGTATAAAGGTTTATTTATACTCGACTTTTCTTGCGCAGTTGTCGCAGGGTTACTAGAACTTGGCTTCCCGCTTATCGTAAATCAATTTATTGATAAGTTATTGCCAGGACAAAACTGGACGCTTATTTTATGGGCTTGTTTCGGTTTACTTGCAGTGTATATATTAAATGCAGGCTTACAATATGTCGTTACATATTGGGGACATATGCTTGGTGTTAACATTGAAACGGATATGAGGCAGAAATTATTTGATCATATTCAAAAGCTATCATTCAGATTTTTTGACAATAATAAAACAGGTCATCTAATTTCACGCCTTACAAACGATTTAATGGAAATTGGGGAAATTGCTCATCATGGACCAGAAGATTTGTTTATCGCTATTATGACTTTAGTTGGGGCATTCTCATTTATGATGATGATTAACTGGAAGTTAGCGCTATTAACGTTCTTCGTTATTCCATTCTTATTATGGTTGGCGCTTTACTTCAATAAAAAAATGACAGGTACGTTTAGACGTTTATTCTCAGATGTTGCTGATTTTAATGCATGCATTGAGAACAATGTAGGGGGCATTCGCGTTGTACAAGCATTCGGAAATGAAAAGTTTGAGAAAGAGCAATTTGCTGTTAACAACGCTCGTTTCCGTACAACGAAATTAATGGCGTATAAAATTATGGCTTTAAATTCATCGATTAGTTATATGCTCATGCGTCTTGTAACGCTCTTCGTATTAATATGCGGTACATGGTTTGTTCTGCAAGGAGAATTAACATACGGTGGATTTATCGGATTCGTTCTATTAACGAATATTTTCTTCCGTCCAATTGAAAAAATTAACGCGGTAATCGAAAGCTATCCGAAAGGAATCGCTGGTTTTAAAAGGTATGTAGAGCTTCTTGAAACAGAGCCTGACATTGTAGACTCTAAAGATGCAATGGAAGTTAAGCAGGTACATGGTGATATTCAATATAACAACATTACGTTCGGATATGAAAATAAAGAACCGATTTTAAATGACATTAGTTTGAACATACATGCAGGTGAAACTGTTGCGTTCGTTGGACCATCAGGAGCAGGGAAAACGACGTTATGTAGCCTATTACCACGTTTTTATGAGCAATCATCTGGATCAATTCAAATTGATGGTATTGATACGAAAGATATGACATTATCTTCACTTCGTAAGCAAATTGGAATTGTGCAGCAAGATGTGTTCTTATTCTCAGGAACAATTCGTGAAAATATTGCTTACGGAAATTTAAAGGCGTCAGAAGCTGAAATTTGGCAGGCAGTAAAACGTGCGCAGTTAGAAGACTTAATTTACTCACAACCAGACGGTTTAGATACCGTTATCGGTGAGCGTGGTGTGAAACTTTCTGGTGGACAGAAGCAGCGTCTAGCGATTGCTCGTATGTTCTTGAAAAACCCGCCAATTTTAATATTAGATGAAGCGACTTCCGCATTAGATACAGAGACGGAACTAGCGATTCAAAAATCACTGGCTGAACTATCTGTCGGTCGTACAACATTAGTTATTGCTCATAGACTTGCAACGATTAAAAATGCAGATCGAATCGTCGTTGTAAATAAAGACGGTATTGCAGAACAAGGTTCACATGATGAATTAATTGAGCGTGGCGGAGGATATAGTAGGTTATACGAAGCTCAGTTTAGTTCGTAAATATAATTTATACTGAATTAGTGCACCATAAGTAGGTAAAAATCTCATATGGGAGGCTATAAAGTATGATTGTAACAACAACGTCTACAATTTAAGGAAAAGAAATTATTGAGTATATCGATATCGTCAATGGAGAAGCGATTATGGGCGCGAATATCGTTCGTGACCTCTTCGCTTCTGTCCGTGACGTTGTCGGCGGTCGTGCGGGTGCTTATGAAAGTAAATTAAAAGAAGCGCGCGACATTGCAATGGAAGAGATGAAAACTTTCGCAAGACAAAAAAATGCGAATGCAATTGTTGGTATCGACGTGGATTACGAAGTAGTTCGCGAAGGAATGCTAATGGTTGCTGTGAGCGGGACTGCTGTTCGTATATAAAAGTAAAAAGCCGTGCTGATGCATGGCTTTTTACTTTATATGTCGAAGTTTCAATATTTCTTGGGAAATGCGGAAGGCCTTGTCGATATATAGGGAAGACATTAGAGCGCTTCTTTACATTTCCGTATTTGAACTAATAATGTTTCGTATTCTTGGTTGAGAGATGTGATGTCATCGTGCTGATTTGGAATGGAAATTCGGCCGATGATTTCTGTTAATTTTGTTTGTAATCGTAACAATTCTTGCTCAGTAACGTTTACAGAATCTCCGGTGGCTCTTTTAGTGTATTGCTCGTAATTACCGTGGAAGATTCTTGGTTCACTCTCATCTACTTGGAGAATATGGTCTGCAACAGAGCGAATAAAGGCACGGTCATGGCTAATAAAAAGTATTGTGCCAGGATATTCTTGTAACATGGTTTCTAATTCTTCTTGCGTTGCTAAGTCTAAATAGTTTGTCGGTTCATCTAGCAGAAGCATATTATAGTTTCCTAAAAATACTTTTGCGAGTGCAACCTTCATTCGTTCACCCCCGCTTAGAACGTGCACAGGTTTATGAACATCCTCACGGCGGAATAGAAGCCGTGCAAGTATTGTGCGAACGAATGCTTCCGTATAGTTTGTTTCTTCTAGAACGTTTTCTAAAATGGTTTTATCTGTTTTTAAAATAGATAATGTTTGTTCGAAGTATCCAACTTTACAACTTTTCGATAGCTGCATGCCACGCTCGTTTGTGAGAAGCATGTTGAACAAAGTGGTTTTGCCGCTTCCATTTGCCCCTAAAATAGCTAGTTTTGCACCAGGGACAATAGTTCCATTCATATTTTTAAATAGTGTGCGGTCGCCTATTTTCTTTGTTGCTTTATTGAACTGTACTGCGACCTTACTATGAATGGGTGTATGGTATTGTACGTCAAACTGAGCTTGAGAAAAATCCTTTGGCTTTTCTTTCTTTTCTAATTTTTCGAGACGTGTCTCTAATGCTTTTGCTGCTTTACTAACCTGTTCTTGGCCATGAGCCCCACTTAATTTATAAAGTTTAGATTCAGATGAACTGAACCGTGTTGGGATTTTTGTCATGCTAGAAGCACGTTGCTTTTTTTGTAAAATGGATTGTTCTAAACGATTTTTTTCTTGTACGTATTGCTCATATTCTGCTTGTTTTTGTATTCGTTCACGTTCTTTTTGCTTTCGATAGTTGGAATAATTCCCTTTATACTCTTGGATAATACCGTCTTCAATTTCAATAATTTTGGTACATATATTATCTAGAAATTCACGATCATGCGATATTAAAACAAGTGCTCCTTTATAAGATGAAAGTGCCTTTTCTAATTGCTCTGTACCGACCATATCTAAGTGGCTTGTTGGTTCATCAGCGAATAAAATGCCTGCATTTTGTTCGAGAGCATGGGCAATCTTTAGCCGCATTCGTTCATCGCCGCTCATTACGTCGGTAACGTTTGAAATACTCCATTTTCCTTTTGCAAGGGAAGATGGAGTTTCCGGTAGTTCCTCGCTAAGCTGAGGAATGATGCTGATAGAACTATGATGAGTTACTATGCCTCTGTCGGCTTCTATTTCTTTACTTAATATTTGTAATAACGTAGATTTACCAGCTCCGTTGACTCCGACAATACCTATGCGATCCTGTGCTTGAATTTCCAGTGATGGTAACGTAAATAGTGTGCGATCACCAAAGCTCTTTTCAATATTACTTGCGAATAAAATAGTCATAAAAAAACCTCCCTAGTTTCACTAGAGAGGATAAACGTCGCCCTTGTATGTAAAAAATCGTATATAAATAAACGATTTTTTACATGATCGTTTCGAAAGAAAGTATCGACAAATGGACAGACTAATCCCCTGCTAGTTTTCATCATTTTTGTTCACTATTTGTGATGGATGAAATAAATAAGAGAATTAGAACTTCATTGGTCAAAGTACCTTCCTTTCATAATATTACTTTTATTGTATGCGCATACAAAAGGGTTTGTCAAACTTATTTCTATTTGCTATTTTTGAATTCATTATTATACAATTGTGCTTTTGCCAACGCCTCAGCATCGTTTTTGATTTCATCTAATCCATTCGCATCCCCAATAACATAACCTTCAAATGATGAACCAACAAAATCAAAGATATATTGGAATTGAGCGATAAGCGGTAATGCTTTTAGCTTTGGATTGTCCCCGCCAACGATGACAACATACATTTTTTTGCCTTTCATTTTTTCTTTGAAATGAAGAGATGTATCGCGCAAGCTTTGTGACCAGCGATCAACAAAGTTTTTCATATGTCCACTCATTCCGTACCAATACAATGGTGTAGCAAAGATGATTGTATCGTGCTCTAACATACGCTCGATTAACTGCTCGTAGTCATCATTTACAGGTTGGAATCCTTCTGCATCATGACGCTGATCTATGATTGGGTGGACGATATGATCACGCAAGTAAATTTGTTCTGTTTCAATTCCATCAATCACCATATGTGTTAAAGCTTCTGTATTTCCGTTTTGTCTTGAACTGCCTTGTATAACAAACATGTAATCATCCCTTTTCTTTTGTTTGCTTTAGGAGTGAAACGTGTTTTTGCAAATTCGTTTGAATGCTGGAAAGTAATGAGATTTGCTTTGTTACTTCATTGAGTTTATCTTCGTAAAGCGTAAGGATGCTGCTGCACGGATTGTCGTACAGGTGCGGCTCGATTTCGAGGCAGCGTAGCATCCTTGCTGTCTCGTCTAAATTTAGGCCGAGCTGTAAGTACATTTGGATAAGCTCTACTTTTTCAACGGCACTTTCGTCGAAATCACGATAGCCATTTGCAAGGCGCTTAGAAGGGAGTAATCCTTTTTCTTCATAATGTCTTAGTGATCTTTCGCTAACCCCGGTTTCTTTTGATAATTCTCCAATTCGCAATGCGTTTCACTCCCTTTAAATGTATTGTAAACCTTCACACTAATGTGAAGGTCAATGCTGTTTTTTCGCAAAAGAGTCTACATGATTTAAAAACACCTGAATAGCTTTAGACGGGATGAAATATTTGCCGCGCACGATGGAGAACGGGCGGATGAGTTGTTCATTTGGAACTTCGACGTGGAATAGCTCTTTTGCCAGTAGCTCTTTTCGTACAGTCCAATCAGAAAGGATAGCGATGCCAAGCCCGGCACTAACTGCTTCCTTTACGCTTTGGATACTACTAAATGTAAAGAATCGTTTCATTTTCAAATGGTGTTGATGAATAAAACGATCGCTATAAGCGCGTGTACCAGAACCACTTTCCCTTAATACCCATACTTGATCTTGGAGTGTGCTTTCATTTATTTCATTTGTGCGGAGCAATGGATGATTTGGCGGAACGACAAGCTTCATTTCATCTTGCATAAACGTTTCAACGTCAACATCAGCGTATATGACTTGCCCTTCTACTAGGCCGATATCAATTTGATTAGAGCGAAGGCTTTGCAAAACGTCTTCTGTATTTGAGATGAAAGTATGAACTTCGACGTGTGGATTTTCATTCGCATAGTTAGCCAGTATTTTTGGAAGTAAGTATTCGCCAATTGTGAAACTAGCACCGATGCGAAGAGTTCCTGTTACAACGTTATGTAGTTCGTTAATTTCTTGTTTGGCTTCTTCGTAAAGAGAGAGCATTTGCTTTGCATGTATATATAATATGTTTCCAGCTTCCGTAACTTGGACGTGCTTCGGAGAGCGTTGAATAAGTGTAGTGCCAAATTCGTTTTCTAAGTTGCGTATATGCATACTTACTCCGGGCTGTGAAAGGTTTAATAATTCTGCTGCACGTGAGAAGTGTTTCTGTTCAACGACAGTAACAAAAATTTTTAAAATATCTACGTTCATATAATGGGCTCCTTTCTTTTTCTATCATCTTATCATAAGTATTTCTGATGATAGAGATTTGGTATTGGTATTAAACTTATTATAGAAACTCTCTTATAATGTAAGTAGAAAGAACATGCATGTTCCAATACGATTATTGGGGTGGTACAAGGTGGAACAAACACTTGTTATACAAAAGAAGAAGGGCTTTGGATTTTCGCAAGGAATTGGGATTACATTATTAATCGCAATTGCCGCGAAATATTTAGCAGAGCTTCCATTTTTAAATATTATGGGACAATTAGTAATTGCTATTCTAATTGGGATGGTTTGGCGCGCTGCAATTGGAGTTCCTCATGATGCGATTGCAGGAACGAACTTTGCGAGTAAGAAGTTACTGCGCTTTGGGATCATCTTACTTGGAATGCGATTAAATCTTGTTGATATTGCGAAGGCGGGACCGAAAGTATTGGTCATCGCGGCGGTTGTTATTACATTTACTATTTTTGTTGTATACGGACTAACGAAAGTATTTAAAGTAGAAAAGAAACTTGGGATTTTAACAGCATGCGGTACGGCAATTTGCGGCGCGGCCGCGGTCGTGGCAATTGCACCGCAAGTGAAAGCAAAAGATGACGAAACAGCAGTTGGAGCAGCGATCATCGCAATTTTAGGTACAATATTTACGCTTATTTATACGTTATTATATCCAGTGCTTGGTTTATCTCCATACGGATATGGAGTGTTCTCAGGGGCGACACTGCATGAAATTGCTCACGTAATTGCGGCTGCGGCGCCAGGAGGAAGCACGGCTGTAGATATCGCAGTTATCGTGAAATTAACGCGCGTTGCAATGCTTGTACCAGTAGCGATTTTAATCGGATTATGGTTTGGTAAGAGTGAAGGTAGCGAGGAAAAAAGATCATGGCGCGACCTTCCAATTCCATGGTTCATCTTCGGGTTTTTAGCAATGAGTGCAGTGCATTCGCTTGGGATTATTCCAGAAGTTGTTGCGGGATACATTGTTGTCATTGCTTATATGCTAATCGCAATGGCGATGGCGGGGCTCGGTTTAAATGTAGAGTTTAAAACGTTCCGTAAATTAGGAAGTAAAGCATTCGTGGCAGGACTGATTGGCTCGGTTTGCTTATCGGTTCTTGGATACGTTCTTGTATGGGGATTAGGATTTATGTAAGTAGGACGAAGAAGCTGTTCCAAAAGATATTTTGGGGCAGCTTCTTTCTTATGCTTATGGTGCTACTGATGTTGATATTTGTCGGTAAGTCGATATATTTGGGAAATCGCCGATATAAATGGAGTTGCGCTGATATATTTAAAAAATCGCTGATATAAATTGAATTACTCTTGTACTTTGTTAGAGAAGATATGCAGTGAAATGTTTTTCTAAAATTTGTAAAGATATCTTTACTTTTGAAGGTGGATCCTATGGGTGTGAAAAATAAAATAAAAGAGTTAAGAAAGCAAAATCATATAACACAAGTTGAAATGGCAAAGGCGATGCAGGTGACGCGGCAGACAATCGTGGCGATTGAAAACCATCATTATAACCCGAGTCTAGAGTTATCCTTAAAAATCGCCAAATATTTTGGAGTGAAGGTGGAGGAAATGTTTACGCTAGAGTAAGGGGAGGAAAAATGAACGATACTAAAAAGTTATTTATAGGTGCGACTTTTGGATTGTTTTTAGGAGACATTATAGTTCATATTATGAATCCGGCTATACCAATTTTACCGCTCGTAGTGAGTAACGTTTTAGCAATTGTATTTTTGATAGTGTATGTGTATTACAAAAAACGTAAGTACAAAAAAGAAGAACTTCCCGATATAGATGAGCGAGTAAATGAAAATATAAAAAAGCATGTAAACGTCTCATTTGTATTCGCATTTCTGTTGCTTATTGTTTATATTGTTGCGAGTAAAGCAATAGGCAGGGCTGTTATACCAGTGCAAGAGATATTTATAATATGTAGTTCCTTATTTGCAGGTAGTCTCATTATAGGAGTTATGGTAGGAAAACGAGCATAGCGATAGGGGGAATAAAAAATGCAGGATGAGTTTGAGAGATTTCAGTCAGATAAAGCGTTTAAATATGTAGGGCTATTTTTTACGATTAGTTTAGCGATATGGAGTTTATATAATTTAATTGTTGATGGAAATGCTGGTATGCCGTTTGTTTTATTTGTACTAGGGCAGTGGGTGTATTTTCTTGTGAACTATTGGCCGAAGTGGAAATATAGAAATCGAAAAGAGGTTGATCATGTATGAGTAAGAGAGAGGTCATGAGATTCGTAGGGAGTTTGCTTGTAGCAGGAATTCTTTTAAATACGAGTTTAATGATTTTAAGTATTTCGTAAGGAACTATTTTTATATCGAATGTAGCGCTAGTCATTTTATATGGAATTTCGGAATATAAAGAGCAGAAGCGTTTGAAAGAAGAGGGAGTACCATCGATTGATGAGCGAGTTGTGAACAAGATGAAGTCATATTTTACGATTTGTATTACAAGCTTCGTTTTCTTGTTTATTATGTATCTTTGTGTAAATAAGTATTTAGATAGGCAAGCAGTACATGTAACTGAGCTATTATATATTGCTATTTTTGGTTTATTAATAAGTATCGCATCAACGAGCGTATTAGCAACAAGGGATAATAGATAGAAAAAGGGGAACTGGGATGGGATTACCGGTGTTATGTGTCGCTACAGCTATATTTGCGCTTCTTTGGGGAATGCAAAATTTTTCTCGTAATCCAGTGCCGAGTATTTGTATTATGATTGGTACTGTAGGTTTATCGTATTATTTATTATTATTAGCCCATTATCATAAAACGGCAACGAGTGTTGTTGTTGGAGCACTTATTTTATTTTGTGGGCGCGCCATACAAAAGGGGTTATTTCCATAAAAGCTGTTTATACACTTTGTATAAACAGCTTTTTGTATTTTTTTTACAAAATGCTTGAAAGTGACGTAACGTCATCTTTTATAATGAGGGGGAAGAGGTGATGGTAGTGATTTCAATACAAGAATTGACGAGGGAAACAGGGGTTACAGTACGTACACTACGTTATTATGATCAAATAGATTTATTAAAGCCGAGCGGAAAAACAGAGGGTGGGCATCGGTTATATAGTGAAGCTGACGTTATTCGTTTGCAACAAATTTTATTTTTAAAAGAAATGGGATTTTCATTAAAAGAAGTTGCGAATATGTTAGTAAAAGGTGAGCTGGATTTGAAAAAATCACTTGAAAACCAACTTCGATTTGTACAAGAAGAGCAAAAGAAGTTCAATCGAATGGAGCGTGTTTTACAAGCGGTTGTTTATTCGGTAGATGTAGAGGGAGAACTTGATTGGAAAGTTATGTTTGAACTTATTCAGCTTTCAAAACAGTCTCCTCGTATACGTGAAATATTTCAAAATGAAGTATTTTCAAAGGAAGAACAAAAGTTGCTTCATAATTTGCCGAATATGAGTGAGGAAGATCCGAATGTTTTAGAATGGGTAGATTTATTAAAGCAATTACGTATTTTTATGAAAGAGGGTAAAGAAGCCGCTAGTGATGAGGTACAAAGGGCAATGAAGAGATTAATGCAAAAGTGTTTAGAAATGGCTAATGGTGACGAAGCGTTTTTAGATAAGTTATGGGAAGTTAGAAAATCAAAGGAAGATTCACAGAAAATGAGCATGTATCCAATTGAAGAAGAGTTTTTATTATATATGGATGAAGCTTTTCGTATTTATGATGAAAGGGAGAAGGATAAATGAGCATACTCGCAGAATATCGTTGGTATTTTTTAATTGGGGCAGAGATTATATTTTGGTTATCGGCTATCGGTTTCTTTTTACTCCGTTACGGATTTCGTTTGAAGAAGGCGAGCTTTATTATGGGGATTGTACTCCTCGTAAATGAAGTGTTTATTTTAACATTAGGGGCAGTGGACTATTATCAAACAGGAAAGTTCTCTAATTTTCAAATTATTACTGTAATTATTTTATTGTATGCAGTTTTCTATGGGAAAAAGGATTTGAAGAAGCTTGATATATTTGCGCAAAAGCTAGTTGCGAAATGGCGTAATGAACCAGCGCCTATTATTGAAAAACAGATAGAATTAACAGGTATGGCCTATGCAAAGCAGGAAATAAAAAATTGGGTATTACATCTTGTTTTATTCGTTGGTGTGCACATATTCTTTTTCTTCGCGTATGGATTTATTCCATTTGAACAATGGGGTAATTGGTTAGAATCGGGAATCGTTTTAAATAAAGCTGCAAGTCGCGTGAGCCAAGTGTGGGCGATTATATTTTTAGTTGATACAGCGATTTCATTTTCATATGTGTTTTTTCCGAAGAAGGAGAAAGGAAAAGAAAAGCTACTTTCATAGTTGAAAGTAGCTTTTGGGTATACAAATAATTTTTATAGGAGAGGATGACAATAGGAAAAAGAATCAGTTTTATATGTCTATTTCTTTTTACTTTAGTAGCATGTTCACCATCTAACACTACAATTGATAAGAAGAACGATGTCATTGTAAAGGGAACCAGGATTTCCAATCTAGATAAATTTGAAAAGTTCGTTTTGAATGTCGAGCAAAGGGAAGTTGATAAAATAAGAATTGTACAGTATACCCTTGAAGGGGACCCGATTTTTCAAACGTTAGAGTATAGTGGGAACGATATATTTTATGTGTCAGATAATAGAAAAGACAAATTTGCTGGGAAGGATAAAGGGTTACATAAAGATAGTTGTAAAAGTATTGTTAAAGACCAGCGCGAATCAGGAATCACTTATAGGCTAATAGATTGT